>JAEEPT010000266.1 GCA_016284895.1 Prevotella sp. | reverse complement strand
TGCCGGGAGAGGGCTACATGCTCTATCGCAACAAGACGAGCGAGGCCACCTTCAAATATCCGTATTATGAGCCGGGTACTACCTTCATCGACACTCATGTGACGAACTCTGGAAAACTCGCTCCCGCACGCTTTGCCACAAACATGAACGTTGTGGCCGAGGCCGTCGGAGTGGAAGTGCAGGAAGGCGACAAACTGCTGGCCTTCGCTAACGGCGAACTGGTAGGAAGTGAACAGTTAATGAAGGACTTGTTCTTCCTTACCATTGAGGGCGATGTGGAAGCTCCGCTGTCGTTTGCCATTGAGCGCAACGGCGAGATCATAGCTGCCACGCAGGAGACCATGACCTACGAGGCCAACGGCATCAGCGGACAGCCCGGTGAGCCCACGAAGATCAGTTTCGTAGCCATCGACCAGTTGCCGCTCGATGGCTGGTACTCGTTGCAGGGCATGAAGCTCAACAAGCAGCCTAAGCGCACTGGCTTATATATCCGGAATGGAAAGAAACAGGTAGTGAAGTAAGATTAAATCATTTAACAGATAATAGGAATGAACAAGAAATCTTTAGCAATACTGATGGGGAGCGTCTCCCTCTTCTGCCTTCTTCTGTCAGTGTGTGGCTGCTCGTCGAGTGGTGACGACCCAGCTGCAGAACTGACGAATCAGCCAGGTGGCAATTCAGCAGGAGGGCCATCGACGTTTGTTGCTGGCGAGAAGCCTGTGTGGAGCGTTGACTTCTCGGGTACTGAGCCATCCCCTTCGTGGGTGGCTCCTAATCCTGCCGACTATGAGAGCTCGATGATCATCATGGTGAAGCTGCAGGACGAACTCGTGCGCTATTCTACTGATGAAGACCGCATGACGGTGCTCATTGACGACGAATGTCGTGCCATACCCTCCAGGCGTATTGTCTATGATGACGGCACTGTTTATTTCGTGCTGAATATCCAAGGCAATCACAATGATAGGGATGTCAGGTTCTCGCTCTGTTACTACTGTGCTGCACTTCACCAGCTGTTCACCATCACGGGACAGGAAACCTTTGTCACCGAGCTCACCTACGGCGTAGACGAAGACTTTGAGCCGTCAATGCTCAAGGGCTGTAAGAGGTATCCCGTGCAGAACACCCTGACGGTCAGTATGCCCCCTTCGGCACCCTTTACTTCGGCTGAGGGCGATCTCGTGGGCGTTTTTGTGGGTGACCAGTGTCGTGGTGTAGGCAGCGTAGGCAAGGCTTTCACCGTGTATCGCACATCGGCTCAGGAGTCGTTGCAGTTGCGCTACTATAGCACGCAGCAGAAAGGCACCTACACCCTGAGTCAGGCCGTTGCGATAGGTGAAACCGAAAAGAAAGAAATTACAATCAATTTTTAGAAGATATGGAAAAGAAAAGAATCTCAAATCATTTCGTATCGATCAGTTGGGCTTTCTGTCTATTGCTCTTCAGTGTAATGGTACTTACCAGCTGCAAGCAGGACATGTATGAAAATCGGCCTAACACGACCGGAGAAAGCTCGGATGATAGTGGGGGAGGCAATTCCAATGTGGTGACTGATGCCGATCGCGTGGCCTATGCCGAGAAGGTGCTGGGTGTCACCTTCGACAAGCAGCAGGACTGGGTGCTCACCAGTGTGAATAGTGTGAAGATTGTGGCCGATGCCGATCTCGACGACATTAGTCAAGTGGTAGTGCTCGATGCCCATCCCTATGCAGGCCCGAACCGATTGCTTGCAGCCAAGGCGCTGACCAAAGGCGCTTCGGCCACGCTCTCGTTCCGTGCACCGATAGCCGAAACCGTGCTCTATGCTGCCTGCCTTTCGAAAGATGGCCAGTGTATTGCCCGTCCGTTTGTGGCTGGTACGGACACTGAGGTGTCGTTCGTTGAGCAGCCCATCCCCGCTGCGGCACGCTCAGGTGCCCACAGGAGTGTTGCCGTAGTCACGCCCCCCGATGCACCCTTCTACATGAAAGACTACTATTCCTTCCGCAATGCCGTGAAGAAAGCACTTCCGAAGGGCAACGACAACCGCAAGGTGATAGGTGAGTTCGACTACACCAACACAATACAGGTGCGCAAGAATCCTTACACAACCTATAGCCTGCCCCTGGTCTATATCGGCGGCGATGGCGAGGCCGACCTGAACCTGGCTTACACCTGGTATCCGCTTGGACTGACAGAGAACAAGGATTCTTTCTTGATCAGAGACAACTTCCCCAGTGGCTGGGAGGCTAAGAAAGATTTTGACACGGGTGAGTTCCAGCTGCACGGCTATGAACTCAGCTGCCGCCATGAGAACGGGCAGCTGAGCCACAACTTCACGTCGTCCGACATACTGCAGTTCCGCCTGATGAAGGGCGAACAGGAGTTGACCGATGCCGAGGACTCTCATGTGAAGGTGTTCCGCTTCAACGGCTATGTGTTCATAGCCTGCGACGAGGGCAACGACTGGGACTACAACGACCGTCTGTTCTGGATGCGCTATGGCAACGACCGTCTGGAGAAGGCCAAAGTCATTCCTGTTGACCCCGATCCCTCCGACCCACAGATTTGGACCTATGCCTGGGAGGACAAGGACTTCGGCGACTACGACCTGAACGACTGTGTGATTGAGGTGCAGAAGAATGCCGATGACAGCACGAAGCTCGATATCACGTTGGTAGCACTTGGTGCCAAGAACAATCTGTGGCTCTACTTCGACAGCAAGACAGAGAAGAGCTACAGCAAGCTCACGCCAGTATTCACCGATGAGCTGCACAAAGTGCTCGGGGCTGATCCTGGCACAATGGTCAACACAGGTCAGGCTTCGGCCAAGACAAAGACCGTCACCCTCAGCAAGCCCGCAGGATTCGACTTCCAGACTTGCTCGTTTGTGCTTGTGTCCCAAGCCGATGGTCGCCTCATCACCATCAGGATTTCAACCAAGGGCCAGGATCCTCACGGCATCGTGATTCCCGTCAAGTGGCAGTGGCCCACCGAGACCACCTGCATCAAGGATGCCTATCCTGAGTTCGTGAAGTGGGCTGCCGACCGCACTCAGGCCCAGGACTGGTACAAGTATCCGGTGAAAGACAAAATTGTAAGTCAATAATTTTTTTTCGTAACTTTTTTATCATGCAAGAAACAAGACAGAACAAGATAGCCCGACTGCTGCAAAAGGAGCTGAGCGTGATTTTTCAGGAGCAGACACGCGCCATGCACGGCGTGATGGTGTCGGTGACACGTACTAAGATCTCGCCCGACCTGAGCATTTGCACCGCCTATCTCAGCATCTTCCCCTCAGAGCGCGGAGAAGAACTGCTGAGCAACATCGAGAAGAACACTCAGCAGATTCGCTACTCACTGGGACAGCGCGTGCGCCATCAGTTGCGCATAGTGCCGGAGTTGCGCTTCTTCATCGACGACTCGCTCGACTATATTGACCGTATTGACGAACTGCTCAAGAAATAGTTCGAACGATGAACTTTGGACTGTATGTAGCGCGTCGCTACCTCTTTTCTAAAAAGTCAACAAATGCCATCAACGTGATCAGCGGCATCTCAGTGGTAGGTGTCGCTGTTGCCACGATGGCACTCATCGTCACGCTGTCGGTGTTCAACGGCTTCAGTGACCTGGTGGCCACACTCTTTACCGCCTTCGACCCGCAGCTTGAGGTGACGCCAGTCGTGGGCAAGACGGCACCTGCCGACGATCCGGTGCTTACCGAAATCAGGCAGTTGCCGCAGGTGGAAGTGGCCACAGAGTGTGTGGAAGACATGGCACTTGTCACCTATCACGGTCGTCAGGCGATGGTGACCGTCAAGGGCGTAGAAGACAATTTCGATCGCCTCACCCACATTCGCGAGATACTCTATGGCGACGGCACCTTCGAACTGCATGCCGCCGACCTGCACTACGGCATCCTGGGCATACGGCTGGCCGAACAGTTAGGTACGGGCTATCGCTTCGACGAACCCCTGCAAGTATATACCCCTCGGCGCGAAGGACAGGTGGATGTCACCGATCCAGCCGACGGATTCGTGCAGGACGAACTCTATTCGCCCGGCGTGCTCTTCTCAGTGATGCAGGCCAAGTACGACAAGAACTACGTGCTCACCTCCATTGGCTTTGCCCGTCGCATCTTCGACCAGCAGGGCATGCTCTCCTCGCTCGAACTGCGACTCAAGCCTGGCAGCGACTT
>JAEEPT010000265.1 GCA_016284895.1 Prevotella sp. | reverse complement strand
CCCTCTCTGCGAAGAACTTCTCCTTGAAGTCCTCAAGCAGTTTCTCGAAGGCATCGGCGCGGTCCTGCTTGGGCAGGGCTTGCTTGGTGATGTCGTAGGCGGGCTGGTACAGCTCTTTATTCATGCGCTCGCGCAGAGCCTCGTCGTTCACCTCGTGGTTATACTCGCGCTTCACGTCCTTGCCCAGCTCCTTCGAGAGGGCAGTCTGCAGTTCGCACATGGGCTTGATGGCATCCATAGCAGCCTTCAGGGCACCGAGCAGATCCTGCTCAGACACTTCCTTCATCTCGCCTTCCACCATCATGATGTTCTCAGCCGAAGCACCAACCATGATGTCCATGTCGGCCTGCTTCATCTGCTCGAAGGTGGGGTCGATGACGTACTCGCCATTGATACGAGCCACGCGCACCTCACTGATGGGGCACTCGAAGGGGATATCTGAACATGCCAACGCTGCGGAAGCGGCGAAGCCTGCCAGCGCATCGGGCTGGTCGACACCGTCGGCTGAAAGCAGCATGACATTGACGAAAACTTCTGCGTGATAGTTAGAGGGGAAGAGTGGACGGAGAACGCGGTCCACGAGGCGCGATGTGAGGATTTCATTGTCAGAGGCTTTGCCTTCGCGCTTGGTAAATCCGCCGGGGAAACGGCCTGCAGCGCTGTACTGTTCACGATAATCTACCTGCAAAGGCATGAAATCGGTTCCGGGAACTGCATCTTTTGCGGCACAAACAGTGGCCAGGAGCACGGTGTTGTTCATCTTCAGCATGACGCTGCCGTCGGTCTGCTTTGCCACTTTCCCGGTTTCAATGGTGATGGTCCTTCCATCAGCCAGTTGAAGGGTCTTTGTAATTACGTTCATCTTGTTTTAAAACATCTAAAATAAATAAAAATTCGCGCAAAGTTACTCATTTATATATAAATCGACGAATAAACAATCAAGAATCACACAAGAATTTTGTATTTTTATGATTTTTGTGTAACTTTGCCTTCAAAAATAAAACGATACGAACATGAGGAAAACAGTAATATTGGCGCTCATGACCCTTTTGCTGGGCGCATGCGACAACAAAGTGAAATTCACGATTGAAGGCAACATTGAGGGAGCGAAGGACTCAGTACTCTACTTTGAACACGTGTCACTCTCAGGACTGAAACCGCTCGACAGTCTGAAGCTGGGAGCCGACGGAGCTTTCCGTTTCCAGGCCGACACCACAGCTGCTCCCGAGTTCTATGTCTTGCGCATCCACGACCAAATCATCAACATCTCCATTGACTCGACCGAGACCGTCACCGTCAAGGCACAATACCCCAACATGGCAGCCCGCTACGAAGTGGAAGGCTCTGACAACTGCGAGAAGATTCGCTCACTGGCACTGATGCAACAGGATTTGCTCCGCAAAGCCATTGCCTTAGAGCAAGACATGACCATTCCGCCTGGCGATGCACAAGACTCGCTACGCCGCATGATGAACCGCTACAAGGAGACCGTGCTTGAAAACTATATTTTCAAAGAGCCCAACAAGACTTATTCCTACTTCGCCCTGTTCCAGACACTGGGTCGCTGGCTCATCTTCAACCCAAAGGAGAGCCGCGAAGACCTGCGCGTATTTGCCGCAGTGGCTACCTCATGGGACACGTTCTATCCCGGTGCTGCACGCACAGAGAACCTGCACAACATCGTAATAGAGAGCATGCAGCAACTCTATGGCAACGCTTATGCATCGACAGCACAACAGGGCGATGGTCCCACCATTGTGGAATCGGGCATCATAGAGCTGCAACTACCCGATAAGAACGGCAATCTGCTTACCCTGAGCTCACTGAAAGGCAAGGTGGTGCTGCTCGATTTCCATACGTTCACTCTGCCCGAGTCGGCCCAACGCATCCTCATGTTACGCGAGCTCTACAACAAATATCACGAACAGGGACTGGAAATCTATCAGGTGTCACTCGACCAAGACGAGCATTTCTGGAAACAGATGACGCAACACCTGCCCTGGGTCTGTGTGCGCGATGCCTCGTTGCAGAGTGCCATGAGCTATAACGTGACAGACGTGCCTGAGTTCTTCCTCATCAATCGCAACAGCCAACTGCAGAAGCGCAGTTCGCAGATGAAGGATCTGGAGGCTGAAATCAAGGCGCTGCTATGAAATGGGTGTGGCTGACCGCACTGATAATAGGGTTTTCTGAGAGCTCAGAGTGCTCGGAGTTCTCGGAGTCCTCGGAGTTCTCAGAGTTCTCAGAGATCTCCGAGAGTTCAGAAATCCCTTATTCCCTTTCTCGCACCCACGATTCGCTCTACTATCTGAATGAGTTTCGACTGCCCTATCCCGTCTATCGGTTCTGCACCGGCGATGTAAACGGTGATGGGAGTCCCGATGCCTTGGTGGGAGTAGTCAAGCGTACGAGGTTCCACCATGAAATGGGTCGCCGCATTTTCATCTTCAAGCAGGTAGATGGCAAGGTGCGCCCTTTGTGGATGGGGTCGAAGCTCGGCGGCATCCTGCAGGACTTCAGAGTCGTTGAGGATGAATCTCCTAAGACCAATGAGCCTCATAAGACCCATAAGCCTCATGAGCCACATAAGCCCTATAAGCCCCATACCCCCTGCACCATTCGCGCTTTAGAGACCACTGCCGACAACCGCTATGTGGTGAGCGAATATCGCTGGGAAGGCTTCGGACTGGCTTTCGACCGTTTTCTTATCAAGAACACCGACAAAGAAACCGCTTATAAATATTTCAATCTATGAAAAAAACATCATCTTTTTTCGTCATGGGAGCGCTGGCCATTGGTCTGCTGATGGGCTGTGCCTCTTCGCCTCAAGAAGAGGATCCTGCCAGCATCTCACCGACGAAACTCAACGTTGAGAGTTTCATTGACACCATCGACATCACGCAAGACATTTCACAATTGTCGCTCTCCGACTGTCGCATCTTGCGCAACGGCTTTGCGGCTCGCGTGGGCTATCCCTTCCGCGATGCCTATCTGCGCGGCATTTTCCAGACCACCACATGGTATGACTCGCTGCAGTGGGAGTTCTGGGATAATCCCCGCTACATCAAGGAGGTTCAGCACATCGAGGGTGAGAGTTGGCGCGATGAGTTCTACCGTTCCGTCAGAGACGATGCCATTCCCTATACCTCCGAACAGCTGGCTTTCATTGAAAAACTGAAAGAGCGCGAGGCGGAACTGCAGAAGCACAACTTCGACGTACCGGAAGGACTGCGCGTGAAAATGCCCAACCTCATCAATCCCCATCAGCTCAAGGATTTCGATGCTCAGCTACAGAAGAAGTTGGCACAGAACGGCTTTGCCATTGTGCCTGCCGACCACCAGCAGTTGTTCCACGTCTATGAGAAGAACGACTATAGCAACATGCCCAACTTCGTGACCACCGACCTCTACCTGCAGCTGTTCCATCTCTATATTGACTGCATGCTGCGCGATGTAGAGGAGCATAAGTTCTTCTCCCTGTTAGACCAGTTCTGTCAGGAGACACAGCAGACGGTGAACAGTCTTGTATTGATAGGTGACGACACGACGAAGCCCAAGGACTGGCTGGTTACTTATTTCACAGTGGCCAATGCCCTCCTCAAGGGCGAGGAGCCCACAGACAATGCTGACGCGCAGCAGGAATACCGTCAAGTGATGGCCAGCAAGGATGCACAGTCGGCCTATTTAGGCTATACCGATGCTGAGTTTGCCTACAGTCTGTTCCGTCCGCGTGGCCACTACACCCGCAACGACACGCTGCAACGCTATTTCCGCACCATGATGTGGCTGCAGGCGGTGCCTTTCCAGACCGACAAGCCTGTTGACATGGAGAGAGCCGTGATACTGGCACAGGCCATCGGTGCAAACGACCGTCTCAGCAAGCTTTACAACGACTTGACGCAACCAATGGACTGGCTGATGGGCAAGCCCGACGACGTGAGCATCATGCAGGTATGGGAGATAATCAAGAAATCCATGTTTTCAGATCAATCAGAGCAGTCTGATGTCACAGACGGTTCCGATCATTCCATCTTCCAAACTGTCACAGACCAAGTCAATGCTTTGGCTGAGCGCCAGACACGTCTCCGTCCGAAGTACCAGCACACCAGCCGCAACAAGGTGCGCCTCATGCCTCAGCGCTATCAGCCCGATGCCGAGGTGCTGCAAGAGATGGTTGACTACGAATCGG
>JAEEPT010000264.1 GCA_016284895.1 Prevotella sp. | reverse complement strand
ATTACAGCACAATGACTACGGCCATGAATAAGGGAATAGCGAAAGGCAGGGAAGAAGGCCGTGCCGAAGGTATTACAGAAGGCCGTGCAGACGTAGCCCGGAATCTGAAGAAGAAAGGGATGTCTATCAGTGACATAGCTGATGTCACTGGACTAACCGAAGAAGAAATCAAAGCTTTGTAAACGGGACAAACAAGAAAGAAGTATTTCGTTTCTATCTTGTTTGCCTTTTTTTGTTATAGCATTTTTATAGTCTCCCTTTTTTTAAAACCCAAACAAAAACTTCTTCTGTGTAAAAAGTGAGGAGTTTTCTTTCCGTTTTTCCATTTCTTTTCGTACTTTTGCAGTCAAGTATCGGCATAAGCCTCAGTGGAGGTGCCGATATGACTTTTGTTGGTAAATAATAGCATCAGCTATTTATTCAGAGTATCGTGAAACCTCGGAAATTTCAACGATGAAATGCTTTGAGTAAGTCAGCCGATGCCCGTGCATTTAGCGCGGGCATGACTTATATCTAGCATTTCAGGTACATTCCGAGGACCTCACGATACGAGAGAAGAGTCAAGTCTGCGCTTCTTTTGTGTCCTGAGGTCTCTTGGCATTTACCTGTAAGCAAGCCTGAAGATATAGTCTTGGTGCTGACTAAAACTATAAACATGGCAAGAATTTACGACAACATTGAGTCGAAATTTGTGAATGGCATGCAGGACCTCATCGTAGATGTAGGTATCAAGCGCGTTGACTTCTGTGTGGGCTATTTCAACCTGCGCGGATGGGATTTGGTGGTCAATCAGATAGACCAGATTCCTGGCGATTATGTCTATGAAAACGACAAGCAGGAGTTTCGGCATTGCAGGTTGCTGATTGGTATGCACCAACCCGATGAAGAATTGGTTCGTCAGCTCTATTCCGATGAGGTGATTCCTGATGCAGCATACGTGCAGAAATGCAAATTAGAGATAGCCCGTGACTTCAGGAAACAACTGCTTTTAGGCATGCCTACGAAGCGCGACGAATGGACACTGCGACGGCTATCTGCCCAACTGAAGGAGGGCAAGGTATGCGTAAAGCTCTATGTGGCACATCCGCTACATGCCAAGCTCTATTTGGCCTTTAACCCTGATTCGAATCGCAACAAGATCTCTGCCATTCTTGGCAGCAGCAATCTGACATACGCTGGCTTAACCAAAAACGGCGAGCTCGATGCCGATATTGAAAACAATCGTGACTTGGAAGCATTGGCAGAGTGGTTTGAAGACCGATGGAACGACCGCTTCTGCATTGACATCACCAAGGAACTGATTGAGGCGATTGACAATAGCTGGGCTGGCGAAGAAGTCATTCCACCTTATTATATATACTTAAAGACAGCCTATCATCTGAGTGCCGATGCGCGTTCGGGAGTAAAGGAGTTCACGTTGCCGCCTGAGTTCCAGCGTGAATTGTTCGACTTTCAGCAGACGGCAGTCAAGATAGCCGCACGCCATTTGAACAGCGAAAAGCGGGGTGGGGCAATGATAGGTGACGTGGTTGGACTTGGTAAAACGATTACGGCCTGTGCCATCGCCAAGATCTACGAGCTGACATACGCCAGCAGTACCCTCATCATCTGTCCTGCCAATTTGCAAGACATGTGGGACAAATATCGTAATCGTTACGATCTGAAAGCCGACATCATGTCAATTGCCAAACCGATTGACATTGACAATGCTCGTTACTATCGATTGATTATCGTTGATGAAAGTCACAATCTGCGCAATGAGCAAGGCAAGCGCTACCAAAACATCAAAGCACTTATAGAACGACAAGACTGCAAAGTGTTATTGTTAACAGCTACCCCCTACAACAAGGATTTCTCAGACCTGAGCAGTCAGCTGAAACTCTTTATCAGCGAAGATGATGACTTGGGTATTCGTCCAGAGGCGTATATCCGCGAGTTAGGAGGCGACCGTGCTTTCTTGCAGACACATAGCGAAGTGTTCATTCGTAGCATTAAAGCCTTTGAAAAGAGCACTCACCTTGATGATTGGCAGGAGCTGATGAAACTATTCTTGGTGCGTCGCACACGTACTTTCATCAAAGATAACTATGCAAAAACCGATGCCGCAACAGGCCGTAAGTATTTGGAATTTCGTGACGGGAGGAAAAACTTCTTCCCAGAGCGTAAGCCTAAAGCCATCAAGTTTGATACCGTGCCAGGCGATCAGTACAGCCGTCTCTATTCAGAAGAGATGATTGCCATGATGGAGGAACTGCGACTGCCTCGCTATGGTCTTTCACAATACGAGGATACAAGTAAGACAGCCAGTGCTTCGACTTCGGATAAACATCTGCTGGAAAATCTGAGCCGTGCAGGAAAGCGCATGATGGGATTCTGCAAGAGCACATTTTTCAAGCGTATTGACAGTAGTGGCTTTTCGTTCCTGCTCACGCTGTATCGACACATTCTACGTAATGCCGTCTTCATCTATGCCATAGAAAACAAGCTGCCACTGCCCATAGGCGATGAAAACAACCTGCCTGAAGAATGGATAGAAGACGAGGATGTGAATGATATTTTCAGCAACGATAACGAAGATGAAGGCAGTCGGGCTGGTGACAACCTGATAGAGATTCCTACCGACATGAAGGTCTATATGGAGAAAGCCCGTAAGTACTACGAGTTGCTATCTCAGAAAAACAATGTGGCATGGATTGAGTCAACCTATTTCAAACGCACACTGAAACAACATCTGAAACAAGACTGTGAACAGATTATCAAGATGATTCTGCTTTGTGGCAAATGGGATGCCCAGACAGACCAAAAGCTGAATGAGCTTGAGACACTGCTCAGCAAGACGCATAAAGACGACAAGGTTCTGGTGTTCACTCAGTATTCAGATACGGCCAACTACATCTACCGTCAGTTGCTGAAACGCGGTTTTACGCATATACACAAGGCCACGGGTGGAAGTCAGAATCCTACTGCTATCGTGGAGCGTTTCTCACCATTGAGCAACAAGGCCGATGTATCAGCCAACGATGAGCTGAGAGTGCTCATAGCGACCGACGTACTCTCGGAAGGTCAGAACCTGCAGGATGCTCATGTCATTGTGAACTATGACCTTCCGTGGGCGATCATCCGATTAATTCAAAGGGCTGGCCGTGTGGATCGAATAGGGCAGGAGGCAGAAGAGATATACTGCTATTCGTTCTTCCCGGCTGAGGGCGTTGAAAACATCATTCGTCTTCGTACTCGTCTGAATGAGCGTATCAACGAGAATGCCAACATCGTGGGTAGTGATGAGGTGTTCTTTGAAGGCAATGAGCAGAATCTGCGTGACATGTATAATGAGAAGAGTGGCAGCCTGGATGATGAGGATGACAACGATGTGGACTTAGCTTCACAAGCCTATCAGATATGGAAGAATGCTACAGATGCCAATCCCAAGCTGAAACAGATTATACCAGCACTAAGCAATATCATTTATTCCACCAAAAAAGCGGAAAACGCCGTCGAGGATGGTGTCATTACCTATGCTAAGACACACAACGATTATGATGTGCTGACGTGGTACAACTCAAAGGGCGAGATCATTAGCCAGTCACAGAAGAAGATACTTGCAGCAATGGCTTGCAGTGCCAACGAATCAGCACAAGAACCTTTGGAGAATCATTTCGACTTAGTGAAGAAAGCCATTGACGGAATGAAACAGGAAACTACGAGCGTGAGCGGCATTTTGGGCAATCGCTTTAGTACACGTTTCCGTATCATCGACCTCTTGGAACACTACTATCAGCAGCCTCCCACGCTCTTCTTCGATGCCGACAAGAAGCAACAGCTGAATTATGCCATCAACGACATCTACAACTATCAGTTGCTTGAAGGGGCGAAGTTCATCTTGGGACGATTGCTGCGTACCAGTACCAATGACGATATTGTGGAATCGGTACTTGAAATGCACAAGAACGGAACGCTCTGCCGAATAGATGAAGACCGAAGCAAACAGAAAGACCCCACTATCATCTGTTCGATGGGACTAAGAAGTCCTCACCACAACCCGTCTCCGATTGAAGAGGGGGAGTAGATAGTATTACTCTTAATGAAAGCATAAAAGATGAACAAGAAGGTATTCATTCAGTATATTGCCGAGAATAATTTTCGGGAGTTGTTTATCCGCGAAATGGGGTGGAACAATCCCAAGGGTCAAA
>JAEEPT010000263.1 GCA_016284895.1 Prevotella sp. | reverse complement strand
AGCACAGCCAGCGCCATCGACAGTCCGATGCCGTTGTCAGCACCCAGCGAGGTGCCACGCGCCTTCATCCAGCCGTTTTCCGTGTAGGGCTCAATGGGCGTGTGCAGCGGGTCTTTCATGCCCACGCAGACCATGTCCATGTGGTTGAGCAGCACGATGGGCTCAGCCGCCTCGTGGCCAGGTGTGGCAGACTTGCGGATGACGACACAGTTCTCAGCGTCGCGTTCATACTCCAGCTGCAGGCGTTCTGCAAACTGACAAAGGTAGTCGGCTACCTGCTCCTCGTGGTGTGAGGGGCGTGGAATGCGGTTCAGCTCGCTGAAGATGCTGAATACCCGCTCTGTTGTAGGTCTTTGTTTCATCGTCTTATAGTTTTATTTGAGTGCAAAAGTAATACTTTTTAGGGGAGTTTAGGGAGTAAAAGGAGTTAAAAGGAGTTAAAGGACAATACAATTATGAAATGCCTTTTCTCGTTTCTTAGAGTGCTTCTAAATGTCCGGATTCACTTTTTCGGCCAAATGTTTGGTGATTTCAGGAATAATCTTTATCTTTGTGCCGAAATATAGATGTATAACCCTTTTTAAATGGGAACGATATACCTGCAACTACTGTTTCCGCAAATTGATATCCGAACATTCTGTGAAGAATCTCAGAATACTCTTCAAGTTCTGCATAATTGAATATGAATTAATAATCTGTGGGCAAGGCTGCGAGTGAGCGAGAGAAGAGAGATGTTCGCATCAACTCTGCCGAGTGTGAGCAGACTCGCCGCGCTTTGCGCGGCAAAGATACGAAAAAAACCTGAGTGGTGGGTGGTGATTTTTTTTTATAAAAAAGGTTAAGCGATAGTAAAAAGCTCAAAGCTCAAAGCTCAAAGCTCAAAGATTTTGTATTTTTGCACCAAAATACAAAACGATATGGCATACGGAAGTTGGATAGGAGGATTTATCGGTTATATGTTTGGCGGCTCACTTGGGGCGCTGGCCGGCCTGATTCTGGGTGGGCTGTTCGACCTGGTGACAGGCGGCAGCAGCGGTCAGGCACGGTTGGGTTCGGCGTTCTCGACTGACGAGAACATCAGCGGCAGTTACGGTCGCAGACGGCCTAACGTGAACCAGCGTGGCTCGTTCCTCTTCTCGTTGCTGGTGCTGACGGCCTATATCATCAAGGCTGACGGCCGCGTGATGCATTCTGAGATGGAGATGGTTCGTCAGATGCTGCGTCAGAACTTCGGCGAACAGGCCGTTCGTGAGGGTGAGCAGATACTGCTGAGGCTCTTCGACGAACAGAAGCGTCAGGGTGCCAATGGCTTCCGTCAGACCGTGCAGAAGTGTTGTGCAGAGATGGCGATGGGCATGAACTACGGCCAGCGCCTGCAACTGTTGAACTTCCTCGTGATGGTGGCGAAGGCTGACGGCAACGTGCCCCAGTCAGAGATTCAGGCCCTGCGCGACGTGTCTGGTTGGATGCGTCTGCAGCCAAAGGAGGTGGATTCGATGCTCAATCTGGGTGGCGACACGCTTGAGGAAGCATATAAGGTGCTGGGTGTCAGTCCGCAAGCTTCTGACGACGAGGTGAAGAAGGCTTATCGCCGTCTGGCGCTGGAGCATCACCCTGACAAGGTTTCCGCCCTTGGTGAGGACGTTCGTCGTGCAGCCGAAAAGAAATTCCAAGAAATCAATGCCGCGAAGGATAAAATCTGGAAGGCTCGCGGACTGTAGATTTATAGTTTGCAGCTCAAAGCTCAATGCTCCGCTCGGCTCTGCCGCTTGCTACCAACGGGACGCAAGAATGCTCAAAGCTAAATTGGCAGCGTCATGATAAAGCGTGCTCCTTGGGTATATGACTGGTCGAGCACTACGTCACCGCCCATGCGACGTGCCAGCGAACGGGCTACAGTAAGGCCGATGCCCGTGCCGTCGTAATACTCATCCAACTGGACAAACTCCTCAAAAATGCTTTCACTCTCTTCCTGGGGGACGCCGATGCCTGTGTCCTCCACCACAAAGCGAACAAATCCGTCGGTTACATCTGCCTGAAGGGTGGCCCGTTTCTTGTCGGACTGCTCTTCTTGTCGTGCGAGGGCTTCGGCAGGCTTGGTAAACTTGCGTGCATTGTCGAGAATCAGGGTAAGCGCACGTACGGCCGCACGCTGGTTGGTTGTCAGTATGGCGGTTTCGGCCTCTGCCGACAGCTGTATGTCGAACGTGAGGTGCTCTGCTGTGGCGATGCCGCTGTCCTCGGTTGCCTCGGCCACTATCTGCACGGCAGGCACCTGTTCGTCGCGCTCAATGACAGCCATGCTGCTTGCGTCGCTCAGTTCCAGCATCTTGTTTACCAAACGGGTAATGCGGTTGGTGTTTTCCGTGATCTGACGGTTGATGTCGGCCTTGGTGTCATCGTCGAGCTCCATGCCCGGCGTGGTGACTACTTGTGTGAAGCCTGACAGGATGTTGAGCGGCGTGCGTATCTCATGGGATATCTGCTGAATGAAGATGGTCTTCATCCGCGACGCATCTTCTGCCCGCTGTCGTGCAATGTCCAGCTGGACGTTCGTCTCCTTCAGTTCGTTACACTTCTCTTCCAATTTGTCGTAAAGCAACAACGACTCCTGATAGCCCTCCGACATCTTGTCGAAGTGGTCTACCACCAGGTCGTAGCTCTTCTGCAGCTCGTCCAGCTTTTCCTGTAGAAGCTCCTCGTGGGTCATTGCCTCATGCTTTCTGTTCAACAGTCATAAACTTCGTGAAGCCCGTCATCTGCAGCACTTTGTAGATTTCAGGATTCACGTTGACAATCTTGAACTCTCCCCGTTTCATCATCACCGTACGCATGGTCTTCTGAATGATGCGCAGTCCTGAACTGGCCATGTAGGTCAGCTCCGAGCAGTCCATCACCAGGTCGATACCGTCCTCTTGCAGCGCCGGTTGAATGTCTTTCTCTAACTCGTCGGCATTCATCGTGTCAATACGACTGCCAGTCTTAATGATGGTCTTGCCATCTTCTTTTAATATTTGTGTCATAGCCTAACGGATATCCTTTTTCATAATAACCACATTCTTGCCATTGACCCGCTGGTAGGTCACCTGATTCATCATGTTCTTAACGATGAAGATGCCCATGCCGCCCGTCTTACGCTCGGCAGGGTTCACGTCGGTGTCAAGGTCCCCCATCTGTGTCGGGTCGAACTCTCGTCCTTGGTCGGTCAGTGTCAGCGTAATCTGTTTGCCGTCGCTTTCTGCCTTCAGTCCGATGCTGTCGTCGGCAGCCTGCGGATAGGCATAGCGTATGATGTTCGACACCATTTCCTCCAGCACCAGGTTCAGGTTCATCTGCAGCTCGCCGTCGAGACAGAGCTCTTTGCCTATCTCGTCCACGAAGCCTGCCACCTGTTTCAGTTGGCTGATTTCGTTCCGTATGCTGATTTCCTTTTTCATCACCTGTTGCTACACTTTGCGCGACAAAGATACGAAAAACTTTGAACTTTGAGCTTTGAGCTTTGAGCTTTTTGCTGCCGCTTATAACTTTTTAACCTTTTAACCTATTATCTTTCTAACTATTTTCGTACTTTTGACTTCGTCGAAGTTACTTTCGTTCGAAAAAAATCAAATTTAAATTTGTTTGTTTGCTCACTTATTCGTAACTTTGCAACAAAATTCCGAAGAGTATGAAGAAAGTAGTCTATTTTCTTTTGCTTATATTCATCCTGTTGACCACTATGTCAGCACGTACATGGACTGACAATAATTTGCCACCTGAACTCCAGCGGCTGTCCGACGAGGCGTTCCAATATTATAGTTCCCGTGAAACTGACCAGTTCTTTGCCGCCGTGAAGAAAATCAAGGACGCTACGCGATCAACTAAGTACGAGGAGACATACTACAGGATTAGCAGCTACGAGGCCATCTATATGTTCGAGTACGTGGACCGTCAGAAGGGCGTGCAGTTGGCTCACGACATCTACCATCAGGCCAAAGAGAAAAACAGCAACATCGGCATGTACTTCGCCACCTTCACGCTGGGTACCATCCGCGAGCAGTCGGGCAACATGGGACTGGCCGAAAAGAGCTTCCTTCAGGCACTGGAGCTGAAGAAGAAATACGGGCTTAACGAGAGTGCGGCTCCCTGCTACCTGGGACTTTGTGAAACTGCACTCCACAGGAAGGACTACGAAGAGGTGAAGGAGTATGCC
>JAEEPT010000262.1 GCA_016284895.1 Prevotella sp. | reverse complement strand
AATTGCATGCCGTCGCCGGAGTCTCCTGAAAAACGTACAACCACCTGGTCGAGGCTTTTCACTTCCAATTTTTCAGCCATATAATACTAATAAAAAACAATTGTTTGCGGCTGCAAATATCGCGAAAAATAGTGAGACGGCAAAACATTTGCCCGTAAAATTGCCACAAACGAGTGTAATACAAGATATTAATCAATTGTCAATCAATGTTTTTTTTCATTGATTTTTTTTCAGATTAAAAGAAATTGAGTAATTTTGCGAACAGATTTGAGTAAAAATACACAATGATTTGAGTAAAATTCGTCGTTGGAACAGATGGCGTGAGTTTAGACGATTTCCTCAGCTGTGAGGTTGAATCTTTATTGGAACGCTGAACATTAAAACAGTCCCGCGAGGCCAAAACAAGCACACCTGCTGAATGGCATCATACTCTTTTTCTGCTTTTTAGGATTCATACGTGGTAGTCTATCTCCACGACATGTCCCTTGTGCAGAGAGGCTGGCACGTCCACTAAGCGCTGGTTGCTGGAACCACGGAAGATGAGCGACTCGTCGCGTTTCGACTTCACGAAAGGGCCATCTACCAGTACGTCGATTTGTTCGAGCAACGCCCGCTGGCGGGGATTGGTCAACAGTACCTCAAAGGTGAATCCGGTGTAGCACCAAATGGTCTTCTTGGTGCGCTCCTTGATGGCGCGTGCCAGTTCGGTAAAGCCTTCAGGCTGGTACATCGGGTCACCGCCGCTGAACGTCACGTTGGCGTATGGGTCTGCCTCTATCACGCGCATGATGTCCTCAGTTGACATGGCTTGACCACCGTCGAAATCCCAAGACTGGGGATTGTGGCAACCGGGACACTGGTGGCGGCATCCCGCACAGTAGATAGAGGTCCGGAAGCCCGGACCATCTACCATCGTGTCTTCTATGATTGAGAGTACTGAAATCATTGACTCAACCCCATCCCCTCCCGAGGGAAGAGACGCTTTTTAGAACATACTTTTCTCACCGTCGTCGATATGCGTCACGCGGTCATTCAGTTCTGCCAGTTTGCCTGAGTTCCAACGGTCGGTGGTTCCTACCAGATAACCTGTGATGCGCTGCAGCTTATCGATGTTCGTGCTACCACACTTCGGACAGACTTTCAGGTCGGCCTGTGCATTCTCATAGCCACAGTCCATACAGCGGTTGCGGTTGTGGTTCACTGAACCATAGCCCATATTCAGGCGGTCCATCATATCGACTACGCCCATGATGACTTGAGGGTTATGGGTGGCATCGCCGTCAATCTCGACATAGAAGATATGCCCACCGCGGGTCAAATCGTGATAAGGAGCCTCTACCTCTGCCTTGTGGCGGGCTGAGCACTTGTAATAAACGGGTACGTGATTAGAGTTGGTGTAGTAGTCGCGGTCGGTCACACCCTTAATCACGCCAAACTCCTTACGGTCGCGCTTAGTGAAACGTCCGGCCAGGCCTTCAGCCGGTGTAGCCAGCACTGAGTAGTTGTGGTGATAGCGCTCGCAGAAGTTGTTGATGCGGTCGCGCATATAAGTTACAATCTTGAGGCCCAGCTCCTGTGCCTCTTCGCTCTCACCGTGGTGTTTGCCGATAAGTGCCACCAGGCATTCAGCCAGTCCTATGAAGCCAATGCCGAGGGTGCCTTGGTTGATCACACTCTCGATGGTGTCGTTGGGTCCGAGTTTGTCGGCACCTATCCATAAGCTCTTCATCAGCAGGGGGAACTGCTTGGCAAAAGCAGTCTTCTGGAACTGATAGCGCTCATCGAGTTGGCGGGCGGCTATTTCGAGCTCTCCATCCAGATGGGCAAAGAACTGGGCTATACGCTGCTCTTTGTCTTCAATCTTCATGCACTCAATGGCCAGCTTCACAATATTAATAGTGGTGAACGAAATGTTTCCTCGGCCAATGGATGTCTTCGGCCCGAAGCGGTTCTCGAACACACGTGTGCGGCAACCCATCGTGGCCACTTCGTGGATATAGCGTTTGGGGTCGTCGGCTTTCCACTCATCACACTGGTTGAACGTAGCATCAAGGTTCAGGAAGTTGGGGAAGAAACGACGGGCCGTCACCTTGCAGGCCAGCTGATAGAGGTCGAAGTTGCGATCCTCGGGCAGATAGTTCACGCCGCGCTTCTTCTTCCATATCTGGATAGGGAAGATGGCCGTTTCGCCGCCGCCTACACCCTCGTAGGTCGAGAGCAGAATCTCACGCATCACACAACGTCCCTCTGCCGAGGTGTCTGTACCATAGTTAATAGAGGAGAATACCACCTGGTTGCCTCCACGCGAATGGATGGTGTTCATGTTGTGAATGAAAGCCTCCATAGCCTGATGCACACGGCTCACTGTCTTGTTGATGGCATGCTGACGCACGCGGTCGCTGCCCTGCAAACCGTCGAGGGGTTGCTTGAGGTAGTCCATCAGCGGCTCGTCATAGAGACTGGAATAGTCTTCACCGTACAGATCCTCCAGCGCTTTCACCTCTTCTATATAAGTAAGGCGCACGAAGGGAGCCAGGTAAAAGTCAAAGGCGGGGATAGCCTGTCCGCCGTGCATCTCGTTCTGAGCGCACTCCAGCGAGATACATGCCAGCACAGAGGCTGTCTCAATGCGTTTGGCAGGGCGCGAAGCTCCGTGTCCGGCTATGAAACCGCAGTTCAGGATGTTGTCGAGTGGGTGCTGCACACAGGTCAGCGACTTGGTGGGGTAGTAGTCCTTGTCGTGGATGTGCAAGTAGTTGTGCTCCACGGCATCGCGTACCTCAGGCGACAGCAGGTAGTCGTCAACAAAGGGCTTGGTGGCCTCAGAAGCAAACTTCATCATCATGCCGGCAGGTGTGTCGGCATTCATATTTGCATTCTCACGAGTGATATCGTTCGACTTCACATTGACGATGTCGAGAAAAATGTCGCGAGTCTTTGCCTTTCGGGCGATGCTGCGCTGATTGCGATAGGCAATGTATTTCTGAGCTACATCCTTTCGGGCGCTCTTCATCAGTTCCACTTCCACTAAGTCTTGAATAGCTTCAACGGTCATCTGTGTCTGACCGCGCTGGGCTATGTGGTCAGTTATCGTGTTGAGCAGTCGCTCGTCCTCACCCTTCTCTGTTGTCATCATAGCCTTGCGGATGGCTGCCATGATTTTTTGCTCGTTAAAGCCCACGATGCGTCCATCGCGTTTTACAACTGTCTGTATCATAAATAATTAGTAAAATGAAGCTTTTAGTTTATCTTGAAAATCGTTTACAAAGATACTGCTTTTCTTTTTAAGTTGTATGTTTGGGGAAACTTTTTTCAAGTTAAGAAATGTCAAAACATTGATTGTCAGTTATATAGAAAATTTTTTGGAAAACTTTCTTAAAATTTGTGTTTTTAAAGTTTTCCAAAACAAAAGCATCTGGCTCTTCGCTTGGATGACCAGATGCTTTTGGCTTGGCTTGATGCCTTCTTATGGTATTTTGAGATTGCCTGTATCCTTATTTTTGCTTGATGCCAATAGTCATTTTGATGAAAAAGACGATGAGCAGCAAGTAGGCGGTGAGGGCACATATCTCCGACATCGGATTGGCCAGCCAGACTTTGTTGATGGAGTTGATTTCAAAATACTGCATCACACAGCTTACGACACCCATCAGTGCACCTCCGGCAATAAAGCCCGATGCAATCAGTGTGCCTTTCTCACCGCGTGCCTCGTTCTCCTCCTTGTTCTTTGAGCGCGTAGTGACATACCAGTTGATGGCGCCTCCCACAAGTAGCGGGGTGTTCAGTTCGATGGGAATAAACATGCCCAAAGCGAATGGAAGGGCAGGCACTTTGCAGAGCGTCAGTACCACTGCCAGTACGGCACCTATTGTGTAGAGCAGCCAGGGAGCACCTACACCGTTCATCAATGGGTCTATGACCGCAGCCATCGCGTTAGCTTGCGGGGCAGCCAACTGGCCTGACGCAAAGCCGTAGGTCTCGTTCAGCAGCATCATCACACCGCCTACCGTTGCTGCTGATACCAGTGTGCCGAGAAACTTCCACGACTCCTGTTTGCGGGGCGTTGTGCCCAGCCAGTAGCCTACCTTCAGGTCGGTGATAAATGCACCCGACATGGCCAAGGCCGTACATACCACGCCGCCCATGATCAGTGCAGCCACCATGCCGCTTGTGCCTTTCAGGCCTGCAGCCACCATT
>JAEEPT010000261.1 GCA_016284895.1 Prevotella sp. | reverse complement strand
AGCCCGGGTAAACTATCGGTTTGCTCCGACTAAACTCCGAGTTTACCCGGAGTAAACTCAAAGCCCTGTTTTTAGGCGCTTTTCAGGGTGTTTGCGATGAAAATAAACGTGGTAAAAGAAACGGACAAAACAAAACTTTTTGTAGGCAGCGAGACCCATGTTGTAGCCATTTGCTTCAGTAGGATAATCCGCTTTCCGCATAAACTTCCATTTGCCCTGCCCCAAACGAAACCACCGGTAAAAGCCTGAATCCTGCAACTTGATTCACAAATAAGCATAAAAAAAGCAACTACTTGAAATGAATATGAGGGAAAATGAGTATTTTTGTACCCAAATAAAGATGTGACTTGATGAAAAAGAATTGGTTGGTTTTTGCTAGAAGGGAAAAGTGCCATCACAGAAATTCAGGCAGTTCCGTTTAGTGAGCTAAGTAAGATTAAGCCTGGAGAACCGTCCACATCACACCGTGAACGAGTTATCAAGGCAAGACTCATTCAAGAAGAGCGTTTCAAGGACTATAAGAATGTTCATTGCAATGCCCAAATGACGGAGCAGATGTTACATAAATTTGCTGAACCCGATGCCGCCTCCTTGGACATGCTCCGCATGGCAATGGAACGCCTGAAGCTCTCCGCCCGTGCCTACAGCCGCATCCTCAAGGTGGCCAGAACGATTGCCGACCTCGCCGGCTCCGAAAAAGTCCAGAGCCAGCATATCGCCGAAGCCATAGGCTATCGCAACCTCGACCGAGGCGATTGGGCAGAAAGAGGGATATAGATTGTTCCATAAGCCACACGTTACAAACATATAGTGCTATTGTATGAAAAGTGTGAAATCAATTGCGATGACAATGTTGTTATCACTGCTACCTACCATGTTATGGGCAGATAGTGAATGGAACAACACCATAAACAAACAGTCTGAAAAGGAAGAGTACACCCTCAGCCTCAATGGTTCTGCAGTGCAGTCTACCGAAGGCTACTTCACCTTTGGTACGCCTTACAGCGAGAACCCGAGCCGTTATAATAAGTTTAATTTCAATGAAAAGTTTGCAGGCACTTACGATGATGTGGTCTACACAAAGGGGCTGAAGATGGAGGGCTCGACCGTCGTCGAATGGATGTCCACCAAACCTGCTACCGTTACCATTGTGCAGTCAACTTGGAGCAGTGGTGAAATGAAAACCATCAAGTTCGACAACAATGAACTATCCTTTGAAAGCGCTACTCTTGACGAAGCCAACGGCTATTATGAGTACGTTGTTGAAAATGTTTCTGTCGGTGCCCATACGATAACCCGTGGCAGCGGCGAGTCTGGACTGTTTTTCGTTAAGGTGACCTATAATGCAACCGACAGCAGTGATTATACTTTTGATAAGCATAACGCCTTTGGCTGGGGATGCTGTAGCGATATAAACGGCACGCCCTACCAACTGGATGGCGGATGGCATAAAGAAAACCCCACCTATACCATACTCTATGCCAGCGGCGGTGACGACAGGCAGGCCATCATGGAAGCCATAGAAACTTTCGATATCGTAGTGCTGGACGGTTCGCAGGGCGACTTTGTCCTTTCTGAAAACATGCCTTTGAGGAATATTAAGCACAAGAGCATCTTGGGGCGTAACAACGCACGGCTCTGCACGCAGTGGTATATCACTTCTGACTTGCGACAGGCGCTTAATGATGCCAACGTGAACCAGTATCGACCAGATGCCGGTACGGGGGGCTACCTTAGTAACGGCAATTGGGTAGACGAGGCTCGCGAGCAGCATACCCGTCAGGTTATTATCGACTTCACAGGCGACGAAACAGAGGTATACCGAAATGCCGGAATCTTTAAACTTGACTCGTCAGACGAGAATATCATCATCCGCAACCTGACGCTTGTGGGGCCTGGAAGCGTTGATGTGGGAGGAACTGACATAATCTCCAACTATGGTGCTACCAACGTGTGGATAGACCACTGTGACTTTATTGATGGCCTTGACGGCAATCTTGACAGTGGCTATCGTGAAGGCAGCAACATGTTCGCGACCTATTCGTGGAATATCTTCCGCTATACCGACCGCAGCTACTCACATTCGAACAGCAACCTGACGACGAAGACCAAGGGATTCCAACAATACGTCACCTATGCCTACAACATATGGGGCGAGGGCTGTTACAGCAGGTTACCTAGGATAGAGGGGTCTGACGTTCATCTACTAAACAACTACTATAACTGTCTTAACAATTCGGCAGCTATCGCTATTGTTTCCAATTCACGTGATCTCGTAGAAGGCAACTATGCAGTGGATGGAATCAAAAATCCATTTTCCGGTGGTAATACAGATGCACAAGCCTACTGGTTGACGCGTAACAATATAGGTTTTGGCATTTTTGATAATGCATCCAATACAGACCAGCAGATAGAGGTGCCATATCCCTATGTTTGTTTTCCTACAGCAGATGTTCCCACATTGCTGACTGATGCCAATGGAGCTGGACCCACGCTGTCATACGACGATATTATTCTGCCTGACGGAGAGCCTGGCACCATACAAAAGACGGTGTTTGCTATCAAAGAAGGTGACACGTTTAAGTCGGGACAAACCATAGAACTTGAGGGCATCGCACTGACTTTTGGTGAGCAAGGTGGGGCAGACTTCCTTGCCGCCAAGACTGAGGCACTTGATGAAGTCTTTACGGTCTATACCCCCGGCAACGACGTGAATGGTAACAAGCAGGGTGGCACGTTCTATGTGTTTACACCCCAGGAAGACGGCACGCTGACAGTAGCAGTAAAGCATAATAGTGGCAAGCCGCTTTATGTTGAAGAAGACGGCATCGTGCTTCCAAATTTTAATGGTATTACCTTCGATGAGGTGAGGCATTATACGTTTTCCTTCCCTGTTAAGGCTGGCAGCACCTACAAGCTCTATTGCGCGGGCTCCAAACTCGGTTTCTACGGATTTGTCTTTAAGTGGGTTGACGATGGCAAAGGGCCCGAGATGCTTACTGAGGAAGACTATGTCTACCAGAAGACCAAGGTGAACTTTTATCAACGTAATGCAAGGTTCCGCCTATGCAGCTCTATAAGCCTGAATGACTATCAGGGCATAAGAATAGATATTGAAAATCCCCAAGGCTTTGATATTCTTATAAAGAATGCAGAAGGAAAGCAACAGCGCAAAGCTATTTCCACTTCTTCATTCAGCATGGCTTTTGACAAGACGATACTGGGAGATTCTATATCAAGCATAGAGTTGCATAACACGCTGAACAGCAAGAATGAAACCATATACCATTTATATCTGATAAAAAGCGATGGTAGCGAAGAGGATGCTGATATAAAGGCATTTAAGAATTTGTGGGAATGTAAGAGTGAAGATATTTATGTGCGAAAACAATTCGTCCATAGTATCGACTTCAATGGCCTATGGACGGAGTTGAATTTGTTCGATGACAAGATACCGATGAAGCTGAAAACCTACAAAGGCCTTCGGGTAGAGTTTGCCGAGCCTGTCAGTGCCGACAACTATGCTGTTAAGGTTTATGGTGACGATGGCAATAGAGCCATTGGCAAGCGAGTCACCACGGGCTTATCTACCACCATTTATTTTAGCGACTATTCTGTCACGAATGAGGTAAACCGCGTCACCTTACAGCATATAAAGGATGGCCATGGCGAGGCCAAGGTTATCTGCGTCTGGCTCATTCGTCAGGACGGCATAGAGGAATTCTGCGATGACTTTAGCCCTTTCTGGGGGTGCGAAATAAATAGTGTCACACCAATGACAACTGCCATCAGTAGCGTTAACGTTGACTGCCCTGTTTCCAATTCAGGTATTTATAACCTTGCAGGTCAGCGACTTTCAAAACCTCAAAAGGGAATAAACATCATCAGTGGAAAGAAAGTAGTTTTTAAATAATGTTTCTCTAGGCTCACTACGTAGTAACATATCATTCGACATCAACGGAAATCCTGAATGGGGATTAGGTGTAGGCGACATCAAGGTTCCGGAGTTTACGCTTGACGAGATCTTTGCCTATCTGGAACAAGCCGACAAACCCTGTATTGTGGCTATCGATGAGTTTCAGGTCATAGCCGACTATCCTGACAACAAGGTGGAAGCTGTCTTGCGTACAAGAATACAGAAGTGCCGGAATGCCAGGTTCATCTACTCAGGTTCTCAACGTCACATGATGTCTGAGATATTTATCTCTCCATCTCACCCCTTCTATCAAAGTACAAGTCTGATGTCTA
>JAEEPT010000029.1 GCA_016284895.1 Prevotella sp. | reverse complement strand
GTTACCATGAGTCAACTGACAGCCCTTGGGTACACCCGTTGAGCCTGAGGTGTAAAGGAGGATGAAGAGACTCTCTGGCTTCACTTCAACATTTCGACATTCCGATATTTCGAAATTACGAAATTCATTCGTTAAGAGCACCTCGCCTTTGTATTCATCAACGATGGGGCGCAATTCTTCGTCAGCGATGAGCAGCTTTGCGTTGGCATCCTGCATCATGAAGTTAAGGCGCTCCTTCGGATAGGTGGGGTCTAATGGCTGATAGGCACAGCCGGCTTTCAAGACACCCAGCGAGGCTATGGCCATCCATTCGCAACGGGGAATCAGGACAGATACCACATCTTCCGAACCCAGCCCCTTCGATGCGATGCATCCAGCGATACGGTCACTAATCTCATCAACTTCGGCGTATGAATATCGCTTGTCTTTGTAAACGACGGCAATGCTCTGTGGCGTTTCCTTTGCCTGACGACGGAACAGCGAGACGATGGTCTGCGTGTCGTCATATTCCACATCCGTCAGATTGAAGCTGTCGAGTGTCTTTATTTGCGATGTCGTGGTAATATCCACCTCGCGAAGATACTCCTTGACGAGAAATCCCTCTAACACAGCCTCATAACTCTCCAGGAACTGACTAATCAGCGCCTGAGAGTATTCATTGGAGTTGTATTCAGCCTTAATCTGGTATTTGCCGTTCAGGATAAATGCCTTCAAATAGAGCGAGGCCTCCAACGTGCTGTTGCACAGTCGGATGGTCTTCATTGGTTTGCCGCACAGCTTCTCATCGGCGAACATCATACCGTGCCAAGCAAACATCGAGTTGCTCTGGATGCCGAGATCGTTCACAGCATCGCTAAAGGCGTATGCCTCATGCCGGCGTACACCGCTCATCTGATCCTGCCCTGCTTTCAGATAGTCGAGCACCTTGGTCTCGTTATCAAACTTGGCGTAGACGGGCAACGTCTTCACCGTCATACCCACAGAATGCAGGAACCGCTTGTCCGTACGTCCATTGTAGATGGTGGTAAACAGCGACTCCTGTTCATTATTATATTTTGCAAGCAGGAAACTATAGGCCGTTGTGAAGAAATTGCTCTTGAAGATGCCCTTTTCCTTGCAAAAGCTGTCAACACGTGCCATATCCACACTCAGCGTCCTCACCATCGAAGCCTCACTATGCTCTGGCTCTTCAAGGTCTGGCATCAATTGGGTAAAACAATCACCGCAGTCGAAGTTCTGTGCATACCATTGTTTGCCTTCCTCGAAAGCCGCAGACTTCCGCAGCTCAGCCTCTGCTTCTGCCACCTGTGCCATCGTCATAGCCTCAGGTTCCAACACCTCTCCGTTGTAGGCTTTCTCCACATCTGTCAACATGACCTTCAGTGTCGTACCGTCACCTATGATATGGTGGATGTCGAGGAAGAAATAGAAGTGCTCAGAATCCTTGAGCAAGCGGATGTGGAACAAACGGTCGTTGTAGATGTCAAAAGGCACAATCATTTGCAGCTTCTCGACCTCGATGTCTGAGATATTTTCCACTGCCAGCATGAATGTCTCTGTGTCGTCAATGACCTGAAGAGGATCGCCATCGCTATTCAGCCCGATACGGGTGAACAACGTCGGATGTGCTGCCACTGCTGATTCGATGGCCCGGCATAGTCTGTCTTCGTCCAGACTGCCGTCGAGCACATACAGATAAGGAAGATTATAACAAGCCTCTCCCTGGTGTGCTACACACTCTACGTAGAGACCATATTGTACTTTTGATAATGGTGCGGATGTTTTCATATTTATAGTTATTTACCTTTCTACTTATATACTTTTTTACTATTTCATCACCATTTTGTAGTGAATAAACTAGGTGAAATGACTAGCGAGAACCAACCCCAGCGAGCCTGTTTACTGGAGTTACCTTGTTTCAGCCGGTCCATCGTTTCCGTACCCATCATCTGGGTATAGCCTGCAATTAAGGATATGTCCTTCGAGAACTTATAGCTGGCCTGTAGTTCAATGCTATGGCCCAGCGTACGGTCGAGACCGCTCAGTTTTGTGGCAGTAGCCAGATAATGGTAGGTGGCACTACAACTAAGCTTTGGTGCTGGTTTGCCTATTATGCCGAGATAGGCATTCTGCAGGCCAGGCGTAAAGCCATTGATGTAAGCACTCTCGTAGAAATAGTCAAGAATGCCGTAAAACTTGGTTCTTGATCCATAAAGAGGAGCGAAGCCGCCTTCATACTCCTTGTATGGCATGCCAAACGAACCACCATAGATGACAGGTACATAGTCGTCACCACTCAGGTATTCGTAACCTAACACGAAACCGTATTTGTCAGTTGGTTTGATAGTTGCTTTCGCACTGGCCATCCATGCCTTTATCTTCCCGGCCTGCTTGAATTCGTTGACTACCTTACCCGTCTGGCGGTAATACGAGCCTTCCAGCGACAGATATTTAGGGTGGAAGTTGATATAGCCACCGTACATCTGCTGATATTCTGTTGATGGTGAATTGTACGGGTCGCCCTGTATGCCTGCCTGCTGACCAATGTTCATAAAGAGCAGCGAGACTCCCAACGGGAACTTTGGCACATCGTAGTGATACCACACGGTCTGCATCGTTTTGTACAACTGCGCACCATTATTGTAATACGTGCCGTTATAGTAGTTGTCACCATTCTGGTTATAGGCCAGTATGGCATGAGCCTTATGACCATGTCCTTCATAGCCTACCCGAAGTACATCATGCGACAGGGCTACTGTTGCGAAGTCATTAGGACCGATGATTCGTTCATCATCGTAGGACAGAGCAATACGACCCATCTGGGCAAAAAGCCCGTTCCTGGCTGTCAACTTCACCCAACCCTCATACAGCGTGAGGGCATTGTTGCCTTTCATACCCCATATTCCCTTGTTCTGGATGACAGCATGCGCCTGCAGCCAGGAACGCTGGTAGTCCACATTCAGACGTACACGCCCTACCAGGAAACGCGATTTATCTTCTTCCGAACCACCGTCTCCTGTTCTGGGCAGTCCACCTCCGCAAGCCTCACCATGCGTAAGCAGGTTCATGCTGAAACTGAGCTGGTTGACGGAGTCTTTTTGTGCAAGACAGCCCGTAGCTGCCATTATCATTAGCAGCATGCAACACTTTCTCATAGGCTCTGGATTATTTACTCAAATTCGAAGATGCTGATAAATCCCGTCAGTTTAAAGACATTTTTGATGTCATCGTTAACACCACGCAACGTTACCCTACTACCATTAGCCTTGGCCCCTTTCAGGATACTGAGCAAGATGCGCAGTCCACTGGATGCAATATACTCCAAACCGTTACAATCGATGATGACGTCCTTACCGCCAGACGTATAGAGTGGTTTCAAGACTTCCTCAGCCTCTGTAGCTGCTGCGGTATCCATTTCTCCTTCCAACGTGGCAACATACTTGCCATCGATTTCTTCTAATTTTGCATTCATAATCAATTGTATTTTTTAGTTAATGTTAATATGTTTTGTTTGTTTATTCGTTCGTAATTAACCGAATCCATTATTTCACGAACTAGCAGGATGCCCAGACCACCTATCTGACGGTCCTCGGCAGACAGTGTCGTGTCGGCCTTCTCCTTCGCCGTTGGATCGAATGCTACACCTGAATCGGTAATGATTGTCTTCAGAGTCTTTCCATCAGACATCATCCGCACTTCTATTTCACCCTCTTGTCCAATGGGATAAGCATAGTCAATCACATTCACCACAGCCTCCTCCACTGCCAGACGAAGTTGGCGAGAAAGCGACTTCTCAACATTCAGACTCTCCATCACCTTCTTCATGAATTCACTGAACTTTGACACTTCATGGACGTCGTTTTTTATCACAAGCGTTTCCATCAGTTTGGTCTCGAAGCGCTTCGGAGTATAGCGGATAGCCAGCATCGTGAGATCGTCGCTCTGTTCAGCATCGCCAACAAACTCATGCACGCTCATTCTCACAGATTCAAGAAGTTGCTCAGGATGAAGCCCGCTATTGGCAGCAAGCACCTCTTCAACGCGTTTAATACCAAATTGCTTGCGTTCGATATTCTTCGCTTCTGTCAGTCCGTCTGTATACAGAAATAAAGTGATATTTGGCTCCAGCTTCGTTTCTTGTATACCATACTTCACATCATCGAATACACCAACAGGCAGGTGAGGATTAACATCAATCATCGAACATTGGCCATCAGCCAACATCATTGGAGCATCATGGCCTGCATCACAATAGCGCAGAAGACCTGTTGGCAGGTCGAGCACACCGAGAAACAAAGTGACGAAGATATTCGAATCGTTGCCTTGACATGATACCTCATTGATGGCTTGCATGATATGTGCAGGATTGTTCTCGTGAGCCGAGAAGGCACGGAACAAAGAATGAATCACGCCCATCACCATAGCCGATGGTGCGCCCTTGCCGCTGACATCGCCGATACAGAAGAATAGTTTCTCGTCACGGATAAAGTAGTCATAGAGGTCACCACCGACCTCACGGGCAGGTACCAGCGAGCCAAATATACTCACATCATCATGCAGAATATGGCTGTAGGGCAACATGCTCTGCTGTATCTGACTGGCTACAAGCAGTTCACCTCCTATGCGGTCTTTCTCGGCATTCACCTTGCGCAGTCGCTCCAGATTGCGCGAACTACGATAAACGATAAACCCAGCAAATAGCAGACCTATCATCAACGGGAGCAACAATGACAGACGTATCCTGCGTAGTTTGCTGAAAACATCACCGTCATCAAGTACATTGATGAGCATCCAGTCCGTCTTTCCACCCACTGTTGTGAAGTAAATGTGTTTTTTATTGTTGTTTTCATCATCCACTATGCAGTAGCCTTTCTTATCATTGTCGGCCTTCAATATTTCAAGTGCCGACCTATATATCGGACAGTCTTCGCCTGCCAGTAGGTTATAGTTGCCTGTTACCAAGAAGCGCAGTGTACTCTTATACGCTTTCTCCTCATTCATGACATCATCGAGCCAGTCAAGCGCAATATCGGCATATACAACGCCAACGACTCTGCTCTTGCTATCACGTACAGGAACGCCGTATGTGGTTATGATCGCCTTGGCACCATCATTATCGAAATACGGTTCACTCCAATGGGCTTTCTCCTGTGTGACAGGAACATGAAAATAATCATCTTGTGTATGATCCACGCCGTCACTTCCCAATTGCATCGACTGAATGGAGTCCTGTCCCCTGCGTACGGAATATGGCTCGAAGTACTTGTCTTTATTTGGATAATAGTTTGGAACAAAAGCAACACCACTTCCCATGAAAGAAGGGTTATTTTTGACCATTCGCTGGGTAATGTCGAACATCCAGTCCGGCTCATCAAGACCTTCATTGACTACCCACGCCATGTTATCCACTGTCACCTCCACTTTGGCCAGTTTATTGCGGATGCAGAGGTAGATGGCATTCATCTCTCGCTGCACCAACCGTTCCACTGTACGTTGGATGATGTTCTGAGCCGCATAGTACATCACACCCGTCGTCAACTCCAGCAGCAATGCTGCTGCGATGATGACGGTCAGGCTGGTATGGGCTTTCACGAAGCCTCTCAACCGCTTCATCCAGTTCCCTTTAGATGTGTTCCTGTTGTCCATAATTTTACGATATGGCCTCAAAGATAGTCAATTTTTTTTCAAAACAGAAAACAATTTTATCGTTTTTTTATTCTACTAATGTTACTTCAGCCTCGGCAGTAGAGACCACCGTGGTGGCACTTGCCTGCGTTTTTCCCTGCTTCACCTTAATGTTGTAAATGGTTCCACGAGCCATCACCTTGTTCCAATTGGGATTGTCATCGTCCTTAGAACACGAGGAGAACACTCCGAGGCCGCAGAAGACCATGGTGAGTACCAATGGTCCCATGGTGAGTACCAATGGTCGGGTGGCGGCAAGCACCCATTGCATCATTCTTTTCATACTCTTTTGTTTTTAGTTTATATTGTTTCTGGTTTTAGACATACCAAGAGTCCCCTCCAGGGCCGAGCGGCGTTGCACTTCGCGGACGATGACCTCGTCACACCGTGCCTGTCCCCATGTGAGCACTATTCTAATACTTTTGTCCGCACGGATTACCGGTGGGCAGCACACTGGGCCACAGCATCGATATCACGGCTCAATACCAATTCATGAAGGACGTGAAGATTGTTGCCGGTTACACCCACATGATGGGCACCGAAACCATGGCTCGCCTGAAACAGAAAGACAGCAGCGAACAGGCTCGCTGGGGATGGTTCTCTTTGGTTGTGTCACCCAGCATATTTACTGCTAAATGGTAAGAATTGATGCAGGCTATATTACTGATTCCTCAGCTCGCTGGGGCGATGTCCTGTCTTGCTCTTGAACTTGGCTGAGAAGTAGTCGGGTGACTCGAAGTTGAGTTGATAGGCTATTTCCTTGATGCTCATGTCGGTGGTGGAGAGCAGTTCTTTGGCTCGCTGCAGGCGGAGATCCTGCTGATAGACAGCGGGGGAGAGGCCAGTGTACTCCTTGAACAGTTTGCGGAAGTTGCTGTAGCTCACGCCCAGTTCCTCGGCCACCTGCTGGATAGTGAGAGAGCTCTCCAACGACTCTCGGATGCGGAGCTGTGCCTTGCTGATCATGTTGACGTGAGCCTGACTGCGTGACAGCAGCTCGATGTTACGTTCCAGTGAGTACATGCGCCCCACCAGATGATTGACGATGCCTGCCAGCAACTGCTGGGTGTAGGCAGCCTCTTCGAGCGCCGCCTCGTAGGCCTGCTTGTATAACCCAATGATTTCTGCAGAATAGCCGATGTGATAGATGGGCTTATGCGGCGACAGGAAGCCTGTTTTTACACGGTCTTCCATGTTGTGCCCGCGAAAGCCTATCCAATAGCTCTCCCATCCCTTCTTAGGAATGGGGTGGTAGGAGTGCCACTCGCCTGGGAAGAGCAGGAACATATCGCCAGGCCGTAGTGTAGTCTCCTTGACTGAGGCGCTGTGGAATACACCTTCTCCCTCAGGGTTGTAGAGCAGTTGGAACTCGTTCAGCGTGCGTCCTTTCTCCAGGTCAAAGTAATAGCCGTCGGCATGTCCTTTGGTTGGGTATGATTCGAATGGCTCTATCTTCTCGTGACCTATAGTGGTTACAGTGAGTCCCCATAGGGCGTCGCGCTCATTGGCTAACATGTACTTACTTGTCTGCATGGCTTGTTAGTTATCTCTTTTGTTTGTTTTTTTTATTGTTGATGGGTTGCAGGAGTTACGCTCTGGCACTCGCACGGTATCCATATCCAGAATGTGGAACCCTTGCCTTCACCTTCACTCTCTACGCCGATGCGCCCTCCGCAACGGTCGGCAATGCTCTTGCAGATGCTGAGGCCGAGTCCGGTGCCTTGCACGTAGTCATTCAGCTTTACGAATCGCTCGAATACGATACCTTGCTTCTCCTTGGGGATGCCGGCACCTGTGTCCTCACAGTACATGCGTATGCCACCATCCTGATAGCGGTAGCCCACCTTGATATGCCCTTGATGGGTGTATTTCACGGCGTTGGTGGTGAAGTTGGTGATGACCTGCTGGAGTCGTCCCTTGTCAACGTGGGTAAGTAGTTGGCTGTATGGATTGTCAACGATGAACTCTACTCCGGCCTCCTGTACTCGTGAGGCCAGGGTCTGGCAGATGTCGTTGAAAGCAACGGCAAAGTCAACATCCTTTGACTCGATGGCGAGAGGTCCCTGGTTCATGGCAGAGGCTTCGATGATGTCGTCGATGAGGCGTATGAGCATGTCGCAGTTGTTACGTATGATACGTATGAACTCGCGCCGCTCGGTGGGGTTGTCGATGATTTGCAGCAAGTCGCTGAAACCGACGATAGCGTTGAGGGGTGTGCGGATTTCGTGGGTCATGTTGGCCAAGAACACACTCTTCTGCTTGCCTGAGTCTTCGGCGCGACTTGTCTCGAGGAGTAGTTGTTGCTGGGCGTTCATGAGTGTGGTGACATCGCGGACTACACCGAAGTGGCCAGTGACGTTACCTTGGTCATCGCGGACGGGTATGCCGTTGATAGCATACCAGTGGGGCTCGTTGCTCACTTTCGGGAGACACATGTGGAGCGTGATGTTGATGTCCTTGTCGGTTCCTTCCATGTTGCCGAAAGCTTCCATTGCCTTAGCTCGCTCCTCCTCGTAGATGCCGTTCATGTATTCATCGAAGGAAAGTATGAGTCCGTCTTGCTTCAGGGAGCGTGAGAAGATGATTTGTTGGGTGGATAATTCGGTGCGCCACACCCACATGTTGCTGCTGCTGAGAAGGTAGTTGAGCTCTCTCTCTCTCAGGTTGAGCTGTTCATTCATGTTGAGTAGCTGCTTGTCCATGTGCCGTTGCTCAATGTGGAGCTCTCGTTCAGCAGTGATGTCGCGGCAGGTCATGATGTAGTGTTGCAGCCGGTCGTTGTCGTATGAGGGGAGTATGCGCAGCTCGATGTACTTGTCAATGCCAGCCTCAGGGTAGTACATGTGCTGGCAGACATGCAGGGCGTCGCGTCCGTCTCTGTCTATGTCGTCTCGGACGGAGGGGTAGTCGAAGAGGTTGGTGGTGAGGAAGAAATGGTCGTCCTTGTTGTCTATTTCGCAGATTTGGCGCATCATCCGATTCAAGTCGATGAGCTTTCCGTCGGCATTAAAGAACGACATGCCTACGAGCGAATACTCGAACAACTTGGAGAATCGCTGTGCCAGTTCGCTGTCGCGGCGCACCTGCTCATATTCCTCGGTGATGTCCTTGACCGTGCAGACGACACGGTGGGGAGCCTGTTGCTGATCATACTCCACGACGGCATAGCTGCGCACGAAGCGCCACTCGCCATTGCCGTTGTATGGCTTCCAGCGGAGTTCTAGGCAACAGTTGCTGCTCTTGCCGGACAAGATGGACTCGTTGGCATGATGAATCTGAGGCTGGTCGTCGGGGTGGAACATGCTGATGAACTGTTGCATGGTGACACCTTCGGGTGGGAGCAGGCTACTGCCATAGCGATTGACGAAGTGATCGCTGTTCACGTCGTACTCTAGCACTTCGTAGTCGCCCTGAGACAGTGCCAGCTTCATCATGTTCTTCAGGTCATCAGCCTGTTCGGTGGCTTTCTTCACTCGGCGCTCTATGTGACGGTTGGCGAAGAACAGCAAGACAGCGAAGATGATTATCACGATGGTGATGCCCAGGATGGTGAGCGGTTTCTTGTTGTTATAGACTTCGGGGGAGAACCATTTGGTGCGCAGGGTCTGCAACTGTCCGTTCTGGTCCATGCGTGCATAATGGTCGTCGAGTTGTCGGATGAGCTCGTGGTCATAGGCCACAAAGTGGGACTCTCCTGCGAAGAGGGTCATGCCTCCTAAGATGAGCTTGTCCTGAAGTCCCTTTTCGCGGATATACCATCGGAGCGGCTCTTCGCCCCAGATAAAGTAGTTCTGTCGTCCATCGACCACCTGCTGCAGTGCATCGTCGGCAGTGAGGTAGGTGGGTGCCAGCAGGGGCAGCTTCTCTCTGATGGCATTGGTGGTGATGAAGTCGTTCTTGCGAATGACCAGTCCGTCGGCTTTCTGCAGCTCCTTAGGCGATAGGATGGGTGGACAGTCGGCTCGTTGTACTATCTTCAGCTTATAGTAGTCGATGGTGCTGCGCGAGTTAAAGCAGGAGCTGGGGTGCTGTTTATAGACTGGGTCGATGATGAGGTCGGCCTCGTGGTTGTCGAAGAGATAGGTGGCCTGGCTCCACTCCTTCATGACGAAGCGGTAGGGGATGTCCATCTCGTCGAGAATAGTCTTGACGATGTCGATGTTATAGCCCTTTGGCGTCCCGTCTGACGTGCTGAACTCGTAGGGTGGAAAGTTCACGTTGCATGCCACGATGAGGGGATGCTCGGTGGTATATGCTCTGGCAAACTGTGCATGCAGGGGCAAGGGTAGTGAGGTGAGCAGGCAGAGCATGCATAGCAAGTGAAGCGTCTTGCGAACGGGGGTGGGGGCGTATGTGTTTGTAAGTATGTTCATGTACTTGAGTGAAGAATTGTATGATTGATATTCCCTTGTAGCTGGAGGATTAGATGTCTTTCTTCCTGACGATGAGCGATGCCTTACAGGGGATGGATATCCAGACAGTGGTGCCGTCGCCCTGGGTGGAGTCGATGTCGATGGTGCCTCCCATTTGTTCAACCAGTTCTTTGCATATAGGCAGTCCGAGTCTGGTGCCTTGTCCGGTGCTGGCAAAGCGTTCGTATATTTGGTTGAGCTGTTCTGGCGGAATGCCTTTGCCGGAGTCTTCGACGGCTATGATGAGCTTGTCGCCTACATAGTCGTAGCGTGTCCGGACATAGCCTTTGTCGGTGTGTGACACGGCGTTGCTGACAATCTGCTCAATGACGCGTCCCACGTTGGCATCATCGATATCGACAACCAACTGGCTGTAGCGGTTCTCCACGATGTAGCGCACGTCGGGCTTCTCTTGCCCCATCCATCCCACCTGACAGTGAGCATCGAAACTGACGGCGAAGTCGGTGGGCTGTGGTGTGAACTCAATCATGTTGGCATCGAGTCGGGAGAGGAACAGGATGTCGTTGATGAGCTGTAGCAGGTGGGCGGAGTTGTCCTTGATCTGCCGGATGAACACCTCTTCGTCTTCGAGTGAGTTGCCTTCCATATCGAACAGTTCGGCAAATCCCACAACGGCATTGAGCGGGGTGCGGATCTCGTAGCTCATGTTGCGCAGGAATGCGTTCTTCAGGTTCTCCACCTCCTGTGCACGGGCAGTCTGCTTCTCCAGTTGCTTCTCAGTGGCTTTAATCTCGCTCATGTCGCGGCACATGCCGAAGTAGCTCACTATGTGGCCTTTGGAATCGTAGGTGGGTACGAAGCTGAACTGAAGGTACATGGGGCGGCGGCCTATGTGGATGGTAGTCCTTATTTCTGCACTGATAGGAGCGTTGGTACGACTGTCCATCTTATTCAAGATGCGCATGGCATGCCGCTTGGAGCTCTCTTCTATGAAGGTCATGCAGTGCGACTGTGTGAGCCTGTGCTGAATGCTGTCGTATTCGCGGTAGATGGTCAGCATGTGGGTGTCGGGCGAGTAGGTGACAAGACGCACACCGCCCACCCCCATTGCATAGTTGATGTTACGGACGTATTTCTCGGCCTTGTCAACAGCTTGCTTCAGCTTGTTGGTGCTGTCCTGGGCGTGGCGGTAGGCATTCACCTTCTCAGTGACATCGAGTCCGGTGCCATAGATACACAGTGCTTGACCTTTCTCGTCGCGCACTGCCACCACCTGCAGGTCGTAGATCATCTTGTCTTTCAGCTTGCGCGACTTGATGGGCGACACCTCGCCGTGGGAGTTGAGGAACCGGGTGACATAGACACTGTCGAAGTGGTCGAAGTCGAAGCCCTCAATGTCGATGATGGTCTTCAGGTTCACCCGTTCTTCGATGGCATCCTGAAGATTGACCTTCAGTGTGCGCTGTGCACGTTCGTTCATGTTGGTGATGTAGCCGTCCTGATCGTAATAGACCATGTCGATCATGGCTGTGTCGAAAACCGACTGGTAGCGCATGAGCTGTTCCTTGGTGCGGTGTTCTCTCTCACGGTCTTCGGTCACGTCGTTGACTGCAGCAATGATGAGTGAGGGTTTGTCGGCTGTGTAGCGGAGTACAGAAAACACGATTAAGTAGGTTCGCGTACCGCCAGTGGGGTTGCTTTCGGCAAAGGTGGACACCTCCACCGTAGCAGTCTCCTTCTCCTGTTCTGCCACTTGCCTGATGGCTTCTATGACGTTGTCGTAGGCTTTGCCCGTGAGTCGCTTGGTGAATGAATGTTCGCCGTAGCTTTTTCTGGGCACACCCTCCTTGTCAATCCAGATGAAGGCTTTCTCCTGTACGTCGTAGAGCCAGATGCTCATTTGGCTTACGTTCATCACCATCGCCAGTCGTCGGGTGCCTAACTGTCCTCGGGCGATGGCCTTTCGCTCGCGGTAGTATGACAAGATGATGAAGATGATGAGGATGGCTGTAGCTATGATGGCTACGTTGAGTGTGTGCCATATCCAGGAGGGGATGAGCACCACCTGCTGGTCGGGATAGAACCATGTGTTCTGAACAGGTACGAGCGACCCCTCAACGCGCAGCTCGCTCAGTGTCTTGTCTATCATATCGAGCAGGTGCTTGTCGCGTGAAATGAAGCGGTATTCTCCGTCTGACATGTTGACGGAGGCTATTTGTAGATTGTCCAGATGGTATGTGCGCATGAGCCAGCGGAGCGATGCCGTGTTCCATACCATCATGCCCTCTCCCGTCTGCGATAGTTGGAGGATAGCTTCCTTCATGTCATCGATAGCGATAGCATTGTTGCCCCATCCCTTTTCCTTCATCAGGTGGTGGCTGTAGCTTCCAGCATGCACCATCACCTGGTGGTGAGCCAGGTCGGCTTCTCTACGTATGACCTGCGGCTGTCCCTTGGGCCACACCACGCTGTGAGTGAACAGTTGTGTGACGGTATGGCTGTAGTGTCCGTAGTCATCATGGAATGCTGCTCCCATGCCGAGTGTAAGGTCGGCCTTACCCTCCTTGATGTCTTTCAGCACGTCGGCTCGTTGTTTCAGTTCTATGACGTAGGGAATGTTGAGTCGCTTCAGTATCATCTGCACCAAGTCGATGTTGTAGCCCATGTCTTCACTGGTGTCGCTGCGGTAGCAGTAGGGCCACAGGTCCCATGCATCCTCATAGATGAGTGGATTGTCTTTGGTGTATTGTCTGGTATATTGATCGGTTGGTGTCTGTGGGATGGAGTCCTGTGCGAACAGTACTCCTTGCACGAAAAGTGCGAGTATCAGTACAGTCCCAATCCGATAAGAGGTTCGTAGCATGGTCATTGGTAATTATATTGGCTGCAAATATATACAAATTTTCCGAGAAGATAAGTCTAAATAATAAAAAAATGTATGAAAGATGGCGAATAATCGCATGAAGAATCTGTTTTTATCCGTTAAACTTTCATATTTTCACTTTCATATTCAAAATGAACTCGGAAATAATCCCTATCTTTGCAAAACGACCTAATCATTTTATTTAAAGACGATGAAAAAGATATTTTGGACATTGATAATTGCATTCATTTCATTCACTCAAGGGAGTATGAAGGCACAGACATATCAGAATTTGTGGAAACAAGTTGACGAGGCTGCTCGGCGTGACCTGCCTCAGACGCAGCGTGGTGTGCTGAAGCAGATTGCTGCCAAGGCAGAGCGCGAGGCACAGTACGGACACCTGCTGAAGGCACTGCTCACCGATGCACGTGTGGCAGCTCTGGTGTCGCCCGACTCATTGCGGCCTGCTGTAGAGCAGCTCAAGGAGCGTGAGCAGCGAGCACACTCCATACCCCTTCAGGCTGTCTGCCAGACAGCTTTGGCTTATATCTATGAGCACAACAGCAGCCTTGATGAGAACTGGCTGAAGGTGGCTCAAGACTATAAAGAACGAGCCATTGCTCATCCTTCCGAACTGGCGGCAGTGAAGGCTGCTGACTACGAACCACTGGTGGAGAAGGGTGGCGACAGTGGAGTGTTTGGCGATGACCTGCTGAGTGTCATCGGATATGAGACGGGGCAGTTTGTGGCCCTCCACCAATATTATCTTACTACCCCTAATCGCAGAGCACAATTGTTCACTGCCCTGAAGGTGTTGGAGAACCAGTCGCCCGCAGCCAGTGTTGCCAGCGTTGACTCACTAATAGCTCTCTACGGTGACATGGATGAATGTGGCGAGGCTGCTATCCTGCGCCTGAGACTGATGCAGATTGACAACCGATCGACGGTGAAAGAACAGGTGGAGTACATTGACCAGTCGCTCAGTCGTTGGGGCAAGTGGAAGCGGATGAACGAGCTGCGGAATGTCCGTAACGCACTGACCGCCTGTAGCTTTAGAGCCCGGATAGATGAGCGCGTGTGGCTGCCCAACCGAGAGCAACAGGTGAAGCTCGCACAGTTGCGTGGCATCAGCAGTCTGACGATGACCCTCTACAAGGTAAATGCCGACGGTGACATACAGCTCAACCCCAACGACGATGCCGACTATCGGAAGTTGAAGCCCCTGCTCACCGCCTTGCCCAATGACGAGACACGACGCTATGTGGGACATGCCGAGTACGAGCAGTTCGAAGACTCGTTCCTGCTGCCCGACCTGCCTGTGGGCGTCTATCTGGTTGAACTAAAGACGGAGCCTCAGACCGAGGTGGACCGTATTCTCTATTTCGTGAGCGATGTGCGGGTGCTGGCTCAGCCCCTGCCCGTCAATCAGGTGAGATATGTTGTTGTAAATGCCACCACGGGACAGCCCATTGCAGGTGCTTCGCTGCAACTGAAGGATGCGTCGTACCGACAGGCTAACAGTCCTGTTGTCACCCTCACCACCAATGGCAAGGGCGAATGCTACTACACCAGCGAGGACATTCGTTCTTACTTGGTCCGTGCCACAACAAAAGACGATTGTGCTTGTCCGCCGTTCAATTCATACGGAAGGTATGCCTTTAGCGAACAGAATGGCGTGTCGGAACGGAGCGCAGTGATGACCGATCGTGCCATCTACCGTCCTGGTCAGACCGTCAACGTGGCTGCCATCTTCTACACGGTGAAGAATGGTTTCGAACATCAAGTCATGAAGGGACACAGGGTGAAAGCGATGCTGCGCGATGCCAACTATCAGGTGGTAGCCGAGAAAGAGCTTGTTACCGATGACTTCGGCACGACGACCACCTCTTTCGTTCTTCCCTCTACCGGACTGACGGGAAATTTCAGCATCAGCGTGGGTGGCAAGAGTGCATTCTTCCAAGTGGAGGAGTACAAGCGTCCTACATTCCGGGTGGAGATTCCCAAGCCCGAGCAAGACTATCATGCTGGCGACACGCTGATTGTCAGAGGAACGGCTCGCAGCTATGCCGGTGTGCCAGTGCAGAGTGCCCATGTAAAATATAAGGTGGAGCGTCGCCGTGCATGGTGGTGGGTGACCAACTATCGCTACTGGGACCTGTTGACGCTCAGTCAGGTGGACATTAATACAGAGGTCTATTCCGATGAGACACAAACCGATGCCGACGGACAGTTTGAGGTGAAGATGCCGATGACGATGCCACAGGTGGGGAGTCCGCTGTTCTGCAATTTCGTCGTAGTGGCTGATGTCACCGACCAGGCAGGAGAGACTCATCACGGTGAGCTGTCGCTGCCTTTGGGCAACCGCAAGACAGCTCTCTCAGTTGACTTGGAACAGAAGGTGCTTGCTGAGAGCAACCCCCCACTGACTTTCCATCTGCGCAACGCTGCCGGAACAGAGCTCGACAACACCGTCAGCTATCGCATCGATAACGGCGACTGGCAGTCGCAGCCCACTCGTAGCCAGTTGTCCCTTCCCGTCCTGAAGAGTGGCAAGCACTCGTTGGAAGCCATCTGTGCAGGCGACACCCTCAGACAGGAGTTCGTGGTGTTCTCGCTCTCCGATAAGCGACCCGCTACTGAGACCGACGATTGGTTCTATGTGTCCGACTACGCCTTCCCCAATACCGGAAAGCCCGTCACCATTCAGGTGGGCTCTTCCGATAAGAATGTACACATCATCTATTCCATCGTAGCAGGCAATCAGGTGGTGGAGAAAGGGGCCGTCGACAAGTCGAACGCCCTCATCAACCGTCAGTTCCTCTACAAGGAGGAATATGGCAATGGACTCTCCATCAGCTTTGCTTGGATGAAGAATGGCAAGACCTATCAGCACTCCGTCACGTTGCGCCGTCCGCTGCCCGACAAGCAGCTGCGTGTGAAGTGGGAGACTTTCCGAGACCGACTCACCCCCGGACAACAAGAGGAGTGGACCGTCAGTGTAGCTTCACCGAAGGGAGAACCACTTGGCAAACCGGCTCAGCTCATGGCAGTGCTCTTCGATGAGAGCCTTGACCAGTTGGCGAATCACCAGTGGAGCCTCTCTCCCTTCATATCCTTGCACATCACTTCTTTGCAATGGAACAGAGGCATGTGGGGAGGCAGTTTGCTGAGTGGTTCCTATCAGCGGCCTTACCTGAACGTCGATGAACTGTCGTTCAGCCATTTCGATAAATCTTGTTTCCCGGAGGCTTGGCTGTTCTATGACAGACTGGTTGTAGGATCGGCGCGTGGCAAGGCGCTGAAGATGACGAGAGCCACAGCCGATGTAGCCGACTATAAAGCGATGTCAGCAGATGAGTCTCTTCAGGGACGTATTGCCGGACTTGACGTAGCGAACGAGGCCAGTCCGGAATCCGTTCATTTGCAGGGTGCTGAAGAAGCAGAGGAGGCTACCGACGATGCCAAGGCGATGGAGCAACCCCAGACTCGGCAGAACCTGCAGGAAACAGCCTTCTTCTATCCGCAGCTCATGACTGACGAGACAGGTCGTGTGAGCTTGAAGTTCACGTTGCCAGAGAGCCTCACCACCTGGCGCTTCATGGGACTGGCCCATACCGATGACCTTATGTATGGCATGCTGGAAGGCAAGGCAGTAGCCAGCAAGGACGTGATGATCCAGCCCAACGTGCCCCGCTTTGTGCGACAGGGCGACCAGGCTGTCATCTCAGCTCGTGTGTTCAACACTGGCAGCAAGGAGGTCAGTGCCACGGTGTGGCTCACACTCTCCGATCCTGAGACCGACCGCGTGTTGCTCTCCAAGAAGAGCAGCCACACGATACAGGCCGACAGCACTCTTGCCGTATCGTTCTCCATCGACGCTTCCCCACTGAAGGCCCATTCGTTGCTCGTCTGCAAGATGACCGTCAGTGGCGAGGGCTTCAGCGATGGCGAGCAGCACTATTTGCCCGTATTGCCCAGCGAGGAGCGCGTCACCGTCACCGTTCCCTTTGTTCAGACGGAGCCCGGCACCAAGACCATCCCCCTCTCAGAGTTGTTCCCCGAAGCTGTGTCGTCGCCTCAACTCACCATCGAGTACACCAACAACCCCGCTTGGTTCATGATTCAGGCACTTCCCTTCGTGGGCGACACCCGAGACGATTGTGCCATCAGCCAGGCAGCATCTTACTATGCCAACAGCTTAGGCCTTCACATCCTCAACCAGAACCCGTCGGCACGCAGCGTGTTTGAGTCGTGGCGTCGTGAGCAGAGCTCGGAGACTTCCCTCATGAGTGCGCTCCAGAAGAACGAGGAGCTGAAAGACCTTGTGCTCAAGGAGACTCCTTGGGTGATGGATGCCAATCGTGAGGCAGAGCAGAAACAGCGACTGGCCGACTTCTTCGATGAGAACAGCATGAACAGTCGGCTTGCTTCGGCAGTGACGCAGTTGTCTAAGCTACAACAGCCTGACGGCTCGTGGTGCTGGTGGAAAGGCATGCGCGGCTCGTTCTTCATCACCGTGGAGGTGAGCGAGATGCTGGTGCGTCTGCAGCAGATGACAGGTACTGGCGGGCTCCGGAACGCCAGTCTCCGTTCTCAGCTCGATAAGGCCTATGCGTTCATGGATGCCGAAATCCTGAAACTCGTTGAGGAGATGAAGAAAGAAGAGAAGAAAGGCCATCCGCAGACCTTCCCCAGCCAGAAGACCCTTCAGTATCTCTATCTCTCTACCCTTGACGGGCGCAAACCGGCACAGGCAGTTGCCTCGGCACAAGCTTACTTGAAGAACCTGCTGAAGAAGGAGGCACGCCGACTCACCATCTACGACAAGGCGATGGCAGCTATCGTACTCAACTCCCAGCTCTACCTGAAGAGCCTCAAGGAGTGGTCGGTCTATAAGCCTGGCATGGGCCGTTACTATGACACCCCGCGTGCCGGTTACTCCTGGCGCGACTATCGCATCCCCACACAGGTGGCAGTCATCGAGGCCCTGAAGAGGCTCACTCCTGGCGACAAGCAGACCATCAGCGAGATGCAGCAGTGGCTCCTGCAACAGAAGCGCACACAGGCTTGGGACACCCCTATCAACAGCGTCAATGCCATCTACGCTTTCCTGGATGCTGCCGATGGTTCTCCTATCGGAAACTGTGTGCTGACTGCCCAGCCTCGTACCCGCCTCACCATTGACGAAAAGCCCCTCGCTACCTCAGAGGCAACAGCAGGCATCGGTTATGTGAAGACTTCCATCCCCCTGTCCTCATCTCAGGAAAAGGTAGGGACTCTCAAGGCAGAGAAGACCTCGACCGGTACTTCATGGGGAGCCGTCTATGCACAGTTCATGCAGCCCACTCGCGACATTGCCGACCAGAGCAGTGAGGTGAGTGTCAAGCGTGAGGTTCTCACTGTGAGTGGCAGTCCGCTCTCAGCTCCTCTGAAGGTAGGACAGCGTATTCGTGTGCGTCTCACCATCACGGCACAGCGCAACCTCGACTTCGTTGAGGTCATCGACCGCCGTGCTGCCTGCATGGAACCCGTGAACCAACTCAGCGGATATCATGACGGAGCCTACTGCGCCCCTAAGGACAATGCTACGCACTACTTCTTCGACATGCTCAGTAAGGGCAAGCACATCGTTGAGACAGAGTATTACATCGATCGTACCGGATGCTACGAGACAGGCACCTGTGTTGTGCAGTGCGCCTACGCTCCTGAGTTCCGCGGCACCACCCATTCACTAACCCTAACCGTCACTGAATAACATACCTATGAACAGCAAGATACTAATAGCAATACTCCTGTTATTTTCGGCCTTGCCGATACAGGCACAGCAACTCAAGGTGTCACAGACGGTCATCGACTGCGGCAAAACAGGCTACATGGTGCCCTCGACAGCAACGTTTGAGCTGTCCAACAAGGGCAAGCGCCCCATTGTCATCGACGACGTGAAGGCCGACTGTGGCTGTACCACTATAGACATCCCGAAGAAAGAGCTGGCCGCAGGAGAGAAGTGCACCCTCAGACTCACCTACGATGCCCGACAGTTAGGCCACTACGAGAAGCACGCTGTCATCATCTCGCATGAGCTTTTGCCAGGTGATACCAACCCCATTCAAATCACAATGAAGGGCATCGTGCTGACCGAGGTGGTGGACTATAGCAAGACCTATCCCTTCGCCATGGGACAGCTGCTCTCCGACAAGAATGAACTGGAGTTCGATGACGTGAATCGTGGTGATCAGCCTCAGCTTATCATCCATGTTCTGAACAACAGCACCGAACCCATGATGCCCAATATACAGCATCTGCCGTCTTACCTCACGGCTGTGTCCATGCCCGAACAGCTCATGCCTGGGCGGGCAGGCAAAGTGGTGCTCACACTCAACTCTGACCAGATTCATGCATTCGGACTGACGCAGTCAACCGTCTATCTGGCAAGTCATCTGGGCGACAAGGTGTCGCCCGAAAACGAGTTGCCCGTCTCGGTAGTGCTATTGCCCGACCTGAGCAGCTTTGGCGGTACGGGCCGACAGTATGCACCGAAAATGGTGCTCTCCTCGTCTGCCATTGAACTGGGCAATGTCAAGGGCAAGAAAGTGAAGAAGGCGGCTATCACCATCACCAACCAGGGGCGCACCACACTCAACATATCATCGCTTCAGATGTTTACTGCGGGGCTGACGCTTACGCTCGACAAGTCAAAGCTGGAACCCAACGAGGAAGTCCGCCTCAAGGTGGTAGGCAATCTTGACATGCTGTCCAAGGTGCGCTCCAAGCCACGTATTCTCATGATCACCAACGACCCCAGCCAGCCGAAGGTGGTCATCCCCATTAATATCAAGAAATAATCATACAAGAACGATATGGAACACCCCGAGAATAGCTCCGAATATGCAGGTCTGCAAGTGAATAGCGGCGTTGAGCAGCAGTCCATCGTCAATCCTTATCTGAAGCGTGGTCGCTTCAGGCGTCGCGAGTTGTCGGTCTCCGACATGGTAGAAGGCATCCTCAAGGGCGATGTCACCATTCTCTCCCAGGCAGTTACGCTGGTGGAGAGCGTCAATCCCGACCATCAGCAGAAGGCACAGGAGGTCATCGACCGGCTCCTGCCCTACAGCGGCAATAGCGTGCGTGTGGGCATCAGCGGCGTGCCGGGAGCCGGCAAATCGACCTCCATCGACGAGTTCGGCATGCATGTGCTCAAGGAAAAGGGAGGCAAACTGGCCGTCCTCGCCATCGACCCCTCCAGTGAGCGCACCAAGGGCAGCATCCTGGGCGACAAGACGCGCATGGAGAAGCTCGCCCTTCATCCCGATTCCTTCATCCGTCCCAGTCCGTCGGCTGGCTCACTCGGCGGTGTGGCCCGCAAGACGCGTGAGACCATCATCCTCTGCGAGGCAGCTGGCTTCGACAAGATTTTCGTTGAAACGGTAGGTGTAGGACAGAGCGAAACGGCCTGTCACTCGATGGTAGATTTCTTCCTCCTCATTCAGGTGGCTGGCACAGGCGACGAGTTGCAGGGCATCAAGCGCGGCATCATGGAGATGAGCGACGGCATCGTCATCAACAAGTGCGATGGCGACAACGTGGACCGCTGTCACATGGCTGCCACCAACTTCCGCAACGCCCTCCACTTCTTCCCCATGCCCGAGAGCGGATGGACGCCCCAGGTGCTCTGCTACAGCGGGTTCTACGGTTATGGCATCAAGGAGGTGTGGGACATGATCTACAGCTACTTCGCTTTCGTCAAGCAGAACGGCTATTTCGACTATCGTCGCAACGAACAGGCCAAATATTGGATGTACGAGAGCATCAACGAGCACCTTCGTCTCAATTTCTACAACAATCCGGTCATACAGCAGCAGCTCACCGAGGCCGAGCGCACCGTCTTAGCCGGGCAGAAAACCAGTTTCATTGCCGCTCAGGAACTGCTCGACAGCTATTATGCCCAGCTGAAAGCCGTCAGTCGGTGATAATCATACAAAAGAAAAGAGCCGTAGGCGTCTGCTCAGGTACGTTTGCAATATTCACCCTAAATCGTGATGCGTTCTATCCTAAATCACGACGCGATATAGCCTAAATCATAACATGATATAACCTAAATCATGGCGTGATATAGCCTAAATCGTGATGTGATATAGCCTAAAACTCAGTATGATTTTGCCTACGGCATGAAATGAATGATTCAAGATGCTAAAAACAGCTTGCTGACTTCATCAAATGACAGACTATACACTATATGAATAAAGTTTGCAAAACATCTGTTTCATCTGTTTCCTGTATGCAACACACTATTAATCAGTTGTTTACAAGTGAAACAGATGGAAGCAGATGGAAACAGATGTTTTGC
>JAEEPT010000260.1 GCA_016284895.1 Prevotella sp. | reverse complement strand
TAATGCCGCGGAATCCCTTGTCCATGAGGCTTTCCGACTCATCACAGAATCCCTTCTTCCGCAATTCGGGCATACCGAAACAGAAGAATCGGGTGGGGTAGCGCTGCTGCACCTGCATCAGATATGCGTTCTGCACGCCGTCGATGAATTCCTGTGTGATGACGGCTGCCGACACCTGCGCATAGTCCATGTTCGAGAGGAAACGCTCGGCGGTGTTCTGGCCGTCGGTCATATAGGGTGGCAGCATCTGGCGCTCCTCGCCAAAGAACATGCTCCGGCTGCGGTTGGGCTCCAAGGAGTGAATGGGGGAACCATTCACCACAGTGTCCACGTTCAGCCACAAGTGTGCGTGCGCATCGATTATGTATTGGCCCATGATACTCGCTGTTGTTCACCAATAATGTCGCGCACTTCACGAACCAGCTGCTCGTCCATCGGCTCTTCAATATAGCTGATGTTGGTCTTGATGGCCTCGGGGCGCGTCGTGCTAAACACGGTCGAGGCAATGCGGGGATACGAGCACGAGAACTGCATAGCCAGCTTTTCGATGGGATAACCCTTCTGCTTGCAATGCTCTGCGGCACGCTTGCAGGCCTCCACCAATGGCTTGGGTGCCGGGTGCCAGTCGGGCACACCGCGCTCGGTCAGCAGACCCATGGAGAAAGGCGAGGCTGACAATACACCAATGCCGCGCTCGTCGAAGAAGTCCATGAAGTCGACCAGCTTGTCGTCGCACAGACAGTAGTGGCAGAAGTTCATGACGCTCTCTACGGTGCCCGGCTCCGAGTGCTCGATGACCCAACGCAGGTTCTCCAGCTGCAGGTCGGTAATGCCTACATGGCGTACCACGCCCTCTTTTTTCAATTCGTGCAGGGCAGGCAGGGTCTCGTCAACCACTTTTTGCAGGCCACCCTCCATACGGCCCTGGAACTCAATGTCGTGCACGTTGATAATATCGATGTAATCAATGTTCAGACGCTCTAAGCTTTCGTAGACGCTTTCCTTGGCACGGCGGGCTGAATAGTCCCACGTGTTGACGCCGTCCTTGCCGTAGCGGCCTACCTTCGTCGACAGATAGTACTTGTCGCGGGGTAGGTCTTTCAGTGCCTTACCGAGAACGGTCTCAGCCTTGTAGTGGCCGTAGTAGGGCGACACGTCGATGATGTTGATACCAGCATCCACGGCAGCAAACACTGCGTCGATGCCCCGGTTCTCGTTGAAAGAGTGGAACACCCCACCCAAAGAAGAGGCGCCGAAGCCCAACTCCGACACCTGCATTCCAGTCTTACCTAATGCTCTATAACGCATTTCTCTTACTTCTTACCTCTAATTTACCACGGCATCATGTCACGTTCGTCAGGACGGTGAGCCTTGTTGTCCTCACCCAGCACGTATACCTGCAGATCCTGGAAGTAGCCAGTCTCGTCCTGCAGTGCCTTCAGCTCGTTCTTTGTGTCCTCGAAGCCCTTCAGAAACTCTTTGGCCGATGCAAGGTGGTTAGTAAACTCCAGTTTCTTGTTCGCTCTGTCCAATACTGAGATCCACTCGTCTTTCGTGCGGTCTCCAATCACAAACTTTTTAGTCATAGTTTTCTCGATATTTAATTGTTTCGTTTGCAAAGATAGTGCAAATCGAGTGAAATGCAAAATAAATCGCGATTTATTTTCATTTCCGAGATGCAGCCTATCTTGTCCTTTTCGGGGACAAAGATACGAAGAATTCTCGCATTTTGGTTCAAGAATTAAGAATTATTTAACGTAATCGTTATTTTTCCCCTCTGCGGCGATGGCCTTCCGCCGGCGCAAGTCACTCGCCATGGGGCGTGACCACTTTTTTACCCTTACACCATAGCACCTTTACCCTTATACTAAAGGGCCTCTACCCTCATACTAAACGGTGTTTAGTGTTAGGGTGTCAGACGCGATGATGATTCTTTTACTAACCTCGAGCTTGCATTTGCAGACTCCCCGAGCCTACACGTGCACCCTCCGGAGTCTACACGTGCAGCCTCCGGAGGTAGCAAAAAGGACAGAATTAGCACATCAGAGTCGGTTTCCTCTACGAGAGCGTGGCGCTGCAATCCGGTGTGTACATTGCGAAAAAAAACGTGAAAGAAATGGATTCTCAAAAATAATTAGTACCTTTGCACGCAAAAGTTTTAATATAGAAGAAGAGGTGAAGAAAATTTTTATTCTGGCTGCATTTGCAGTCTCGACAGTGTGCGCAATGGCACAGGTAAAGTATGCCGTCAGCGGAACGTACGCTGAAAACGGCAAAAAGGTCTATCTGTTAGATCGGTTAACAAAAAAGACAATCGACAGCATGGTTGTTGCCAATGGTAAGTTTTCATTTACGGGCACTGCAGATAAGGACGCCCTGGTGGCCTTAAAGACTCAGAATGGGAATTTGGAGATTGAATTCTTCAATGATGGTACGCCCGTCATCATCAACTTCAACGACTCGACGCTGAAAGGCTCTCCCATGAACGAACGCCTGGCCAAGCTTAACCATGAAATGGAAATCCCCCTCAGGAAATTTGAAGCCAAGACGGCCAATATGACCGAGGCAGAAATGGGGGCGCATGGCGAAGAACTCATGAACGAACTGAACGAGGTGATTGACGGAATGCAAGCCTTCGCCAACAAGGTGTTTAAGGAAGAGCGCAACTCGCTGATACCTGTGGCATTCAGCCAGCTTTACTTATTGGACAATGGTGTGGAGGCATACGATGAGTTGGTGAAGGAGGGCGTGGTGTTTGCCAGTCATCCTTATCTGAAGAAGATGAGAGACGAGATAGAAGAGATGACAAAGCCTAAGGACGGTGAGAAGACTGCCTTCATCGGCCAACAGTTCATCGACCTGGAGATGGCTGATCCTGACGGCAAGATGCATAAGGTGAGCGAACTGGTGGGCGGGGGTAAGTATGTGCTCGTAGACTTTTGGGCTTCGTGGTGCGGTCCCTGCCGCGCTGAGATGCCTAACGTGCTGGAGGCCTATAACAATTTCCACGACAAGGGCTTCGAGGTTATCGGCGTGTCGTTCGACCAGAAGAAGGAAGCTTGGGTGAAGGCCATCGGTCAGCTGAAGATGCCGTGGCTGCAAATCAGCGACCTGAAGGGCTGGAAGTGTGCCGCAGCTCCTATCTATAAGGTTGACGCCATCCCCGACAATATCCTCATCGACCCACAGGGTAAGATTATCGACCGTGGCCTTCGTGGCAAGCTGTTGCACAGAAGACTGGAGAGACTTTTGAATAAATAGTTAGGCTGTTAAACAGATGATGGAACAAATAACGAGTTTACAGAATCCGAAGATTAAGCAGTTGCTGTTGTTGCAGCAGAAGTCATCAGAACGTCGTAAGACGGGGCTCTTTGTGGTAGAAGGACAGCAGGAACTGCAGCATTGTATGGAGGCTGGGTATGAGGTGGACACGGTGTTCTGGTGTCCTGCGCTGAGTGCGGATGCCTCAGCGGAAAAACCGCTGAGCACACTAGCCTCACAGGGGGACAGGCACTCTGTGAGGTGCTTTGAGGTAAGCCGCGAGGTGTACGAGAAAGTGGCCTATCGTGGTTCGACGGAGGGCGTGATAGCCGAAGTGCGCACGCGGTCGTTGCAACTGGATGACCTCAAGTTGGGCGAGCATCCGTTAATCGTCGTTTTGGAAAGCGTCGAGAAGCCTGGTAACCTGGGAGCCATCTTGCGTTCTGCGGATGCATCGGGCGTGGACGCCGTGGTGGTGTGCGACCCGCTGACAGACCTCTATAATCCCAACCTCATCCGTTCGTCGGTGGGAGCAGCTTTTACGGTGCCCTGTGTGGCCTGTCGGTCGGAGGAGTGCATCGCTTTCCTGAAGCAACGTGGCATCAAAATTCTGACCGCCCAGCTGCAGGATTCCCATTTGTATTATGATACCGACATGACCTGCGGTACCGCCATTGTGATGGGAACAGAACACAGCGGCCTGACGCCGCAATGGCGTCAGGCCGCAGATTCACATATTCGTATTCCGATGCAAGGACGGGTCGACTCACTCAACGTCAGCGTCTCGGCTGCCATCTTGATGTTCGAAGCCGTCCGGCAGCGTCTTACTCGCCCTTAATTGCGGCTACACCAGGCAGCACCTTACCCTCGATAGCCTCGAGAAGAGCACCACCACCGGTAGAGATGTAAGAAACCTTATCGGCCAGACCGAACTTGTTGACACAAGCGACAGAGTCGCCACCACCAATCAGCGAGAATGCACCCTCGGCAGTAGCCTCGGCAATAGCCTCA
>JAEEPT010000259.1 GCA_016284895.1 Prevotella sp. | reverse complement strand
AGTGTTTACTGCGGAAAGCACACTGCTGAAATGAGCGGGGAAGTATGAGGTGTCCTTGCAGACACCTTGGTGTTTTTTTATAGCGAAAAACACGCGAACCCCCTGTGTTTACTGCGGAAAGCGCGTAAATGTCAAAATGTCAAAATGACAAATGACAAATGGAAAAATGGAAATATGGGGGGTATTGTTTAATATTATATATATTATTATATATAATAATATATATAATATTAAAGCTTTCTTTATGAAAAAAGCTGACACTTCAGATAAAGTCATTTGTCATTTGTCATTTGTCACAAATGTCAACGGGCGCGATTTTGCGCTGGTTGAATACAAAGACAATCCCCCCCGTCGCGATCGCGACACCCTTTTGTGAAGAACATGACTTGGTCTTCATCTACGAGGGCAATATCTCTTGGTGGTTTGAAAAATTTTCACTACCTTTGCATCGTTAAAAAATAAGCAAAACTAGAATGAAACGAATATCTTTTTCACTATTCCTGCTGTTGATGGCATCGGTTCTACAGGCTCAGATAGACTTTGAACTGCACATGGCCAATAATATTGGCGACGTGGGTAGAATCAGGCAGATTAAGACTGAGAATTCCGGACTGAACTGGAGCAGAGTCAAGGATGGTGCCATACTTGGTAACAGCCAAGACGTGAACAATGTGAAGGGAATGTTTGCCTCGAAACGTCAGAAGACACGCGACGACCAGAAACTGTTCTGGAAGATGCGCGACGACAATCTGCTGTGCTTCCGCATCAACGACGGTAAAGGCACTTCGGGGCAGTACCAAGTGCGGGTGAGAACTTCCAGAAAGGACAGGAATGGGAATGTGTGCGAGGAGAGAAAGAACGTATCGAGCTATTTCTTCATCAATGCCAACGCGCAGACAGACACGCTCTACATCAGCGTGAACAGATTGGGGTGCAGCGCCAGTCCTGCCGATACCCTGCACGTCAGGTACTTTATCTTCGACTGGGACAATAGTGACCTGCTGGTGTTCAAGCTCGACTCGAAGCGCCGCAGCACAGGGCTCACCTACCAGTTGGAGTATGTCCTGAGAAACAAGGACAACGAAGATACCAGGGAAGTGCTGGAACTATCGGGCTCCAGTTTCCAGAGCTTCTATATGCCTAAGGACAAGATTCTGAAGAATGTCTATCTGGTCAGTGAAGGCAAGAACCGTGTGGCCCTGAAAATGAATCGCCTCGTCTGGGGTGCCAATCTCAGCGACAGGCTGAACCACCTGTGGCTGGACGACAACTTCACCCTCGACAAGCATGAGAACCGTGAGCTGACCATCTTCAACATGCTGGGCTCTGGCCTTTTCGAGCAGTTCGACACGCTGAAACTGTATATCTACGGAAAGGATGGTAAGCCCATCGAGGCGCCAGTAGTCGATAAGAAGGGTGAGGGCTTTGCTTTCCACGTGGCGCAGGTCGATGAGAAAGGCAAGTATGTGAAGGAACTGAAAGACTGCTATGTAGGCTATGAGCCCCAAATAGGCCTTCACAAGATTCTGACCTATGGTAACCCATGCTACATTGAGGTGTTCTCTCCCGGCCACATGCCCACAGTGTTCAAGTATGGCGGTGCTATGGACCCCAAGGATGGCGTGATGAGCCGCGACAGAATTAATGGGAAACTGTATCTGATGCCGGGGCAGCCTACGACCGATGGGCCTGACATAGCCGGGCAGAAGGTGTATATACTGAAGGATGCGCAAGTGAGCCAGTCATACAACGGAAAGGAACACGAGGTCTTTACTGTTGACTCGCTGGTCCTCAACTCCCGAACCTCGTCGTCTGCCATATCGTTCTTTGAGGACGGAGGCTGGCAGAAGACTCCTAAACTGCTGAACGGCAATCCCACTGAGAAATATGCTGAAATCAGTTTCAGCTACTCCCGTTCCAAGAGTCAGAGCGCTGCCAGTCCTACGCTCACATTCGTGGAGAAGGACGGCGACGCCACCTTGACGGCAAAGACCACTACATGCAGCAAACTGGATGGTAACGACTATCCTTGTTTCCATCGCAGCTACTATGAGCAGCGATGGAGCCTCATTGACTTACTGCCCAAGAAAGACACCGAATATAAGCCCCGGCTGAACCTTGGCGGCGAGCTTGTCACCAAGATACCCTATTTCATTCGTCGTGAGTACAACCAGGAGGAAACAGAGAAGAAGGCAGGGGAGAAAGCCATGACCTACTTGATGACGCAAGAGACGCCCGACACCGAGTCGAATGGCTTCGAGGGAACGCTGCTCGGAAAACTGGGATCGTTCAACATCATTGGTAAAGACCTGCCTGGCATCAAGTTCAATGTGACACCGAACGTTGACTTGCTTCACGGCATTCTTGAAGTTGACCTTGACTTCTCTTACGGTTTTAACGACCGTAACAAGACCGACGGTCTGGGTGGTTCCATGCGCGATAAATACAAGGAGACGCAAAACGTTTCCCGTTATAAAACAGCTGAGTTTGGTGCAGCAGGAAAGACGAAGACCAGGGGTATAGAAGCACTGAACAGCACCAACCTTTCAAAACGCACCAAGGATAAATGGATGCAGGCAGAGCTCGATGACATCTTCACCGTGAACACGAACAAGCTGGGCTGGGGCTTCTTTATTGACGCTCATTTCGGATTGGGCATCAACTTTTCGAACAACAACCAAGCAGAAGGCTTCTATATGAAAGCAGCAGAGGCAACAGCCGGCTTTGGTCTTGCCCTCGCCTTCAACGGTGACCCTGCCAACGGCCATTTCGGGGCATTCTCCAATGTACTGGATAAGATAAAGAGTGTACTACAGCTGAAGTTTGAGTTCAATGCTGAGACGAACGTACAGCTATCGACAGGTATCAAATCATGGAACTATATGAATGGTGACATCATCACCAAGCGTATGTATGGCATCTATGCAGAAGGAATGGTATATGGCAAGGCGGGCGGTCAGGTAGTGCTACAGACGCATTTCGGAGATACCGATGATGGCGGTACGGGATACCTTTCCGGTATATTTAACATCAGCATAGGTGGACGACTGGGGGGCAAGGCTATGGCTAAATATGGCATTGTGTGGCCTTTCGACCGTGCCAACGAGCTGGACAAGGGAGCGGCTTTCCTCCTATTCGCAGGTGGCGACTTCTTCTATGACATCAGGTTCCTGCCGTTTGTCAGGCTGAAGGGCGACTGGGCCTTTAAGTTTGGAGGCAGATACTGGTTCAAGCCCGACGATAGCTTCAACCCGTCAAATCCGCTTTACCCCAACTACAAGAGAGAGGCTGCTGCCCGCCGATTCTTCGAGCATCCCACGCTGGCATCAGCCCTGGCTTCTCCATCCCCCTCGCTGACCCGTCAGCGACTCACCCCTCAGCTGGCAGCATCCAGCGAAGAGAAAGCAAAGTCGTTCGTGTTAGGCGATAACATCATGGAGAACCTCGACGAGAATGCTCGCCCCCGCTTCTTGGATGACGAGCATTTCATCATCGCACATAACAATACGACACAAGGGCTCAACGACGACCGGCTCATGGAATTCAGCACCACGAAAGAGGGGGTGACAACGATGACAAAAGCCGACGGCACACTCTTGCCCAGCAATAACCATCTGGCACAGAACCACCATGCAGCCAAGGAGGGCAACACAGAGCTGGTGGTCAGCGAGGAGATGACCAGCGACATTGACATGGATGTAAACAGCGCCACGCTCGACCAACTGAACACTGCTGCACAGAAGGCCGCTATCGTAGCCAATATGCGAACAGCAAAGAATGGTGAGTGGAACAGACAGGTGGTGGCTTACGACGAACATATCGTGGACACCCAGCCTGTAGGTGCTGTCAATATCGACTGTACGCCTGAGCATCCCGAACCAGTAGCTACCAACAGAGCTGCCTGTCTATGGAAACGAGGAGCATACCGTCCGCTGAGGACTGATGAAGAGATGGACGGCATGTCGGAGGATGACAAGGCAAAGTGGCGTGAGATGAGCGCCGCTCTGGAGATCAGCACTTTCGAGGGCGACATCATGCTGTCGGAATACGACGGTACACAATGGAAGGAGGCAGAGAGCATTCTGAAGTTCGGCAGAAAAGATATGGTGAAGGACTACCAGGTACTCATGTGTAATGACACCATTCTCGCAGCTGTGTCCTTGCTCCCTGAAGGGAAGAAAAACTTGGAACTGCGTTACTACTGCAAGCCCAAAGGCCAGCCGGTGCAGGTTGTCACTGACAAGATGGTGCCTATCGACTTCTCGATGGAGATGGTGGGCAACATGCCTTTCATAGCCATTCTGCATCGACCCGACA
>JAEEPT010000258.1 GCA_016284895.1 Prevotella sp. | reverse complement strand
GTGCCACAAAAGATGCCGCAATCAATTCAATGGTGTTGAGCAAGCTCAGATAAAAAAGATGTGAATAGATTTGGCTCGTTCGACAGAAATGTTTACCTTTGAGACGATGTCTCGAAGTTCTTGGACAAGCCAAGCGAACGAGTTCGAGTTCTCGCGTTCGAAAAAACTCAAATAAATTTGGTGTTTTGCTCACTTATTCGTAACTTTGCACCCGATGATGAACCATAGTACGGCTGGTGGCTCATCGTCGGGTGTTCTTCGACAAGCGAAGCGACCATAGGTCGAGCGCATTGAATGCATTTCATAGCAGAATGTGGAATTGAGTACGGTTGCTAATTCGTAACCCAGTTTTTCCTCAATCACCTAAACTGCCTTTATACAAAGAAGAGTTGAGAAATCTTCCAATGTTACGAAAAAACGAGTGTCAACCTTGTGCCTTGAAAAGCGACTCCATAAGGAGGCAACTACCGAGAAAATTTCGGTAGTTCGGCGTGAAGGAAACAGGGATGTCAATCGTACACTCCAGTTCTATAACCTCGATGCCATCATCAGTGTGGGGTATCGCGTAAACAGCGAACACGATATTGCCTAAATCACAACACGATATTGCCTAAATCACAACACGATATTGCCTAAATCACAACACGATATTGCCTAAATCGTGACGTGATATAGCCTAAACAGTGAGGTGATATGTTCTAAACGGTGAGGTGATGTATTCTAAACGGTGAGGTGATATGTTCTGAATGTTCTAATCACTTACTCACTCTATTATAATATATTTTTGAAAAACATCTGTTTCATCTGTTTCCATTCTGCAACCATCTGAGTGACTGACACTTAGGAACAAAACAGATGGGGAGCAGATGAAACAGATGTTTTTTACGCTCAAATACAGGAACCATGCTGGAACTATGCCGAAAAGACAAGGTACAAATTATTGACTCTATCTTTCCTTTTCTCAAATAAAATGATTAACTTTGCACCCTAAATAAACAAACATATATACAGATATGACTGAAAAAACAATGACTGAGAGCGAGGAGAAAAAGTCTGTGAGCTTCGTTGAACAGATAGTGATTGACGACTTGGCTGCCGGCAAGAACGGCGGACGCATTCAGACGCGTTTCCCACCAGAACCTAATGGCTACCTGCACATTGGACACGCCAAGGCGATTGCCATCGACTTCGGACTGGCCAAGAAATACGGCGGCGTGTGCAACCTGCGCTTCGACGACACGAACCCCGTGAAGGAGGACACGGAATATATAGAAAACATAGAACAGGACATCAAGTGGCTGGGCTTCGAATGGGCAAATGTTTACTATGCCTCCGACTATTTCCAGCAGCTGTGGGACTTTGCCGTATGGCTCATCAAACAGGGACGTGCCTACGTTGACGAGCAGAGCGCTGAGGTGATAGCCCAGCAGAAGGGTACTACCACTTCGCCCGGCACCAACAGCCCCTACCGCGACCGCCCTGTAGAGGAGAACCTGCGACTGTTTGAGTTCATGAACAGCGGAAAATGTGAGCCAGGCACACTGGTGCTCCGCGCCAAGATTGACATGGCTCATCCCAACATGCTGTTCCGCGACCCCCTACTCTATCGCGTGCTGAACATTCCTCACGTGAAGACGGGTACGAAGTGGAACGCATACCCCATGTATGACTTCACCCACGGACAGAGCGACTATCTGGAGGGCGTGACCCACTCGTGGTGTACGCTGGAGTTTGTGGAGCACCGTCCCCTCTACGACCTGTTCGTAGGCTGGATGAAGGAATGGATGAAAGTGGCCCCCCAGTATGCTCCCAAGGTGGCAACTATAGCAGGAGAGGCTTATGAGGGTCCCCGCCAGACGGAGTTCAACAAGCTGAACCTGAACTACACGCTCATGTCGAAGCGCAACCTGCTGGCACTCGTGCAGAACGGTATGGTGAGCGGATGGGACGATCCGCGCATGCCAACCATCTGTGGCTTCCGCCGTCGTGGCTACTCGCCCGAAAGTATTGTGAAGTTCATTGACAAGATAGGCTATACCAAGCTTGATGCGCTGAACGACATGGCACTGCTGGAGAGCGTGGTGCGCGACGATCTAAATGCACGTGCCATCCGCGTAAGCGCCGTGCTCGACCCCGTGAAGGTGGTCATCACCAACTATCCTGAGGGACAGGTGGAGCAGCTCACGGCCATCAATAATCCTGAGAACGAGGCCGACGGCACACACACCGTCGAGTTCAGCCGCGAGCTCTGGATAGAGCGCAGCGACTTCCAGGAGGTGGCCGAGAAGAAGTTCATGCGTCTGGCTCCAGGCAAGGAGGTGAGACTGAAGAACGCCTACATCATCAAGTGTGACGAGGAGCACCCCTGCGACAAGGACAGCGAGGGCCGCGTGACCACCATCTACTGCACCTACGATGCCGAGACCCGCAGCGGTCTGCCCGGTGCCGACCGTAAGATCAAGGGCAAGACACTCCACTGGGTGAGCTGTGCGCATGCGGTGAAGGCCGAGGTGCGACTGTACGACCGCCTGTGGAAGGTGGAGAACCCGCGCGACGACATGGCTGCCATACGCGAGGAGCAGCAGTGCGATGCCGTGACTGCCATGAAGCAGATTATCAATCCCGACTCGCTGCATGTGCTCAGCGACTGCTACGTGGAGCCTTTCGCTGCCACGATGAAGCCACTCAGCTACCTGCAGTTCCAGCGCATCGGCTACTTCAACGTTGACACGACTTCAACACCCGACCACCTGGTGTTCAACAAAACAGTAGGACTGAAAAATTGAAGATTGAAAATTGAAAATTGAAAATTATTATGCCAAAAGACAATATTATTCAAGATATATCGAAGGCTTTTGCTATACGCATTATAAAGATGTATAAACATCTGACTGAGGAGAAAAAGGAATTTGTTCTTTCCAAACAAATACTCAGATGCGGTACAAGCATTGGAGCAAATGTACGGGAAAGTATCAATGCACAAAGTAAATCCGACTTCGTGTCTAAGCTCAATATTGCATTAAAAGAAGCTAACGAAACGGAATACTGGCTTGAACTACTACATGAAACAGATTATATCTCTGATGCGGAGTTTGACTCAATGATAACCGACAACAAGCATATTGTCGGCACATTAATTAATATCATAAAGGCAATGAAAGCCCAGCAATAATTTTCAATCTTCAATTTTCAATTTTCAATTTTGAAAAAGACTGGTGACGAATACTTTGACAGCGACGAGTTTCGCGAGTTGCTTGCGGAATACGAGACAGCCGTGAACACGGGGCAACCTGTGTTCATGGATGCCGACGAACTGGCCGAGATTGCCGACTACTACCAAATGACGGAGCATCCCGAAGAGGCAGAGGAGGCCATCAAACTGGCACTGAGCCTGTCGCCCGGAGCCATCGCTCCCCTCACCTATCGCATACATGAAGCACTCTACAACGGCGATACCGAACGGGCCTGGCAACTGCTGGACCAGATTGTGGAGAAGGACGAGCCCGACTACATCTACGACCGAGGCGAGATACTCATCGTAGAAGGGCGCATACAGGAGGCCGACAACTACTTCCGAGAGGAGTTCAAGAAAGTGCCTGCCGAGGAGTATCAGGACTATGTGATTGACATAGCCAACATCTACTCTGACTACGGGCAGAGCGACAAGGCGATGGAGTGGATGAACCGCGCACGCCATGAGGACACACCTGAGTTCAAGGAAATCATGGCACGAACCTTGTTCGGACTGGGAAAATACAAGGACTCCGAGAAGCTGTTCAACGAGCTCATCGATACAGATCCCTTTCAGAAACGATACTGGAACGCACTGGCCTCAGTACAGTTCATGAACGAGGACTACTCAAACGCCATTCAGAGCAGCGAATATGCCATCGCCATCGATCCCAAAGACCCTGACGGGCTCATTGCCAAGGCCAACGGGCTCTACAGGCTGAACAACTTTGAAGAGGCACGCAAATACTACCAACGCTACCGCGAACAGGTGCCCGACGACGAGTTTGCCATCCTGCACGAAGGCACCTGCCTCATCAACATGGGACTGACCGACGATGCCATCGAACTGCTGGAACACGGAGCCGACGTAGCCCGGAAGAATGGCGCAGGCAACATGGCCGAACTGTCACGATATCTGCCCGACATCTACCAAGAGCTGGCCTTCGCCCACAGCGAGGAGGGTAACACAGAAAAGGCACTGCTATATCTTGACGAAACTGACAAGCTGGACTGCGACCACGTGCAAATCATGGTTATCAAAGGACACGTCTATCTGGCTGCAGGCAGAATCAAAGAAGCCGAAGAAATGT
>JAEEPT010000257.1 GCA_016284895.1 Prevotella sp. | reverse complement strand
AGATAAAAGATATCCCATAGAATTAGAAGTCATTACACCTCTCTCTGTTGGGGCAGGCAATGATAATGAATGGGTGAAAGGTCTTGATTTCGTGCAGAAAGAAGACAAGGTATATGTCATCGACATGCAGAAAGTGGCAGCTGCTGGTGTGGATGTTGAGGCATTTACGACTTTGTTTTTGAAATCTGACAACTCTGGTATCAGTCAACTGTTAGGCAGTAAAATTGGCGAACTGTCGCGTTATGTATTCGACTTGCCTGTGAAAACAGATAATAACATCAAGACATTTCTGCGCACTCAATTTTACGACAAACCGTTGGTGGCAGGTAGTTCCATAAAAGGTTCGATTCGTTCTGCACTGTTTAACTATCTGCGTACAGATGAGCAGAAAAACGAAGAGGTGTTTGGCAACATGAAGGACGGAACGGACTTTATGCGCTTCATTCGCATTGGCGATGTGGAAATGCCATCGACCATACTTGTCAACACCAAGATATTCAATCTTAGAGGACATGGTTCTGACTGGCAAGGAGGGTGGAAACATCGGGGTACAGACAAAGAAGGCAATTCACATACAGACGCTCGTTTCAACCCTGTTGGTTTCAACACACTTTATGAATGTGTAGCTCCTGGAGAAAAAGGATTTGGCAACATCTCGTTGGCAGTCAATGCTTTTAGTTTGTTAGAGAAATTTGGAAATGGCAGGTCGCCGTACGCCAGTAAAAAGCGTACATTACTGGATGAGCCAATCAATTGTCTGTTCCAAGTCATCAATGATGTGACAAAAGCATACTTGCAGAAAGAACGGGCTTTTTTCCAAAAGTATGATGCCGAAAGATCGGATGAAGTGCTCAGTTGCATAGAGTCACTTCTGTCAATAATTCCTTCAGATGGTTCTTCCTGCCTGATGAAAATGTCTGCTGGTGTTGGCTTCCATTCCATTACGGGCGACTGGAAGTTTGACGACTATGACAAGACGGGATTTCATACAGACTTTAAGAATGCCGGTAAGAAACATTATAAGTCAAGAAAGATTGCCGAATACAATCATCGTTTGCAACTGATGGGATTTGTACGTCTACATGCTTTGAGTCAAGATAAAGCTACAAAGCGAGAGCAGGAACTTCAACAACATCATGAAGACCAGCAAACTAAAATCCTGAATACAGTCAAACAGCGCGAAATTGATATGCAACAGAAAGCTGCTGCCGAGCAAGCACGTAGGCAAGCAGTCGAGTTGGAAAAGCAAAAGTCAGAAGAGTATAACAGGCTCATCCTTCAAGCTAAGCAGGAGATGAACTCAGAACTTTGGGATGAGGCTTTGGCCAACTTGGAGAAAGCAGCTGTTCTGTATCCAGAAAAAACAGAGTTTGCTCAGATGAAGGCAGATTGCCAGAATGCAAAATCCATTGCTGAATACCGTCAGCAGGAGCAGATAGATGCACAACAGAAATTCAGTCAACCGCTTTCCGAGGTTATTAAAGGCAAGACCTCAGCAGGAAATTTAGTGGGGACAACTGTGAAGTGGCTGAAAGTTGAGGGACACACCTTTGACCAGTCTGAACAAACCGCTTTTATCAGTGAAGCCCAAAAGCTGAATGCCGGCGAGATGAAGAAACTAAAAGGCAAACTCTCTGAACTGGAAAAAATAGCTGATAAAGAGAGTGTAGAAATAATGCGTAAAGAATTAGGATTATTGTAAGCATGGCAAGGAAAGTGTTTATATCGTTCTTAGGAACAAACAATTATGTACAGTGCAAATATGATATCGACGGTGCCGTATCTGGACCTGTGCGTTTTGTCCAGGAAGCTCTTGTTGAGCATGTTTGCAAAGAATGGAATGAGAAAGACAAGATTTTGATTTTTTGTACTTCCAAAGAGAAAACCGGTGAGAATGGTTCGAAAGAAATCAACTGGCTTGATGATGGTCAGACGCGCATCACCGATGAGATAGAGAAGATAGGTCTTCAGCACCGACTTGAGGATTTGAATACTCGCATAGGTCTCAAACCTCAGATTGAAGAACATGACATTGAAGCGGGCTTCTCGGAAACGGAAATCTGGAACATCTTCGATACAGTCTACGACATGTTGCTGCCTGATGACCAGATTTATTTCGACGTGACTCATGCATTCCGCTCCATTCCGCTCTTCTCCATCGTACTCTTCAACTACTCCAAGTTTATGAAGGGAACCCGTCTTATGTCCATCCTATACGGAGCCTTTGAGAAGTTAGGACCAGCCAACAAAGTGAAAGAGCTGCCTATTGATAAACGGGTGGCTCCAGTCATCGACCTTACTAACATTGCCCGGTTACAGGAGTACAACCAGATAGCCAGTAGTTTGAAAGACTTTGGCAAGGTAAAGCTATTGAAGGAAGCTATTACCTCAGGAATCGAAGCAAGTCCGGATATGGCTATCCGCGACTTGGGCAAATCAATTTCTGAGTTGGATGAGTATATAGCCACCATTGACTTGAGAGAAATCAAGGCTGGCAAATTCATTTCCAAGTTTAGGAACAACTACAAGAACGTCAGGAAAAAGAAGAAACTGGTGAAGCCCATCAGTAATATACTTGACGAGTTATACAAAGAAACCGAGGACTTTGTGGAAAACAATAGTTTTCGCAACATCGAAGTGGCTATTAACTGGACTATCAAACACGATATGCTGATGCAGGCATATCCTCTGGCCGAAGAGTATGTCATCCTTCGCGTATCCAGCATGTTCAGCGAAAAAAAGCCAAGTCAGCTGACGGTTAAGAAGTTTGGAGAGTTCATTTCAAGCATCCTCGGCATTCCTGAGCCAGACTTTCAGCTGAAGAACTGGAAATATGACCTCGCCGCTTTCCCTGACTTGGCCGATGAACTATCGGAAGATTTCCTCATTAGAGAGCTTCGACCCTTGTATGACCGTGTCAGACAGTCGCGCAATTCGTTGGCTCATGGTAATGGAGCAATCAAATATAACGAACTAAAGAAAGGCATCCCCGACATCGTTGAATGCATCAAGTATGTGAATGCCGAATATGAGCGTTACCCCTCTACCAAGTATATCATTGAGCATTACTATGCAACAAAGTGACATTTCTAATATCAAGCTGACCACCAGTCAGGAGAACGTACTGAAGCAGATACTTGACTTCGTCAATGATTCTGCCGACAGGGTATTTATTCTCAAGGGTTATGCCGGCACGGGCAAGACCACGCTGATGCGCTTTCTCATCAGGTCGCTGTCCGACCAAGGCAAGCACTACCGCCTGTTAGCCTCTACGGGCCGTGCCGCCAAGGTGCTGGCCAACCTGTCGGAAGCCAACGGGCAGACGTCCACCATCCACTCGATGGTCTACTCCTTCAACGGCCTTAACAAAGAGTTCGGCGAGAAGGAGGAACCCAAGGTTGACAAGGACGGCCAGCTGTTCCTGGTGTTTGAGCCGTCAAAGCTGGACGAGGAAGCCAACCCTGAGACCGTCTACATCGTTGATGAGGCATCGATGGTGTCTGACGTAGCTTCGAGAGACGTGACGCAGGCCAAGTTCGGTGACGGACGGTTGCTGAAGGAACTGTTAGGGTACGACACCCGTCCGGGCAGCAAGTTCGTGTTTGTGGGCGACCCCTGCCAGCTTCCGCCCATTGAGCAGTACTACTCCCCAGCCTTGATGAAGGACTACTTTAGCAGGGTGTTCGGGATGACGGCCCGTGAAGCCCAACTCACCGAGATTATGCGCCAGCGGGATGTCAGCGGCATCGTGGACGCCTCCAAGCAGGTGCGTCGTCTTTATAACGCCGCTCCAGAAAACAGCCTGGCGTATGGTTCGCAGAAGCTATGGGGATTCCTGCCGTTCCGCCGGTACAAGGACATCCAGCTACATTCCGACCTCGAGTCGATGCTCAACGACTATGTGGCGAAGGTGCAGTCATCGGGGCTGAACAGTGCCGTCTGCATCTGCCACAGCAACAAAGCCTGCGGTCAGCTGTCGGCTGCCATCCGCAGAAAGTTAGGCTACACAGACACGCACATTCAGGTGGGCGACCTGCTGATGGTCATTCAAAACAACCTGCCTACCGGACTGATGAACGGTGATATGGTGACTGTAGAGGAGATAGCCCAGCAAACCGTGACAAGAGCCCAGCTTACCTTCCGTCAGGTAAAGGTCAGGGAACTGTTCACGGGCAAGACCTATACTTCCTTGCTCATAGAGGAGACTGCCTATCAGGGGCGCTTGAACCTTGACAACAGCCAACAGCAGGCTCTCTTCATCGACTTCATCATCCGTATGCAGAACAAGGGAATCACACAGAAGCAGAACAAGGCTTTCTACGATGCTATGTTCAAAGACCCCTATCTCAACGCTCTACGCTGTGTGTTCGGCTATGCCATCACCTG
>JAEEPT010000256.1 GCA_016284895.1 Prevotella sp. | reverse complement strand
CATATCGCGTGTCAGCTCAAACCTCACGGTCGCCTTCCTTTCTGCCATACTCACCTTCCTCTTCTCTGCCATCATGTTCGTTCAGTTCTTCATCTATGGCGGTCCGCTGCTCTATACGGGCATCATTGTCATCATACTCCAATTGATGTCCTATGCACTCGTCTTCTACTATACGAGGAAAGTGCAACTGAACGTGAACGCTGAAGGCTCCCACCTTGTAGGTACACTCTTCGGCTTGTTCTCAGGCATACAGAAACTCAAGACTTCTGGAGCCGAGTTCCGCGCCGTCCTGCAGTGGGCAAAGGCTTACGCTCCGTCAGAGATGTACAGCTGTAGGCAGCCCATTGCCAGTTTCTACGTCAACAGCATCTCCTACTGCATGAAACTGTTGCCCATGATTGTCACCATGGGGGCTGCCTGGCACTTCGGCCTGTCACTCTCCGACTACATTGCCTATTGTGCCGTGTTGATACTTGTCAACGAGGCTATGATACAGCTGCAGAACATCATAAAGCTCGCCTCGCGCATATTGCCTGAGGTGCGCCTCTGCCAACCTATCATGGCGGCCATACCTGAATTCAGCGAAAACCATCAGGTGGTGAAGAACATCACAGGACGCATAGAGATACGCGGCCTGAAGTTCCGCTATGCCGAGAACATGCCGCTGCTCTTCGACGGACTGAACCTGACCATCAACAGTGGTGACTACGTCGCACTTGTAGGAGCCTCTGGCTGTGGCAAGAGCACACTGATGCGCCTCATGCAAGGACTGGAGCGACCGCTGGCGGGTTCCATCTTCTACGACCAGCATGACCTGAGCGACATCAACCTGCGCAGTCTCAGGCGCTACTGCATCGGCATCTGCATGCAGGACGGCCAGCTGATTGAGGGCACCATCCGTGACAACATCATCTTCAACGACCCACTGCTCTCCGACGATGATGCCTGGGAGGCTGCGCGACTGGCTGCACTCGACGGCGACATACGCCAGTTCCCATTAGGCATGGACACCCCCATCACCGTCGATGGCAAGGGCGTGTCGGGCGGACAGCGCCAGCGAATACTCATTGCACGGGCTTTGGTCAGAAAGCCCACCGTGCTCTTCCTCGACGAGGCCACGTCGGCACTCGACAACATCAGCCAGCATACCGTCATAGACAACCTGGCCAAACTGAAATGCACGCGCATCGTCATTGCCCACCGACTGAGCACCATCCAGCAGTGCAACCGCATCATTGTGCTGAAAGACGGTCGCGTTGGGGCTGACGGCACATTCGAGGAACTGAAGAACATACTGACAGAAGAGAAGGAAGGAAAAGAAGAGCCTAAATTGTCATGATCAGAGGCAGCCTGAATCACCAAATGATTTAGGCAAAATCACGAAATGATTTAGGCAAAATCACGACACGATTTAGGCTAAATCGCAAAATGATTTAGGCTAAATCGTTTCACCATCTTGCCTAAATCGCAACATGAAACAGCCTAAATCGCAAACAAGGGTGTAAAAGGGGTCAATAAACCGCGATTTCATCGGGAAAACGGTCATAAAAAAAAGACGCGTTTTCCCCTTTTTTGATGACGGTCGCCCTTTCTGGGGCAAGGAGACATACTTTTAAAAGATGCAAAAAAAGTTGCAAAATCTGCAAAACATACAATTACGCGCATACACTATTAAAGAATTTTGATATTTTTAAGTAATTTTGCAATGTGAAACATGCTAAACAATTAATAACCAAATCAAAAATAACAATTAAGAATGAAAGCATTTAAATGGGTCCTGTTGCTGAGTGTTGCAGCAGGCGCAACTTCATGCGGAATTGAAGAGCCGAAGGAGATTCTATCATCATTCGAGACACTGACAGTGAAGAAATCAGACATTGAGCTTCCCATTAAGTTCAGTGCCAGAATGAAAGGTCAGAACGACGTGACGGTTACGCCACAAGTGAGCGGTCAGTTGATGAAAATCTGCGTGACTGAAGGCCAGCAGGTGAAGCAGGGGCAGACCCTCTTCATCATTGACTCGCGCAACGCCCAGCTGGAGCTGGAGGCTGCACAGGCCAATCTGCAGGCTGCCCTGGCTCAGGAGAACTCAGCCAAGCTGGAGTACGAGTCGAACAAGAACCTGTTTGACAAGAAGATTGTGAGCAGCTACATGCTGAACAACAGCGAGAACTCTTACAAGCAGGCGCAGGCGTCAGTGGCTCAGGCCCGTGCATCGGTGAACCGTGCCAAGGTGAACCTTGGCTTCTGCACCATCACCGCCAACGTGGCGGGCATCATCGGCGAGATTCCCGTTCGCACCGGCGATCAGGTGTCGCCCATGACGCAGCTCACCATGCTGAGCGGCAACACCACGATGTATGCTGAGTTCTCAGTAACTGAAAGCATTGTCGAGGAGATGGTGCAGGGAGGCGTGAAAGCCGCTGAAGTGGAGAAGTACATTGCCAGCCTGCCCGAAGTGACATTCGTGATGAAGAACGGTACGGAGTATCCCCACAAGGGCCGTGTGATCAGCCTCACGGGTGTGGTCAATGCTTCCACCGGCTCGCTCACCAGCAAGGTGTCATTCCCCAATCCCGAAGGCCATCTGTATTCTGGCATTCAGGGCACGATTGTCATGCCGCTTGCTGAAAAGGGCGTGATTATCGTTCCGCAGTATTCAGTGGTGCGCCTGCAAGACAAGTCCATCGTCTATAAGGTGCAGGCCGACAGCACGGCAACAGCTATCGACGTGACGACGGAAGATACTGGCAATGGCAAGGACTTCATCATCACCAGCGGCCTGAACGAAGGCGACGTGATTGTGTCCACCGGTGCAAACAATGTGAGTGAGGGTCAGAAGGTGCTGTTCCCCAATGATGAGAAATAAGTGCATGTCGTATGAAAAACAATATATTTATCAATAAATACGTGATGGCGTGTGCCATCTCGATAGTGATAGCCCTGGTGGGCTACATCTCGATAAATACGTTGCCAGTGGAGCAGTATCCTGACATTGCGCCGCCTACGGTAAATGTCACGACAAGCTATACCGGTGCCGACGAGAACACGGTGATGAAGTCGGTCATCCAACCGCTGGAGGAGGCCATCAACGGTGTGAACGACATGACCTACATGACCTCAAAAGCCTCGTCGAACGGTGAGGTGGAAATCAACGTCTATTTCAAGCAGGGCACCGACCCCGACATGGCTACGGTGAATGTGCAGAACCGCGTGACCCGTGCTCAGGCACTGCTGCCAGCCGACGTGACCAAGATCGGTGTGAAGGTGGAGAAGCGCCAGAACAACATTCTGCGAATCTTCGCCGTGAAGAGTGCCGACGGCAAGTACGACGAGGACTTCGTCTCCAACTATGTCGATATCAACATCAAGCCGCGCCTGATGCGTATCACTGGTGTGGGCAATGTTCAGAGCTTGGGTAATACTTACGCCCTGCGCATCTGGCTGAAGCCCGATGTGATGGCCCAGTACGGCCTGACCCCCAACGACATCTTCGCAGCCATCGGCGGACAGAGCTTCGTGGCGGCTGTGGGTACACTGGGCGAACTCTCGACCAACTCCTACCAGTACTCCATGCAGTACAAGGGTACGCTGAAGAGCGTCGAGGAGTTCAACGACATCGTGCTGCGCACCAGCGGTGGCGGCATACTGCACCTGAGCGACGTGGCCGAAGTGAAAATTGGTGCCATGAGCTACAACTTCACCTCCAACATCCAGAACCGCCCGGGTGCCATGTTCATGGTGTTTGCAGCACCAGGAGCCAATGCCACCGAGGTGAACGCCAACATCAACAAGGCATTTGAGGAGGCCAAGAAGTCGATGCCTGCCGGACTGGAGTTCGTGACCCTGATGACCAGCGACGACTTCCTCTTTGCCGCCATCCACAACGTGGTGGAGACACTGGTCATTGCCATCATCCTCGTGGTGCTCGTGGTGTTCTTCTTCCTGCAGAACTTCAAGGCCACGATCATTCCTTCTATCTCGATTATCGTGTCGCTGCTGGGCACCTTTGCCATTGTGAAGATGGCAGGCTTCTCGCTCAACATCCTCACGCTGTTTGCCCTGGTGCTGGCCATCGGTACGGTGGTTGACGATGCCATCGTGGTGGTCGAGGCCGTCATGGCGAAGATTGAGAATGGCATCAGTGATGCCCGCGAAGCCACTCGTCAGGCCATGAGCGAGGTGTCGGTGGCTGTGGTGTCGTGTACGCTGGTCTTCATGGCGGTGTTCATTCCCGTGACCTTCATGCCGGGTACCTCAGGCACGTTCTTCACCCAGTTCGGTATCACCATTGCCTCGTCGGTAGGTCTGTCGTGCGTATCGGCCTTGACCCTCTGTCCTGCCCTCTGCGCCATCATGATGCGCGTGACGGAAGGCAAGAAGGAAGGCAAGGGCCTTACCTACTATA
>JAEEPT010000028.1 GCA_016284895.1 Prevotella sp. | reverse complement strand
ATCCTCGTAGGGGGCGCGCAGGAAACCAATTTATACTCGATGGCATCGTTTGATGCGCTGAAGGCTTTCTCAAAGCGTATGGACGAGCCCACAAAAGCCAGTCGCCCCTTCGACAAGAACCGTGACGGACTCATTCCCAGTGGTGGCGCTGCTGCCTTGTTGCTGGAAGACTATGACAGCGCGGTAGCACGTGGAGCCAATATCCTGGCGGAGGTGTGTGGCTATGGCTTCTCATCCAATGGAAACGGTATCTCGCAGCCCAATGATGAGGGATGTTTCATTGCGATGAGCCGTGCCATGAAGGATGCCGGCATCGAGGCAAAAGATGTCGATTACGTGAACGCCCACGCCACGAGTACACCACAGGGCGACCAGTTTGAGGCCATCGCCCTGAATAGGCTGTTCAACGGACAACACGCCCTCATCTCCTCGACCAAGTCGATGTCGGGGCATGAGTGCTGGATGGCAGGTGCCTCCGAAGCCGTTTACAGCATCCTCATGATGAAGCACCACTTTGTGGCTCCCAACATCAACTTTGAGGAACCCGACGAGTTCTCAGAACCTCTGAACCTCGCACTGAAGACTATCGACACAGAGGTCGATACGGTGATCAGTAATTCTTTCGGATTTGGTGGAACCAACTCAGCCCTCGTGCTGAAGAATTGGAGATTGTGATAAATATTTTTTTTACTAACTAAAAACATTTAAGTATGATGAAACGTACTATGATGACAGCAATCCTGGCTGTAGCAGCAGTGATTGCATTTGCAGCAAACCCTTTGAAAGTCTTAAATGGCGACAAGAAACTCTTCAAGACAGCTGAAGGTACATGCCTGCTGGAAGTGATTTATGATGGAGCCTCCTATGACGGCAAGATGCCTTTGACAGAGAAATACGCTGACATTCCTTCGAAAACGAAAATCTCATACGATGGATTTATCGAGGAATTCAGTGAGCGCAACAAGAAAGTGACGTTCGTGAAGACCGCTGCTGAGGCCAAGTACAGAATGACGATTAAGGTGACCAAGGTCGATGAGTTTATCAATGTGATGGGATTCATCCCCGGACCCTGCATCCGTGTATGGGGCACGCTGACAGTGACTGACACCAATGGCGGAGAGCCATTGCTGACGGTGAATATTGACGAGATTGATGGCGGCTCCGCAGTCAGTACCGACAGAGCCTTCAACGATACCTTCGGAGAACTGGGCAAGCGAATTGCCAAAATGAAGTAGTCTGTAATAGTATTTGCAATTTTTCTGAGTAATAGAATGAATCTTTCTCCTGCTTTAAGGAAAGCCTATACAAAAGATCAATTGTCAGCTCGCGAGGCGCAGGCCCGTGCAGAGTGGATAGCCTGGGGACCTATTGTCTTCCAGGCTTCTCGATTGATGCTAAAGTTCGGAATACTCGACCTCTTGCGCGATAGCGACAAGGGGATGACCATAGCTGAAGTGGCTGAGAAAACAGGATTGTCAATCTACGCAGTAAAGGTGCTGATGGAAGCTTCGCTTTGCATCGGCACCGTGATTGTTGATCCCGAGACTGAGCGCTTCGAAATGACCAAGACGGGGTGGTTCCTCATCAACGACCCCGCAACGAGAGTCAACATCGATTTCAATCATGATGTGAACTATGAGGGGTGGTTTCACCTGGAAGAGGCACTGCGCGAAGGAAAGCCTACAGGACTGAAACACTTCGGTGACTGGCCCACCATCTACGAGGGACTGTCCTCACTGCCCGAACAGGTGCAGAAGAGTTGGTTCGGCTTCGATCATTTCTATAGCGACAGCTCTTTTCAACAGGCACTTGAGATCGTCTTTGCCAACAAGCCTCGCACATTGCTCGACGTGGGTGGAAACACCGGGCGCTGGGCCTTGCAGTGCGTGGGTTACGACGAGGACGTGTTCGTGACTGTGATGGACCTGCCGCAACAGGTGGACATGATGGAACGGCAAACGGCAGGCAAGCCGGGAGCAGAGCGTATCGATGCTTTCGGCACCGATCTGCTGAACCGCTCAAGCTCATTCCCCACTAACAAACACTACGATGCTATCTGGATGAGTCAGTTCCTCGACTGTTTCGGTGAGGACGAGATCCAGAGCATACTGGAACGCGCTGCACGTATCATGGACGAGAAGAGCAGAGTCTATATCATGGAGACACTCTGGGATCGACAGCGCTTCGAACCTGCCGCCTTCTGCCTGACTATGACCAGCCTTTATTTCACGGCATTGGCCAACGGCAACTCTAAGATGTACAATACCGACGATATGGTGCGTATCATCGAACAGGCCGGGTTAGAGGTAGAGACCATCCATGACAATCTGGGGCAAGGCCATAGCATCATGGTGTGTAAAGTAAAGAAATAATCATTTTATAGATAATTATGGAAAGAAAAGAGATTGAAGAAAAAGTGAAGGAGTTCCTCATCGAGGACCTCGAAATCGAGGAAGAAAACATCAAGCCCGAGGCATCGCTGAAAGATGACCTGGGCATTGACAGCCTCGATTTCGTTGATATTGTCGTGATTGTAGAGAAGAAATTTGGATTTAAGATTAAACCCGAAGAAATGACGGGTGTGAAGACACTGAAAGATTTCTGCGATTACATCGAAAGCAAGGTGGCTTAATCAGTAGGAAGTAGGAAAGGGAAGTATGCCGGAACAGCTGAATCATGAGAAGTGGACGGGCAAGACCGATGGCACCAGGTGGATGCATCAGGCCTTGATCAGGATGTTTAAGTATATCGACGTGAGGGTGGTCTATGTCTTTATGGCCATTTTCGTCATCCCCTTCTACATGCTCTTTGTTCATAGTGGCTATATCTCTATGTACCACTACTTCCGTCAGCGCCGGCATTATGGGGCGTGGAAAGCCTTCAGATATGTCTATCTGAATCACTACCGGTTCGGACAGGTCATTCTCGACCGGTTTGCAGCATACGCAGGACAGACCTTCCAGTTCGAACTCGAAGGCAACGAACTGTTTCAGGAACTGAGTCGCCAGGATTCAGGATTCGTCATCTTTAGCAGTCATGTGGGCAATTATGAGTTGGGAGGCTATGCGTTCAAGTCTTTCGATAAGCCGTACAATGCGATTGCGTATTCGGGTGAGACCCAATCAGTGATGGACAATCGTAAACGTATGCTGAATCCCAACAACATCAGGATGATCTCCGTTCGTGAAGACATGTCGCACGTGTTCATTGTGAACAATGCTCTGGCCAATGGCGAAATCGTGAGCATACCGGCTGACCGACTGTTCGGATCCACACGTTTTGTGGAGTGTGACTTCCTGGGCGCTAAGGCTCATTTCCCTTTAGGCCCCTACGCTCTGGCATTGCAGAGAGGCGTACCTACCATTGCCATCTTTATTATGAAGGTCTCGGCATATAAGTACAAGGGCTACATCCGCAGAGTGGAGATCGATAAGAGTGTGACTACCAAGAATAGGACGGAACGGGCTGCTGCCTTGGCACAGACCTTTGTACATGAGCTTGAGGAGGTGCTGCAACGCTATCCCGAACAGTGGTTCAATTATTATGAATTCTGGCAGCCAGATGGAAAATAGATTAGAGACAATCGACGTACGCACACTGCTGCCTCAGCAACCACCGTTTATCATGATTGATAAACTTGTGCACTATGATGAGGTGCTGACTACCACCACATTCGAGGTGCGCAGTGATAACATCTTTATCGAAGGTGACGAGCTGAACCCTTGTGCACTTGTGGAGAACATTGCGCAGACATGTGCTGCCAGAATGGGATATATCAACTCCTATATAAATAAAGAAAAGGTAAAGCTCGGCTTCATTGGAAGCATACGCAACTTCTGTGTTTTGCGTGAGGTGAGGTTGGGCGAACAGTTGACAACGAGCATCGAAGTGAAGGAAGAGGTCATGCAGCTTACATTGGTCGATGCCCGTGTGAAAGTGGGCGATGAGACCGTGGTCACAGCCGAAATGAAGATTGCCCTCAGTGACATCGATTCACTGGCCTGACACCAAGTGCGAGCGCACAACGGCACACTGCCTGTAAACAAAATGATGTGAGATGGAAGATAAGGTATTGAAAGCTTCGAAATTACTGGATATCCGCTTCAGCGAGGTCGATTCGATGAGGGTGGTGTGGCACGGCTCTTACCCCCTCTATTTCGAAGATGCCCGTGAAGAGTTTGGCCGACAGTACAAGCTGGAGTATCTGCGCATTGCCGACTTCGGCTATTTCGCTCCGCTGGTGGACCTGCAGTTCCATTATCGCAAGCCCATCACTTATGGCATGCGACCGAGAATTGACATCATCTACCGGCCAACGGAAGCTGCAAAGATCATCTTCGACTACGAAATACATGATCCTGACACCGACGAACTGATGGCCAGTGGCCGTAGTGTGCAGGTGTTTATGGATATGAACTACCAACTGGTGTGGACCACTCCTGATTTCTATCAAGAGTGGAAACGCATGTGGAACTTGTTATGATACAAAAGATTGCCGACAACATATACTCACCGCTCGGATTCACAACGGCTGAAAACTATGCGCAGGTGAAACAAGGACACAGCAAACTCAAGAAGTATGCTGCTGGCGATACATGGTCGGCTGGCTCGTGTGTCAGAAGGGATTTGCCAGAACCTTTCATGGCTTCACTCTTCGACTGGAATCAGGTGGAGCCGATGGATGGCTATACCCCCTTCGAACGCATTGCTATTCAGTCGGTTAGACGCGCTGTAGAGCAGACTGACATCAATCTGCATGCTGACAGGTTGCTGCTGGTGGTCTCTACAACAAAGGGAAATATCGACTTGCTCGATCAGCATTCAGCGCTCTATCCTGAAGACAGGGTCCATCTTGGAACTGCTGCTCAGCATATAGCCGACTATTTCGGTATCATCACACAGCCGCTCGTTGTCTCGAATGCTTGCATTTCCGGTCTGTCAGCACAGATCACGGCTATGCGACTCTTGCAGACAACATCCTATGATACTGCTATTGTGGTGGGAGCCGATGTGCAGTCACGCTTCATCATCAGTGGCTTCCAGTCGTTCAAGGCGCTGTCGCCTATGGAGTGCCGCCCCTTCGATTTGGAGCGAGTGGGGCTGAACTTGGGTGAGGCTGCTGCTACTATTATATATAAAAAGGTGAATCGGGCTGACGAGGATGGTTGGATGGTCATGAAAGGTGCTGTGCGCAATGATGCTCACCATATCTCGAACCCTTCCAAAACGGCTGAGGGCTGCTATCGTGCCTTGCGAGCAGTCACTGCCAGCGTGCCGAAAGAGCAGATCGCATTCATCAATGTTCATGGCACATCGACGCTCTATAACGACGAGATGGAAGCGGTGGCGGTGGCTCGTGCAGGCTTGCATGAGGTGATGCTCAATTCGCTGAAGGGCTACTATGGACACACCATGGGGGCTGCTGGAGTGCTGGAGACAATCCTCTCTATGAAGGCGCTTGACGATAAGATGGTGCTTGCCACACGTGGCTTCGAGGAACTGGGCGTTTCACGGCCTGTCCGGCTGTCGGCTCAGAACGAGACGGCATCGGGGCGTTACTTCGTCAAGCTGCTCTCGGGCTTCGGTGGCTGCAATGCCGCCATGCTGTTCAGGAAAGGAGGTGACGCATGAGGGTGAAGAGTTGGGTAAGAATCACTCCCACAAGCGTCGAACTGAATGGCGAACAGCTGAAGGTGAACGCTTCGGGGACAGCTCTGCTCACGGAGCTTTATCGTACCTATGTCAACGACTATCCTAAGTTTTTTAAGATGGACGAGTTGAGCAAACTCGGGTTCATTGCTGCTGAGTTGTTGATACGCGACGAGGAACAGTCGCATGGTGAACTTGAGGACAGGGCTGTTGTGCTGTTCAATAGGAGCGGATCGATTTGCAATGACCGTAAGTATGAGGATACCATCCAGCATGATGATGACTTTTATCCGAGCCCGTCCATCTTTGTCTATACGTTGCCCAATATCGTGACGGGCGAGATCGCCATCCGTCATCATTATTATGGAGAGACGGCTTTCTATGTGCTCAACGAGCACAACGAGCAAATGATGCATGACGTGCTCACGGCTACTTTTGCCGACGATACTACAACGAGTGCCGTCACAGGATGGATAGATTGTGAGACGAAAGATCAGTTTAATGCATATATTTATATTGTTGATAAATAAAAAAAGAGAGAATAATTGAAATGGAAGAATTGATTTTAGAACTGAAAAAACAGATTATTGAAGTGCTGAACCTTGAGGATGTTCAGCCTGAAGACATTGACAATGATGCACCGCTCTTTGGCGAAGGCCTGGGACTCGACTCCATCGATGCGCTTGAACTGATTGTGATGATGGAGAAAAACTATGGCATCAAGATCAAGGACCCCTCAGCAGGAAAGGACATCTTCAAGTCTATCAATTCTATCGCTGAGTTTGTGAGTAAGAACAGGACGAAGTAAACGAGAACTGCATGATAGAACCGATCATGATGACTGGTGCGGGCATCCTCTCGGCCATCGGTAACAACAAGGCTGAGACGCTGCAGGCACTGAAGGGTATGCAGACGGGCATTCAGGCGCTGAAGTATCTGAAGACGACGCACCACGAATTTCCGGTAGGCGAGGTGAAGCTGAGCGATGAACAGATGAAGCAGATGCTGGGCATCACTGAGGAACCTACCACGCGTGCTGCGCTCATGGGGATGCTTGCCTTGGAAGAGGCACTGGGCGAAGCCGGACTCAAAGATCAAAAGGGACAGCACATCGCTTTTGTTTCAGGAACCACCGTGGGTGGTATGGACAAGAGCGAACAGTACTATCTCGACTATCTGAACGGTGACTCACGCAATGCCTATATCAAGACGCACGACTGCGGAGCGATGACTGAGATGATTGCTCGTCGCTTTGGCATCTTTTCCATGACAACCAGCATCTCTACTGCATGCTCATCTGCAGCAAATGCAATCATTTTCGGCGCTAACCTCATCAGAAGCGGTCTCACCGATATAGCGGTGGTCGGGGGCTCGGAGTGCATCACAAAGTTCCATCTCAATGGCTTTAACACGCTCATGATTCTCGATCACGAACAGTGCCGACCCTTCGATGCCACACGTGCAGGACTGAATCTTGGCGAGGGGGCTGCTTATATCGTCTTGGAAACGGCTGCCTCTGCGCGCAAGCGAGGGGTGACTCCCATTGGCGAGCTGACTGGCTATGGCAATGCTTGTGATGCGTTCCATCAGACTGCTTCCAGCGACGATGGCGAAGGTGCTTATCTCGCTATGCAGAAGGCCTTGGACATGTCGGGACTCCAACCGGCTGATATCGACTATGTCAATGCGCATGGTACTGGCACACCCAATAATGACGTAAGTGAGAGTCAGGCCTTGAAGCGCGTCTTCGGACAGCACATGCCGAAAGTGTCATCAACCAAGGGCATGACGGGTCACACCACAAGTGCCTCGGGCTCAGTTGAGGCAGTCATCTGCCTGTTGGCTCTGCAGCAGGGCATCGTTCCTGCCAATTACGGATGGAAACAGCCGATGGAGAACGGCATCACTCCTGTGACTGCTTGTCTGCAGAATGTTGAACTGAAGCATGTGATGTGCAACTCGTTCGGCTTTGGCGGCAACGACTCAAGTTTAATCATCTCAAGACACGAAGTATGAGTGACCACAGAAGGATATACATCAAGGGTGCCTCGCAGATCTCTGTGCAACAGCCTCTCGCTGAGGACTGGATGACGGCGCCTGTCTGGCACAACGAACCCTACACGCGCAGCATAGACCCCAACTTCCGTGAGTGGATCAATCCGCTGGAGTCGCGCCGGATGGGAAAGATTCTGAAGCGTGCACTGGTTACGGCAATGAAGGTGATGAAGGACACGGGGGTCTCACAGCCCGATGCTGTCATCACCGGTACAGGCTTGGGATGTATCGAGAATACTGAGCTCTTTCTCGACCAGCTCTGTCGAGAGGGCGAGGAGATGCTGAAACCGACTTATTTCATGCAGTCAACCCATAACACCATCAGCTCACTGATCTCCATTCAGCAGAAGTGTCATGGCTATAATTCAACTTATAGCCACCGAAGCGTGTCGTTTGACAGCGCACTCTTCGATGCCTTCGTGCAGTTGAGGGTGGGGGATATCCGAAATGCACTGGTGACGGGTAATGACGAGATGACACCATCCTACTTCAAGATCCTTCAGCGCATGGGCTTCGTAGGACAGCCGGGACAGGTCACTGCCAGTGAGACATCGGTGGCGATGCTGTTGTCAGAAGACAAGGAGCATGCCCTGTGCGAGATGGCCGATATGAAGATGTGCTTCGGACAGTTGAATACAGCGGTGCTGCCTACTGCCGTCGATGCTGTGCTGCTTGGTCTTAATGGCACTGAGCAGAACGACAGCGCTTATGAGTCTGTGAGGCAACACTACGCCTCGGTTCCCATGCTGCACTATAAGCATCTCTTTGGTGAGTGCTACACCGTATCTGGTCTGGGCATCTATGCTGCTGCTCATTTGCTGAAGAGTGGGAACGTGCCTGCTTTCATGCGGTGCGATGGTTGTGAGGAACCGCTCAGCGTGAACCGTCTGCTGGTGGTGAACCACAGTGACGGCGATAACTTTTCTTATGTTCTGTTGCAACGGGTAGAAGGATGAGGCTGCTGTTCATATCTATTGTCCAGTCGTTGCTGCTTTGTGGCGGACAGGTGCTCTTGAAGCTGGCTTTACAGCGCATGGGTGCCTTCTCGTGGACGTGGGGATTCTTTGTCCGCAACCTGGATAACTGGTGGCTGTTGGCCTGTGGCATCTGCTATGCGCTATCTACTGTGCTCTGGCTCTACATCGTCAAGCATTTCCCGTTTTCGATGGCCTATCCCATGATCTCGCTAAGTTATGTGTTTGGAATGCTCGCTGCCATTGTTTTCTTTCATGAAGAGGTACCCTTGGTCAGATGGGCAGGTGTGGCACTCATCATGTTGGGCTGTGTGTTAATTGCTAAATAGAGGAAATTACTGTTATGAGAAAGATATGCTTCCTGCTCTGTCTGGTCGTATCAATGGCGATACAGGCTCAGACAATGAAAAAGGCCGATGAGGCGCAGTCGAAGGCGATGATGGAGAGCATCAACCGTACGGCAGCGTCTATCCGTACCTTGGACTGCTCGTTTACACAGGTCAAGTCGCTTCGTTTCCTGAACGATAAGATGACCTCGGTTGGAAGGATGTACTTCGACGGCAGCGGAAAACTGCGTTGGGAGTACACGTCGCCATACAAGTATGTCTTCATCCTGAATGGACAGAACGTCCACATTCAGTCGGGCAAGAGTTCGCACACCATCGATATTCGTCAGAGCCGTCTTTTTCAGAGCATCGCTCAGATGATGATGAATAGTGTCACGGGCAAGAGCCTCGCATCGAATGGCGATTTCACTTGCGTGATGTATGTGCAGGGCGATGAGTGGATGGCCGACCTCACCCCTAAGAAAAAAGAGGTGAAGAAAATGTTCAAGAGCGTGCGCCTCCACTTCAGCAGCACCCGACGGATGGTGTCGCAGGTGGAGATGACTGAGACAAGTGGTGATATCACAGTCATCACATTGCAGAATGTAAAGACCAATGAACGTGTTGATGAGAAGCTTTTTATTGTCCATTAGTATGCTGGTCTGCTCTGTCGCTCTTTGGGCGCAGGCTCCGTTGCTGCAAATCAGCGGCAAGCGCAACTACCGTGTGACCATCGCGGCACGTGGAGCTGAACTGACAGGCATCTGCATCATCAAGACCGATACCACGGGCAGCCGGGGGGCTGTCGTCAACGAGTTTGGCATTCATGCTCTGGACTTTACCTTGTCGCCCGACCGTAAAAAGGTGAAACTGCTCAACGTGATGCCTGCCATGAACCGTTGGTACATTAAGCGGGTGGTGCGTGGCGATTTGAAGTTCCTCTTCGGAGCTACGCAGAATCCGCAGCGCAAAGGTAAACGGACGGTGACGGTCGATGCCGACCGCACGCTGACTTTGGTCAACTCGAAGTATGGACTGAAATATAGTTTCCAAGAAATAGATAATCAAGACGATGAGACTACTGAATGACATGTTTGTCGTCACAAACGAGACGGCAGAACAGGTGGATATCCGACTGAATGCTGGGCATTACATCTATCAGGCCCATTTTCCTGGCAATCCTGTCACACCAGGGGTCTGCATTGTGCAGATGATTGTCGAGCTGCTGAAGAAACGGTTGGGCGAGACGCTCTCACTGACCCGCATCACCAACCTGAAGTTCGTTTCCGTCATCTCGCCTATAGAGAATCCGGAAGTGACGGTGAGGTTCCTCTCATTGCAGACGAATGAAGGGGAGTGTAAGTTCAAGGGACAGCTTGAGGCCAAAGGAAAGATTATGACGAAAATATCATTAGTCCTCAACAAGAGGGACTGAAAGAAATACTGTACACCTGCCGATGAACACCACGAACGAAAGTATGAAACGCCAGAAGATCTGCGTTGTTGTGCCGACCTACAACAACGGTGGAACGATTGTTGACGTGCTCCGACGCATCCTGCTCGTCACCGATCAGGTCATCCTGGTGATAGACGGGTGTACCGACGATACCCGAAAGCAACTGCGGCAGATGGGCGATACACCGATTGACATCGTTGACTGCCATCTGAACCAAGGCAAGGGATATGCCCTCGTTGCTGGATTCCGGCGCGCTTTGGAGTTGGGCTACGACTACGCCATCACCATCGATAGCGACGGACAGCACTTCCCCGAGGACATCCCTCTCTTCGTCGAGGCTTCGCAACAAATGCCCGATGCCCTGATAGTGGGCTCCCGCAACTTGGAGCAGGAGAATATGTCTGGCGGCAGTCTCTTTGCCAACAAGTTCTCGAATTTCTGGTTCACCGTACAGACGTGGCGCTCTCTGCCCGACACGCAGACGGGCTTCCGGCTCTATCCGCTCCACAAGCTCTTTGGCATCCGATGGATCACCTCTCGCTATGAGGCTGAGCTGGAACTGCTTGTCTTTGCCGCATGGCACGGCGTCAGGTTGGTGTCACTCCCCATCAGGGTCTATTATCCACCGAGGGAAGAGCGCGTCACCCATTTCCGACCGGCAGCCGACTTCGCCCGCATCTCCGTGCTCAACACCGTGCTCTGCTTCCTGGCTGTTGTCTATGGCTGGCCACGCATGCTCCTCCATCAACTCTGTTGTAGAAAAAGATGACAGACCGACTGCTTCATATCTATCGATGGATGACGGCTCATCGCCTCCTCGCCTCCCTCTGTCTAATATGGCTGGTGGCGGGGGCTGTGCTGCTGGCACTGCGCATCGACTATGAGGAGGATATTGCCCGGTTCCTGCCATACAACGAGCAAAGCGAACGCTATAATGAGGTCTATCAGGGACTTTCGGGCCAGAACAGGATTGTAGTGGTGTTCTCAGGTGAGCATACCGATAGTATCGAGGCGGCAATGGATGCCTTCGAACAGAACCTTCATGAACGCGATGTGGCTCATCTGGTACAAGATGTGCAGGTGCGCATCGACGAAACACAGATGCTGGATGTCATGGACTTTGTCATGGAGAATGTGCCATTCTTCCTCACCGAAGCCGACTGGCAGCGCATCGATACCTTGTTGCGCCAACCCGGTTTCGTGGCTCGTCAGTTAGAGGAGAACAAACGCATGTTGCAGCTACCCACTGCGGGCAGTTTCATGCAGACCATGCGACAGGATCCTCTTCATCTGTTTACACCCGTCATCCATCGCCTGCAGTCGTTCAGGATGAGCGAACAGTTCACCATTGTGGATGGCTATGTGTTCATGCGCGACGGAAAGACGGCTCTCGCTTTCCTCACATCATCGTTCGGCATGAGCGAGTCGTTACATAACAACGAGCTTGGACAACTGTTGGACGAGACGATGGCACAGACGTGCAGCGAGAGGCTGACGGTGCATCTGTCAGCGGTAGGTGGCCCTCTGATTGCGGCAGGCAATGCCAATCAGATCAAGACCGATAGCCTGATTGCTACGCTCATCGCAGTGACGCTCATCCTGCTCTTGCTCTACTTCCATTATCGACGCCTGTCCGACATGCTGTGGATTGGGGCAGCCATCATCTTCGGTTGGCTCTTTGCCGTGGCTGGTATGTCGCTGTTCCACGACTCCATCTCCATCATTGTACTGGGCATCGGGTCGGTCATCATCGGCATCGCTGTCAACTATCCGTTACATTATTTAGATCATCTCAAGGAGACGGGGCACCGTGAGCTTACATTGCGCGATATGGCCGCTCCATTGCTCATTGGCAATATCACCACCGTCAGCGCATTCCTGTGTCTGGTGTGGCTCGATGCTGCTGCCATGCGTGACTTGGGCTGGTTCGGCTCGCTCATGCTCGTGGGCACCATCCTTTTTGTCTTGGTGTTCATGCCACTCTACGTCAAGCCAGGTCGTTCCGTCGGCAACCGCCAGCTAAACGTGAATCTCGACGTGCTCAAACTGAAGACCGCTCGTCAGCGACGCGTCTTTCTCTTGGTGCTGGCTCTGCTTACGCTGTTCTTGGGATGGCACAGTCTTGATACTTCTTTCGATTCCGACATCAGACACATCAACTACATGACCGACGAACAGCGTGAGGGCATGCAGCTGCTGGTCAATGCCACTGGAGAGGCGCAGGTCTATGTGGTGGCTGAGGGTGACTGTATGGAGGATGCTCTTCAGCGCAACGAGCAAGTCGTTAGTCCTAAGTTGCAGGCGCTTGTCGAGAAGGGACAGGTGGAGCGGGTGAGTGGCGTTGGCCATTTCCTGCCTTCCGTGCAGGCACAGCAGCAGTTGGCAGCTCGTTGGAATAGCTATTGGGCTCAGCATCGGGATAGTTTGCTGGCGGCATTACAACGCGAGTCCCAGCTCCAAGGCTTCTCCGCTGATGCCTTTGAGCCTTTTGTCAGCATGGTGTCCCAGTCTGCCGAGCCCCAGCCATTAGACTTTTTCCAACCCATCATGGATTTCCTCTCCACCAGTTATGTGCAGCAGCAAACAGGTAAGACACGTGTGGTCAGCTTCGTTCAGACGGCTCATGAGGATGAGGTGAAACGTCTGCTTCGTCAGGATGCCGGTGACGGTCACTGCTTTGCTTTCAGCGGTCAGGATTTAGGCAGTCAGCTCGTGCAGATGCTGTCTGATAGCTTCAACTACATCGGCTTTGTCTGCGGCTTTGTGGTGTTCTTCTTCCTGTGGCTCTCCTTTGGCAGTCTTGAACTGGCCCTGTTGTCGTTCCTCCCCTTGGCGGTGAGCTGGGTCTGCATACTGGGGGCTATGCAACTGTTGGGCGTACAGTTCAATATTGTGAACATCATTCTTGCCACCTTCATCTTCGGACAGGGCGACGACTACACCATATTTATTACGGAGGGCCTGATAGCTGAACATGCTACTGGCCGTCGTAGGCTCGAAAGTTACAAGCGCAGTGTGGCGCTCTCAGCCGTCATCATGTTCATCGGCATCGGTTCATTGATTGTGGCGCGTCATCCTGCTTTGCGCTCCTTGGCTGAGGTGACTGTCATTGGCATGATTACGGTGGTGATGATGGCGTTCTATCTGCCGCCTATTGTCTATCATTGGATCACGCTGAAGGCCGACGGCACGCGTCGTGAGGTACCGCTCACGCTCAAGCGTATCGGCTATTCACTCTTCTCGCTGTTGTTCTTCGTCGTTGGCACATTCTTCGTGTTGCCCTACACCTGGCTTTATCGGCACATCGGGAAGGACTCCGACGCGAAGCGCCTGCGCTACCATCGCCTGTTGCAGCGTATGGCCCGTTTCATCATCTATCATGTGCCGGGGGTGCAGTTCCGTTTGGACAATGTGGCAGGTGAGACGTTCGAACGTCCTTCTGTCATCATTTGCAACCATCAGTCGCAGCTCGACCTCATGTGTCTCATCATGCTCAATCCCAAAATCGTGTTCCTCACGAAGGATTGGGTATGGAAGAACATGTTCTTTGGTGGCATCATCCACTATGCCGAGTACTATCCTGTGAGCAACGGCATTCAGCACCATGTCGAAGAGCTGCGTCCGCTCTATGAGCGTGGCTACTCCATAGCAGTGTTTCCCGAGGGTACGCGCTCTGATGATTGTCACATCCTGCGCTTCCATAAGGGTGCCTTCTATTTGGCTGAGCAGTTGGGGGCCGATGTGCTTCCGGTGTTCATTCATGGTGCAGGTCACGTGCTGCCCAAGAAAGACTTCATGTTGCGTGAGGGACAGATTGACCTGCGCATAGAGGCACGCATTGCCCTCAGCGACACGCGCTTCAGCTCCGACCTGCTGCTGCGCACCAAGCAGTTCCGCCACTACTACCTTCAGCATTACGAAGAGATGTGCCGACAGCTGGAGTCACCTGCCTATTGTGCCACTTATGTAGGCTATCAGTATCTGTACAAGGGGGCAGAGGTGGAACGGCGCATGAAGAAGAACCTGCGCAGGGCGGTTTCCGAACTCGAGGAGCACGGCTATGACCATCAGCAGGAGATATGTCTCACCGACTTCGGTCAGGGCGAGAAAGCCTTGCTGACGGCATTGGTCTATCCTCATGCCGAGGTCTATGCCACCATCAGTGGAGAAGAGAATTACGAGATAGCTGCTAATGTGGCTGTCATACCGTCGAACTTGCATCTGCAGAGAACATGAGAAAGAAATGCATCGTGATAGGTAGTGGCCTGGGTGGGCTGACTTGCGGTTTGATTCTGAGTCGCAATGGTTATGAGGTGACCATCCTGGAACAGGGCACTCAGGTGGGGGGCTGTCTGCAGTGCTTCACGCGCCATGATGTGAAGTTCGAAACGGGCATGCACTTCATCGGTAGTGCCGATGAGGGGCAGGTGCTCTATCGCTTCTTGAACTATTTTGGCGTGCTCGACGATATGCAGTTGTCGCGTCTCGATCCTAATGGCTACGATGTTGTCTCGTTTGAGGGGCAGCGCTTCCGTCTGGCCAATGGCAGGGAACGCTTCATCGAGACGCTGGCAGCCGACTTCCCAAAGGAGCGCGACAGTCTGAATCGCTACTTTGACTTGATAGAGCAGATTGCCTCGGCATCGTCGCTCCACAGCCTGCGCAAGGCTGAGGACGATGTGTCACCATTCGTCTCTTCTTATCAGTTGCGTAGCATCAGTGAGGTGCTCGATGAGGTCATAGCCGACCCATTGTTGCGGAGCGTGCTGGCTGGCAACATTCCTCTTTATGGTGCCGAACGGGGCAAGACACCGTTCTCTGTTCATGCGTTCATCACCGATTTCTATAATCAGAGTGCGTTCCGCATCGTGGGTGGTAGCGATGTCATTGCCAAGTCGCTGGTCAGGGAGCTGAATGACAGTGGCGCCCAGGTGCTGTGCCGCCAGAGAGTGCGCAAGGTGGTGTGCAACGACCATCAGGCCATCGGGGTTGAGACCGACCGTTTCTATCCTGCCGATCTGGTCATCGCCGATATCCATCCGGCTCGCTTGGTCGAGCTGTGCGACACACCGCTCCTTCGTCCGGCTTACCGTCGCCGCATAGCCCAGCTGCCGGAGACCGTTGGCTGTTTCTCCGTCTATCTGCGCTTCAAGCCCAAGACGGTTCCTTACATGAACTATAACTTTTACGGCTATCGGCAGGACAATCCCTGGGACTGCGAACAATATACCGATGTCACCTGGCCACGAGGCTATCTGTACATGCACTTCTGTGCTGAACCCCATCAGCAGTATGCCACGGGGGCTGTGGTCCTTTCTTATATGCAGTTCGCAGAAGTGGAGCAGTGGAAAGATACGCGCAGAGGGCACCGTGGCGAGGACTACGAACGCTTGAAGCACAACCGTGCCGAACGCCTCATTGCCGTGGTCAGCAAGGACCATCCGGGACTGGCTGGCAACATAGCGGGTTACGACACCTCTTCACCGCTCACCTACCTTGACTATACTGGTACGGAAAAGGGGGCCATGTATGGCATTGCCAAGGATGTGGCACTGGGACCTGCTGCCCGCGTGCACCATCGCACCAAGATCCCTAACGTGTTGCTCACCGGACAGAACATCAATTCGCACGGCATCCTGGGGGTGATCGTCGGGACGGTTGTCACCTGCTCGGAACTGCTGACTGCCGAACACATATTGAATCAGATTACCAATACTGAACGTTAAAACATTTTTTACAAAATCTATGGAAAAGATAAAGATGAAACTCATCTATCCCAAGTGGAAGAAACTGCCCGGACAGACCACCTTCAATCTGCCTCCGCACGGACCGGTGGCTTTTGCTGGAACGTTGCCCGACTACGTCGATGTGTCGTTCACTGATGAGAATGTGGAGGACATCGACTTCAATGAAGAGTGCGATGTGGTGGCGCTTTCCATGATGCTCTCAACTCAGGTGAAGCGTGGATGGGAGATTGCCGACGAGTATCACAAGCGGGGCAAGCTGGTCATGGCTGGTGGCATCTCGTCGATGCTGCATGCCGAGGAAATGGTTGACCACGTTGACAGCCTCTTCCTGGGCGAGAGCGAGGGCCGCACCGAACAGGTCATGCAAGACTTCTTGCGCGGTGAGCTGAAGAAGGTCTATAACTATATGGGCCAGATGCCTCCCATTGAGTCGGTTGGCCCTTGTCGGCGTGACCTCTACAAACGTGAACTCTACAATCATAAGGGGGTGCAGATGGTGGATCTTTTCCATGCCTCGCGCGGTTGCCGCTTCAGTTGCTACCCCTGTGCGGTGAGCTATCTGGGTGGCCGCAAGTTCCGTCCCCGTCCCATCGACAAGGTGGTCGAGGACATGGCTGCCATCGACAACAACCGTCTGTTCATTGTCGATAACTCGCTGGCGCAGGACAAGGAGTGGGAGAAAGAGTTGTTTCGTGCCATTGCTCCGCTCAAGAAGAAATGGATCAGCCACACCATTGAGGACGACGACGAGGTGCTGCAGCTGGCCTACGATGCCGGCGCATGGTATGTCTATCAGGCTGTCTATGACACCAGCGACTATATCAAGGAGCGTGTGAAGCGCTACCACGACCACGGCATAGGCGTAGAGGGCACCATCCTGCTCGGATTGGACAATCAGACCGAGGACGACTGCAAGCGGCTCATCGACTTCCTGGGCGAGATAGACCTCGACTTGGCTGAGTTCACCGTGCTCACGCCCTTCCCGCATACCAAGACCTACGACGACTTGCTGCGACAGGGCCGCATCTTCGATTTCGACTGGAACCACTACAATGCCGGTCAGGTGGTGTTCCAGCCCAAGCACATGACACCCGAGCAGTTGCAGAACGTTTACGACTATGCCTGGCAGTCGTTCTATAAGAATGAGTCTCAGGAGCAGAAGATGTTCAATCTGTTCTGCAAAGTAGCGCTTCGCGAGATGAACGAGGGCACCTACCGACAGCCTGACCGCCGTCTGCGCAATCAGACCTTCGGACACAAGGTGGATCGCTCAAAGCGTAATGTAAATGTGTAATCATCCCTCTTACCTCTCACCTCTTACATCTTACATCACACATCTTCCATCAAACATCTTCCATCAAACATCATCATGAAAGTACCCAAGGAATATTACGATGAGATTTTTCAGTTTCGGGGCACGTGGGACCAGGATTCCTGCTGTGGACTGAAAATCCGGCAGAGAGGCGACAAGGTCTATGTCGTAGTGACCGAACTGTATCAAGAGAACCCGGGCACCAGCATCACCTATGCCGGGCGAAAGCTGGCCGACCAGATATGTGAGGCTAAGGGCATCGACTTCGACAAAATGGTCTATATAGAATGTGCGCCCGACACCAACTCCAAACTCTCTTTCTACGATGAAGAGTATTTTGAAGTGGACTTCAATGCCGATTTGCAACACAAGTACCGTCAGCTGTCCAGCGAACGGGTAAAAGAAATAATAGGGTAGGAGAGAAGTGATGCGACAACTATTGACCCTTCTCTTCAGCCTGTGTGTACTCACCCTGAGCGCACAGCAGGTAACCCACATCTGGGATGGCACAGGACAAGGCTCACATGCCGTCACACTCACTGAGTTCCTGCCAGCCAAACCGGCATCGGTGGCTGTCATCGTGTGTCCGGGCGGCAGTTACTTCTGGCTCGACAAACACACCGAGGGTGACAGCGTGGCGCGCTCATTGTGCAATCGTGGCATAGCAGCCTATGTGCTCGCCTATCGTACGGGGGGCATCATGCCGTTCATCACCCACAGCCGACTCCTCTTTCGGGGCCATCAGCACCCCATGCCCCTGCAGGATGTGCAGCAGGCCATTCGACTGGTGCGTTCCAAGGCTTATCGCAAGGTGGGCGTGATGGGCTTCTCGGCTGGCGGTCATCTGTCGCTCTCGGCTGCACTGTTCGGGAGGGGCGAGCTGCGCCCTGACTTCGTCGCACCATGCTATCCAGTGGTGACCATGAGCCATCCTTGTGTGCACAAGCGTTCGCGTCGCGGACTGCTCGGTGAATATCGCAAGTTCTCTACCGCCATGCGCGACAGCCTCTCGCTCGAACATCGCGTTACGGCTTTCTGTCCACCGGTGTTCCTCATGAACTGTATCGACGACCCCATCGTCAATTACCATAACTCTGTGCTCATGGACTCGGCTCTCACCGTTCACGGTGTGCCACACCGGTATGTGCAGTATCAGACAGGAGGCCACGGATTCGGCACTACATGGAGCAAGACCAGCAGCGAGGCGAGTGCCTGGTTCAACGAGTTTATGAATTGGCTATATACTATATTATAATAAGGTGTATCAAAACAACTAAGTAATGATGGAAATAGAAAAGCAGAAAATCAAAGCACTCTTGGAGGATGTGCTGCCTCTGGTGGACTTCGACTCCGACTTCTTGTTTGCAGAGCTCGACTCGCTGGGGGTCACCACGATTCTCATGACCCTCTCGACGGAGTTCGGTATTGAACTTGAGGCCATCGATGCGACACCTAAGAATCTGAAATCGCTCGACAACATCGTCAAGATGGTCGAGGCTAAAATAAACGCAAAGGGATGATGACGATCGAGGACTATCTTAAACAGAATGCAGAACAGTATGCCGACAAGCCTGCTGTCATCTGCAATGGTGTGACCCTCAGCTACGCCCGGCTCTATCGCAAGGTGCGGCAGCGGGCGAGTGAGTTGCGCCAGCGAGGTGTGCGCGAGGGCGAAGCGGTGGTCATGCGCTCCTCACAGGATGCGGAGTTCCTGGTGCAGTATTTTGCCATCCATCTGGCCAAGGCAGTGGCTGTCCCTCTGGAGAAGGAGACACCCCAGCACCGCTTCGATGAGATCAGTCGGCAGCTGCGAGGAGCCGTGATTCCTGAAGGAACGGCTGACATACTCTTCACCACTGGTACCACCGGCAAGTCGAAGGGGGTCATGATCAGTCATCGGGCCATCGTGTGCAATGCCGAGAACCTCATCGATGGTCAGCAGTTCAGCCACGACCTCGTGTTCATCATCTGTGGACCCCTCAACCATATCGGCAGTCTCTCGAAAATCTATCCTGTCATACTGCTTGGAGCCACACTCTACATCTTGGAAGGGATGAAGGACTTGGGACAGTTCTTCCATGCACTCGACTATCCGTGCAAGAAGATGGCGACGTTCCTGGTGCCAGCCAGCATACGCATGCTGTTGCAGTTCGGAGCACACCAACTGGCCAACTATGCCGATAAGATCGATTTCGTGGAGGCTGGTGGGGCTCATCTGTCCATGTCTGATCAGCAGGCTTTATGTCAGGCACTGCCCAACAGTCGCCTCTACAACACTTATGCCTCTACCGAGACGGGCATCATCTGCACCTATAATTATAATAATGGGAACAGTCTGCCTGGGTGTCTGGGCCGACCCATGCGCCACTCCCGCGTGTTCGTCACACCCGACGGTAGGGTGGCTTGCCAGGGACCTACTCTCATGACGGGCTATGTGGGCGATCCTGAAAAGACGGCTGAGGTGCTGCACGATGATACACTGTTCACTGCCGACAATGGCGAAATCAACGACGAGGGCATGCTCATCCTGCAAGGGCGCAACGACGATGTCATTAATATCGGTGGCTTCAAGGTGGCACCCTCCGAAGTAGAGGATGTGGCCCTCTCGTTTAGCGGCATCAAGGATTGCATCTGCATCGCTGTGTCTCACCCCGTTCTTGGCAGTGCCTTGAAAATGCTCTACGTTCCGTCAGCCGGCATGCAGGTAGGCAAGCGCGATTTGGCCCGTTACATCAACGCGCGCCTGGAGAGTTATAAGGTGCCCCAGTTCTATGAGCAGGTGGAGCAGATTCATCGCACCTACAACGGCAAACTCGATCGGAAGTTTTACAGACAACAATAAGAGTATATTTAAAGTTTGCAAAACATCTGTTTCATCTGTTTCATGTGCGTAACATATTGAAATACAGATGCTTGCACTTGATGCAGATGGAAGCAGATGTCTTTCATCTGTTTCCTCTGCTGATGGCGGCTATTTCACGACACGTTCTTGGCTGTTTCGTTGCATGGTTTAGGCTATATCGTTCAGCGATTTAGGCTACATCATGTCATGATCTATCCTAAACCATTTCACGATCTTGGCAAGAAAGCATCACCATTTAGCCTGAATTGTTTCGACCTGTTGTGGTTGAATGAAAAAATAATTCTACGTTTTTGCACCTTTATATCATTTTTTTTTCGTAACTTTGCCCACTTGAGAAGTGGTTTTTCGGATTTGACAGCCTTTTTCGGGCTGTTTATAATATTGCCCACTTCTTCAATTTAAGGCGTAACTGCCTGAATATGAGTACGAAACAAGACTCTGCGTCGTCGTTAATCCCCGTCGAGACCCGCAACGTAAGTGGTGGGCCTTGCGCCGGAGGCATGGAGAAAAAAAAGCGAAATTATCGGCGAATGAAGAGCGTTACAGGCGAAAGTGTCGTTCATCTCAAGCGCGAGCGACAGCCCCTTCAAAAGACTTTCGACCCCACCGCATGGTATGTGGCAGACGTAAAGAAACGCTTTATGGAGTTGAAAGTCAGGGATTTCCTCAACAATGCTAAAGGCTTTGTTAATGATTCTACCTTAACAGAATATCACGTTGAGGCTTACGTGGCCACTCAGACCCGCAAGGGTGTCGAGAAAGTGGTCATCAGTGGCAAGGTGTTCATCCGTGTCGATGAGTTGAATCGTGTCGATGTCCTTCGCAAGTGTCAGCAAATCAAGTGCTTCCGTAAGGATCCGTCTCTTTCCCTTACCGTCAATGGCTACACCAGCTTCGCCCGTGTTCCCAATAATCAGATTGAGGTGCTCAAAGCCATTCTTGAGTATGCCGACGGCACAGTGGAATACTCCGAGACCCTGCATCCGCAGGTCAATGACACCGTGAAAGTGAGTGATGGCATCCTCTCTGAGTCCGAGCTTTTGAAGAACCTGAAGGGTACCATCGAACAGGTGAGCGGCAATAAGTATGCCACCGTGGTCCTTGATCAAATAGGCTGCTTCAAGTTCCGCCTCCCCGTCTCCTCCATCAACAAGTTCCGCACCGAATAACCTCAATAATAGAAATTCCCTTTTATAGACATCACTTCTCAAGATGAAAATAAATATCTACATCCTTTTCTTCCTCCTCCTCACCAGTTGTGCCCACTACAAGGACATACCCTACTTCCAGAATGCTAAGGAGTTCGACGGAAGTAAGAGCGCCATGCTCTATGACATGACCATCAAGCCTAAGGATCAACTCGTTATCTTTGTCTATTCAGCTAACGATAAAGAGGCTGTGATGCCTTTCAATCGAATAGAACCTGCGGTTATTGGTAATGCAACCTCTAGTACTGGTGGTATTCGTGTGGGGCAAAGCCGTGGTCAGGTTCATTACTATCTTGTAGAGAACGATGGTTGCATCGAATTTCCCATTCTTGGCAGGATTAAGCTTGCGGGTCTAACAGTTGAACAGGCCAACAAGACCATTCATGACCTGGTGATGCCCTATCTCAATAAGGATGCCGACTGTG
>JAEEPT010000255.1 GCA_016284895.1 Prevotella sp. | reverse complement strand
TGGCATGACAGGCGAAATCTCGGCTGACAGTTCGTCGCCATAGAGCGGCAGACCGACCTCAAAGCGGAGCGTGTCGCGACAGCCAAGTCCACAAGCCTGCACACCAGCAGCTATCAGCTTGTCCCAACAGTCATTGATATAAGCATGAGAGGCGTAAATCTCGAAGCCGTCCTCGCCCGTGTAGCCAGTACGAGAGATGACACCCATGCCCTGCCCCTCCAGAGGAGAGGGAAGTTCGGTAAGATAGCGAGCCTCGTAGAACTTCAGTTCTGAACACTTCAGCCCCAAGACCCGCTCAACGATTTCTTCGCTCTGCGGTCCTTGCACGGCTATCTGACCGTAGATGTCAGACAGGTTCTGCAGGTCGATATCAAAGCCTTGGGCGTGTTCCTGCATCCAGGCCCAGTCCTTGTCAATGTTCGAGGCATTGATGACGAGGAAGAAATCCTGTTCGCCCATCTTATAGACCAGCAAGTCATCGACCGTTCCACCGTCGGGATAGCACATCATGCCATAGAAGATCTTTCCCACGGGGGCACCGGCCACATCGTTGGTAAAGATGTGCTGCACATAGCGTTCAGCCTCACAGCCACGCACGCTCACCTCGCCCATGTGGCTCACGTCGAACAGTCCCACATGTTCTCGCACGGCAGTATGCTCCGGAGCGATGCCGGCATACTGAATGGGCATGACGAATCCACCGAAAGGCGACATCAGTGCCCCCATCTGCACATGCTTGTCGTAGAGGCATGTGCGTTTCTCTCGTTGTACAGGTTCTTGTTTAATTCCCATAGTAAGTTATGATTTAATGTGCTTGATGAACTCCTCGCGCAGATAAGTCTGTTCCAACTGCTCGATACCTTCCACGTCGGCAGCCGTAAGAGGCAACTCACCCGAGCAGAGAGTCTTGCGCACAAAGGTTTTAAATTCTTCTAACGTAAGTGTGGTGTAATCCTTGAGGAGCGTGATGCGCTGTCGAACGCTCTCAATGCCTTTCTGCTGAAGCTTTTCGTGAGAGGGCGTAATGGCATGCAGCATGTGCTCCATATTCGTGTTGTAGAGCATCGTGGCGTGTACGATGCTTCGTCCTGGCAGATGATAGAAGGCAGTGCCGCTCACCTTCCGGTCGCCTATCATCACGTCATTATGAGTGGTGCCAGTAGCCTCGATGCCCAGTTTGCGTAGCACCAAGAGCAGCATATTGATGAAGCGGTTGAAGGTCAGCCCCACGTTCTCCTCTTTAGATATATACGACAACATCACATTGTCCCTATCGGCATAGACGCAGCCTCCCCCACTCTTTCTTCGGAACATCTGAATGTCATGTTCGCGGCAGTATTCCACATTCACCTCATTCAGCATGACCTGATGACGCCCGAAGATGACCGTTGGCTCCACCTGCCACATGAAGAACAAATCCGTTTCGTCAAGATGCCGAGCCACATACTCCTCCATTGCAAGGTAGAACGACAACCGCCGTTCGCGTTGCTCAGGCAAGACGACATATTTCATCAGAATTTGTTTTTAAGGTTAGCCAATATTTTCTGCAAATATAAAAAGTTTTTATGGAAGAGCCAAAAGATACAAACACTATTTTTCAAAAAAAGCGGTGTTCTGACAAGAAATCATTATCTTTGCAGTCAGAAACGAATCACTGTATTTATACCAATCATTAAAAATGAAAAGACTCTTCACTTTTTTTGCCGCCGCTATCATGTCAGTTGCCTCGTATGCGCAATACAACACCGGCGACATCTCCATCCAGGAAAGCAACTTCTATTTCGGTGCACGCCTTGGCATCGACTTTGCACATCTGTCTGGCGACATCGGCAGCGCTTGTTCACGAACAGGACTCACGTTAGGTGCTATAGCCGGTGTGCGCATCAGTGAGCAGACCCCTATCTGCATTGAGAGCGGAATCTACTATACCGAGCGCGGAACCCACCGGAACGTTGAGGACTATAAGGAGAAGATCAATCTGTCTTATCTGGAGCTTCCGGTGCTGATCAAGTACGGCTTCGACCTTGGTCACGACATGGCCATTCTGCCCTACGTTGGTCCTTACTTCTCACTGGGCGTCGGTGGACGTATCAAAGACAATGTGAGCAACGTGAGTGCCTTCAGCGACAATAAATTCAACCGTTTTGATATGGGCATGAAGTTCGGATGCGGATTCGAGTATAATCATCTCTATATAGAAGCTGGCTACCAGCTGGGCATTGCCAACATTGCCAAAGAAAGCCTCAGCACCATTCACGGCAACGCGTGGTTCATCAACATTGGATTCAACATATAGCACAGTTCACACACTCTAAACCACCGAACAACATTTGCCCCGATATGTCTCACTCGCGACATATCGGGGCAAAAATTTGTTTTTCTGTCAAGAAAAGACTTAGAGGATGCGACCTACGAGACGGATGTTCAACGTGGGATAGACAGAGAACTTCGATACGATCTTCAGGATTTTTCCTGCATCGTCGCCTGCTCTTTCGGCATCGATCTGCTCATTCTGATACGTATTGGCATCCTTGTTATAGGTAGGGATGTAAACTTTCGGCTTGCCCCAGAACTGGCAACCAAGGTCCACCTGAACGCCTAAACGTCTCTTGGGAACAGCACGTCCGAAGCCAATACCCACATAAGGACGGAAGCCATTCACCTTGATGTTAGCCTCAACGTTACCGTTCTCTGCAGGATTAGGAGTGATGAAGTAGTCACCCAGCTCAGCACCAATCATGTCAAGGTTGTTGGGCTTTACCACCTGTGTATAAAGCAAAGATGTTGGATTAGCCTTTGCTGCAATGATGGCGTTGTTCCACTGGCTGATTGGAGTCAGTCCTTCAGGAAGGCCTTCCTGTCCTGGCTTGTTGTAAACAGAAATAATCTTCGACGGGCCGAAGTAGGCACCGACCGTAGCGTGGAAAGAGAATCCGGGAATAGGATAAACGTCGATGAGCACATGTCCGGTAGTGTTACTCAGCTTACCCTGAAGGTCCAGCTTATTAGGCAGCTCCCTTTCAGGAAGGAGCGAACGGTCCACTTTGTCGATTTTCGTAACACCTGGCATTGCGTTATAATTGTCAATCCTTGCGTTCAGGTCATCAATATATTTATTCATCTCCGCAACGGTTTTCCCTTGAGTCTTGTCTTGAATACCCAAGTCGATTGACTTATTGATTTTGATGCCTGGCATGATATCGACACCAGCGCGCAGACCCAGCCAAGTGCTAAAAGTGGTCGATGCATCAATTGAAATACCTGTGGTACCTACGCCCACACCAATTGCGATGTTCTGGGGAGCCCAGCTGTCGCTTTGAGCAGAAGCATTCTGCAATCCAAGTAGCGCGAAGCCACAAACAACAAGTAATTTTTTCACAATCGTATAAATTTTTAAAGTTAATAATTTTTACCATTTGCAAAGTAAATAAAAAAAACAATATGCTCCAAACTTTTTTCGGAAAATTTGGAACATATTGTATGAAATAGAATGTTTATTCCAAAATCAGACTAAAATCTGTTCAGAATTCTGCGCTCTTTGGTGTACGGGGGAAGGGAATGACGTCGCGAATGTTCTGCATGCCCGTGACAAACAGAATGAGACGCTCGAAGCCCAAACCGAAGCCTGCATGAGGGCAAGAGCCCCAGCGACGGGTGTCGATGTACCACCACAGGTGGGTCTTGTCCATCTGGCGGCGCTCAATCTCGCTCATCAGCTTGTCATAGCTCTCCTCACGCACAGAACCGCCTATGATCTCGCCAATCTGCGGGAACAACACATCGGTGCCCTGCATGGTGGGGCCAGGAGCCACAGCTCCTTTATAGCCTACTGAACCACCATCTGCAGTATCGGTGTTCTGCTTCATATAGAACGACTTGAAGGCTCGCGGATAGTCGGTCATGATGACGGGCTTCTTGAAGTGCTCCTCTACGAGGTAGCGCTCGTGCTCGCTGGCCAGGTCGTCGCCCCAGTTGCAGGGGAACTCGAACTTCTTGCCGTTCTTGATAGCCTCCTGCAGAATGTTGATGCCCTCGGTGTAAGGCAAGCGCACAAAGGTCTCCTTCAGCACGCCTTCAAGGCGCTCGATGAGTGTCTTGTCAATCATCTTGTTCAGGAACTCCAAGTCGTCCTTGCAGTTATCGAGCGCCCAACGCACACAGTACTTGATGAAGTCTTCCTCCAGATCCATCAGCTCTTCCTGGTCAAGGAAGGCCACTTCAGGCTCTATCATCCAGAACTCGGCCAGGTGACGCGGTGTGTTCGAGTTCTCAGCACGGAACGTAGGACCAAAGGTGTAGATGGCCCCCAGGGCTGTTGCGCCCAGCTCGCCCTCCAGCTGTCCGCTGACGGTGAGTGAGGTCTGCTCGCCGAAGAAGTCGTCGTCGTAGATAATCTTGCCGTTCTCGTCCTTCTTCAGGTCGTACAGGTTCTTAGTGGTCACCTGGAACATGTTGCCTGCACCCTCGCAGTCGCTTGCAG
>JAEEPT010000254.1 GCA_016284895.1 Prevotella sp. | reverse complement strand
GTTGTGGACAACCGCTACGACAAGACCCCCGACAAGGATGCAGCCAAATTCATTGCTCCTTACAAGCACAAAGTGGACTCGGCGATGGGACCCGTCGTAGGCCATGTAGCCCACGACATGGAAGCCACCCGACCAGAGAGCGATTTGTCTAATCTGCTGAGCGATATCCTTGTATGGGCTTCGAAGAACTACGGCGAGAAGCCAGTGCTGGGCATCTACAACATGGGGGGCATTCGCGCAGCCCTCTCCAAGGGAAAGGTGACCTTTGGCGATGTGCTCGACGTAGCTCCGTTTGAAAACAAGATTTGCTTCCTCACCCTGACTGGCGAAAAGCTGCTGGAGCTGTTTGCCCAGATAGCAGCAAGAGGCGGCGAGGGAGTGAGCCGCGGCACAGAATTAATCATCAGCAGCGATGGCAAGCTCATCTCTGCACGACTGCACGGAAAGCCCATCGACCCCAAGGGCAGCTATCGCATCACCACCATCGACTACCTGGCACAAGGCAACGACGGCATGACTGCCTTCAAAGAGGGTACCGACTTGGTAGCCCCCTCAGAAGAGAGCAACAACAGCCGCTATATCATCATCAACTACTTCAAGGAGAAGATGGCACAAGGCGAAGCTGTCTCGGCGAAGATTGAGGGAAGAATAAAAATTGAAAATTGAAGATTGAAAATTGAAGATTGAAAATTGGAAATTGGAAATTCAAAAATGAAGATTCAAAATTAATAATTGATAATTAATCATCAAAACAGTAATATGGAAACAATATATAATTATAATAGAGGTGGAAACTGGAAGTTGAAGTGGTTGTGGATGGCTTTATGCCTTCTATTCTCCATTTTCAATTTTCAATCTTCAATTTTCAATTTTCAGCCTTCTGCAACTTACGCTCAGAAACGACTCACCATTCTGCATACCAACGACACGCACTCGTGCATCATGCCACTCAACAAGAACTTGGCTGACACCATGCTCGCCAATCGCGGAGGCTATCTCCGTCGTATTGCGATGCTCAAGGAAGAGCGACAGCAGAATCCAGACCTGCTGCTGTTCGACAGCGGTGACTTCTCGCAGGGCAGCAGCTACTATTCTCTGTTCAAGGGCGACGTGGAGGTAGGCTTGATGAACCAAATGCACTACGATGCTGTCACCATAGGCAATCATGAGTTCGACTTTGGTCTTGACAACATGGCTCGCCTGTTCCGCATGGCGAACTTCCCCATTGTGTGCTCCAACTATGACTTTGCCGACACCGAGCTGGCTCAGCTTGTGAAGCCCTACATCATTCTGAAGCGCAACGGAATCAAGGTGGGAGTCTTTGCCGTCTGCCCGCCCCTGGAGGGACTGGTGACAAAAGCCAACTACGGGCCACTGCGCTACCTGAACCCCTCTGAGTGTGCACAGAAGTTGATTGACCTGCTGAAGAAAGAGAAGAAGTGCGACTTCGTCATCTGCCTGAGCCACTTAGGATGGAAGACATCCGAATTCCCCTGCGACCGAATGATTCGTGAGACGCGCGGAATAGACCTTGTGCTTGACGGACACTCCCACACCTATCTTCAGAAGTTGGAATACGTCAACGATCTTGACGGCAATCCCGTTCCTGTTGACCAAAACGGCAAACATGCCGCTTTCATCGGAAAGCTGCAACTCAAGTTCAATAAAAAATAGTTCAATAAAAAAACGACAAAAAGAAAAAGGGAGCCCTGCGGTTCCCTTTTCCTTTTATCATCCTGCGGAGAGACCGGGATTCGCCCTATTGGCTTTTGAATCCCTGTCATCCTGCGGAGAGACCGGGATTCGAACCCGGGATACGCTTTTGACGTATACACGCTTTCCAGGCGTGCCTCTTCAGCCACTCGAGCATCTCTCCTTGCTGTTAAGCGGATGCAAAAGTAATACTTTTCCACTGAAAGTCATGCACCCACAAGTCGATTTTAATGTTCTTTATATTTTTATGCCGAACACTCGCTCAACATTCCGATTGGTCTGTTCTGCCAGTTCTGTCCTACTCACTTGATAGGCCTCAGCCATTTTGTCGAGCACATGAGCCACATAGGCCGGTTCGTTACGCTGCCCTCGCATGGGTACAGGTGCCATGTAGGGTGAGTCGGTCTCGAGCACGATCCGATTGAGCGGAACAGCAGCGGGGAGCACTTCTGGCAGATGCGATTTCTTGAAGGTGAGCACACCGCCCACACCCAATACGAATCGGTCGAACTGTAACAGCTCGGCAGCTTCTTTCTCGTTACCAGTGAAGCAATGGAACACCCCTCCTGGCAGCTCGCGCTCGTACTTTTTTAATATATGCACCAGTTCGTTCTGAGCCTTTCTACTGTGGATCATCAAGGGCAGCCGTGTCTCTACCGACCACTCCACCTGCTGTTCGAAGGCTTCGAGTTGCTCCCGCTCGAACTCACGGCTCCAGTAGAAGTCGAGCCCCACTTCGCCTATGGCAAGGACATTCTCTCCCCCTACCCTCTCTCGCTCGGCCTTTGGACAATTACTACCGACGGGACGCAAGAAAGAGCGAGTGAGCAACTGCTTGATAGCATCCAACTGGTGGCGCCAGTCAGTCTTCACCTCTTCAGGGTGCAGTCCTATCATGGGGTAGAGCCAGCCCGGGTATTGTTCGCAGAGCGTCAGGATGCGCTGAGAGGAAGGAAGGTCGATGGCAGGCAAGAATATGGCTGCCACTCCTGCTTCCCTGGCCCGTTCCATCACGGAAAGACGGTCATCACTGAACTCCTCGCCGTCTAAATGGCAATGTGTGTCAACAAACTTCATCACGACTCCCGCTTCATCATCTCGTTCATGTACTTCCTGAGATACTGCTTTCGCTCATCAGCCACGCCTACCTTGTCGAGATACTTTCGAGCCTCGTCAAAGTAGAAGTTGATTTTCTCCTCACATAGCTGTCGTATGCCGATCTCGTCGTAGAGACGGGTGACAGCGGCAATCTTCTCCTGACGGTCGAACGTCGTGGCATCCACCCAGCGGGCCAGTTCAGTCCGCTGTTCAGCATTGGCTCGGTTGAAGGCATTAATCAGCATGTAGGTCTTCTTGTTTGATGTAATGTCCCCCCCAATGGCTTTGCCGAACACGGCAGGGTCTCCATACACATCGAGCAGGTCGTCCTGCAACTGGAAGGCCAGCCCCATCTGCTCGCCACACTTATACAGATTGTCGGCATCTTCCTTGGAGGCATCAGCCAGCAGCGCCCCCATCTTCAATGCACAGGCCAGCAGCACACTTGTCTTCAGTAGAATCATTTCGATATACTCCTCTTCTCGTACATCGTTACGTGTCTCGAAGGCCATATCGTATTCCTGTCCTTCGCCTATCTCGAGCGCCGTCTCAGTGAACAGTCCCAGCACGTCAGGCAGATGGCTATCATCACACTGAGCGATGCGCTGATAGGCCAGCACCAGCATCGAGTCGCCTGAGAGGATGGCCGTATTGGCATTCCAGTGCTTGTGCACGGTCTCGTGTCCTCTGCGCAGGTCGGCATTGTCCATCAGGTCGTCGTGCAGAAGCGTGTAGTTGTGATAGGTCTCCAGTCCCAGCGCCTGCATCATGATGCGCTCAGGATCCTCTTTGAACAGGTTATAACCCAGCAGCATGAGTACGGGGCGTATGCGCTTGCCCCCCAGTGACAGCACATACCGGATAGGCTCATAGAGCGATTGTGGACGTCGGTCGTAGGGAAGCCGCTCAAGTGCTTCGTTCACTTTTTTCAGAATGTCTTCGGAATGATACATATTATGATTACATTTTAAAAACGATAGGGATGCACACCTTGGTGCGACAAGGTTTGTTGTTCTGTATGCCAGGGGTCCAGCGAGGCATCATGCGCAACACGCGCAGCGCCTCTTCGTCACACTCTGCACAGAGTGACTTCACGACCCCTACATCGGTGACCGATCCGTCCTTGTTCACTATGAACTCGGCCACAACCTTACCCTGCTGCTTGCGCTGCTGCACCACTGTGGGATATTTGAGATTGCGTGTGAGCCACTTCATGAACTCATGATAGCCCCCAGGCGGCTGTGGCAAATCCTCTACCACGCGGAAGCTCAGCACTTCGTCGCCCTCCTCTTCAACGGGCTGTTCATCTACATCAGGCAGGTCATCGGCCACATCACCCTCAAGCGTCTGCTCGGGTTCCCTCACGGGTTCTTCAGTCTCAGCAGGTTCTTCTTCAACCACCTTCAGTTTCACAGTGGGTTCGGGCTTGGCCTTCGGAGCCAATGCCACCTCAGGCTGTTCACGCATCAGTGGAGCCAGCTCTTCGTCACTGCTCAGTATCTCAATCAATTCGGGATCGTCCAGAACGTCGTCGGAGTCCATATTATATTCCAAAGCCACGTACAGCATGGTGAGGGCCACAACAATGCCCAGCACAAACCGCTGCGTGTACTTACCTTCCAAATCGGCTTTGGGACTCTTCTTTATTTCCATAATAAATCAGACTTTCTTCCGTTATAAGAACGTTATGGACTTGTAAATATACGAATTTATTCAGAATCT
>JAEEPT010000253.1 GCA_016284895.1 Prevotella sp. | reverse complement strand
ACGGCATTTGTATCAAGGATGGGAAGAAAGTGTGTCGCTGACTATAGATGAATGACTTTAGACTACAGACTGTAGATGAATTGAACGGACTGATGAGGGGTAGAAAATTCTCTAATTCTGAAAAGTTGCAAAGCATCTGTTTCTACTGCTTTTATCTGCATCTTGTTGATAATCAGTTGGTTTGGAATGAAACAGGTAAAAACAGATAATAATTATCTGCTTCTACCTGTTTCGTTTGTAAGTGATTGGTATGTAGGTTGTTATGCAGATTGACAGATGAAACAGATGCTTTGCAAACTTTTTCTGTATAGAGTATGAATGGTGTCGAAGGGGGAAAGTAGTGCTGTTTCGCTCGCGGTTATCTCACGCAATGTCGGCGGTTGTTTCACAATGAGTTTTAGGTTATATCACGATGCGATTTAGGTTATATCACGATGCGATTTAGGTTATATCATGTTGTGATTTAGGCTATATCACGATGCGATTTAGGATAGATCGCATTACGGTTTAGGATAGTTTGTGGTGTGAAATAGCCTATAATTGCAAGAAAACGACTGCGTTGACTGAAAAAATGATGAAAAAGAGTTGTGAGAATGAAAAATAGTGCGTATATTTGCAGTGTCAAACATGAAGTTTGGCTATCCGGGCAGAATCCCGAGAGGGCAAGACTATATCGACACTACCCATTTTAAAAGAGTTTCCTTTCGGAGACTCTTTTTATTATCTGAGATATCTTTTGATGAACATCTTGATGTAGTCTGCTCCTTCTACGAAACGACGTGAAACAGACAGGAACTTACTTCCTTTTAAAATAAGAACTTCTCTCGCTTCTTGGTTGGATTCAAAGTATGACTGAATATTCTTTGCCAGCAGACGAGGATCGTAATCGACTGCCATGTTCAGCACAACATGGTTCGTTTGACCGATAGATTCTTTAAGGCGTGTTCCTGCCGAAGCCTTTCCTGTGATTGTTTTCAGGTCGAACAGCTTATAGACTCCTTTTCGTTCGAAAATGAAGTCTGCCGTTCTTGTTCCTTTGGGATTAGGCAGGATAAAGACGCGATAGCCATGTGAAACAGCTTTTCTTGCAGCATTAAGAAGAAATGGAAAATCATTGTCGGTTTCGCCTCCAACAGTGAATATATCATCTTCTCCCGTTAACAAATGAAATTCGTTTCGATTAGATATTGCTTTTAGTTGGCGTATGAACTCTGTACCACTGAGTGTGTGCAGCAGTGCAAGTTCATGTGCTATGTCGTTTGTCTGTTCGTCCATATTAGACTATTTCATGATAGAGGCTGAGCAGTTGCTCGGCTGTGCGCTGCCATGAGAAGAGGCGGGCGCGCTGCAGCCCCACCTCGCACTTCTGCTGATAGAAGGCTGGGTCGGTCTCCAGTCGGAGGAGCATGTCGGCTATCTCGTCGGCCTGTTCGGGATTGATGAGTATGGCATCAGGTCCGCCAATCTCTGGCATCGACGACGTGTTGCTCGTGATGACAGGTGTGCCGCAGGCCATGCCTTCGAGCAGGGGGATGCCGAAGCTCTCGCGCAGCGAGGTGTAGAGAAAACAGAAAGCATCGTTGTAGATGGCGGGCAGGTCGCTGTTGGGTATGTACCCAGGCATGTGCAGGTGCTCGCGTATGTGGTCGATGTGGTTGCGGCTGATGATGCTGTCGAGATACTGGCGGTCGAGATCGGCCATGAGCAACGGGCGCTTCACGGCTGAGCGCTTCAGGTAGCGGGCATAGGCAATGAGCGTGCGCTCGGTGTTCTTCTTCGGATCGGTATTGCCGAGGAAGAAGATGTAGCCCTTCTGGGGGATGTATTTCTTGTAAACGTCGTGTGTGTCACTGAGCACGCGGAACCATTCGTTGTAGCCATTGTAGATCATGGCCATGCGCTCCTCAGGAATGTGGAGCTTGGCTACGATGTTGCGCAGCTCAAACTGCGACACGGTGATGATGCGGCGGCAGTGGGGCAGGATGCGCGGCACGACGAGCCGTCGGTAGAGCCACCCCATGTTCTGATAGAGCGACTTGTTGGCCTTGTCGCGCGGCTCAAGGAAAATGATGTCGTGGAGGGTGAGCACGAGCGGTATGTTGCAGTGTATGGGGGCGGTGTTGCTGGTGCAGTGGAGCAGTTGCACACCGGCTTTCTTGGCGGCTCGAGGCAGCGCCCACTGTTCCCAGAGAGGGTAGGAGGGCGTGTTGAGCTCTATGATGTGCACGTTAGCTGATTCTTTGACGCAGCGGTCGGGTCCGGGCTTCACGAACACGAAATACTCGTTCTCATGGTCTATCTGCTGCAACTGCAGTATCTCCTGTAGCACCACGTAGTCCATGCCGTGCTTGTTGGCACGGAAGATGCGTTGCGCTTCAATGCCTATCTTCATGACTCCTTCTTCTTCTTGGCCAGGTTGTAGTTATAGTATTTTGTGCTGCACGTGATGTCCTCCACCACGCGGATGAAGGGTGGGAACTTCACGCTCTTGTGCTCGGTGATGCCCTTGGTCTCCAGTATGATGAGCCCTTCGAGCTGGTCCTTGTAGAAGTCGAGTTCGAAGTACTGCCCCTTCCAGATGAAGCTCTTGCGCAGTTTGTGGATGGGCAGACGGTCGGGGTCGGCCAGTGCGAGCATCATCTCGTAGAGGTTGTTGTTGATTTGTCGTTCGGTGACTATCTCCTCGGTGGGTGAGATGCGCTTGCGCGTGGTGTGCACGTTGACCACCTTGCCCTGCCACACGCGGCGGCGCAGGCGTACCTCAGCATCGGGATCGCCCATGAGGTAGCACTGCGTGATTTCGCTCTCGGTGCAGTCGTCGGGCAGGGGGCCTGCCAGTTCCACGATGTATTTCCGTTCATCGACGATGGGCTGGGGCAGACTGAGCACGTCGGAGATTTCCTTCAGCACGCGGTTCATCTTCTTGTCGAAGTCCTCATCGTTATTGATGACGCGCAGGTGTGGGTGTCCCGTCCATGCCTTGATGACCTTCTTGTCCAGTCCGCGAGCAATGCGCAGTCCCTCCTCGTCGTTGCTCTCGTTGCGCGAGGCGTTGTTGGCGGTGGTGTAGTACTGCTCGGCACCGTCGGCAGCCGACACGAGGTGCAGCACGGCATCGTAGCGCTGTCGCAGTTCGGGTGTGGAAGTGCCTACGGCGCGTGTGATCTCCTCCCACACCTCGGGTGCCATATAGGCCGATATGTCCATTGTGCCTCTGTCGCACACGATGATGCAGTTCTCCTCGAACTCCTGTGCCATGCGTGTGAACTTATCCTCGAGCGCCATCTGAATCTCGAGTGTGGCCTTTTCGCCCTGATAGAAGAATCCGCGATTGTTTGTGAGATAGTCCATTCCCGCCTGTGTGAAAAGCGTAGGCACTTCGGGGATGGTGAACACCTTGAATCCAAGGCTTGAGAAGTGTTCGATGACGCGAACCAGCGCCGATGTCTTTCCGGCGCAGGGTCCGCCTGTGAGTACTATTTTCTTAATGTTGCCCATGTAGCGTTTGGTTAGATTTGATAGGTCTTTCTCTACTTGTCATACTGCAAAGGTACAAGTTATTTTTATAACTTTCAAATTCTGAAGTCAAATTTTGAATCCGAAGTGTGATTTCCATTATCAACAGTTTCTGGTTAAACGCATCGGACGGCCTGTTAAACGCATCGGACGGCCTGTTAAACGCATCGGACGACCTGTTAAATGCATCGGAGTCTCCATAAGATTCCGTTGAGAATATTTTGCAATTTAGGAAAGAATGTTTAATTTTGCACTTCATAAAAGTAAAGAAACAAATCTGAATGGAACTCTTAACGCTTGAAGAGCAATGAAGAAAGGCGTATTTTCGGCAAGCTTGCTGATGCTCGTAATGTTAATGGCCTGCACCCAGAGTGGCCGGCAAGGCACGGCTGATGTTGGGAACGTGCAGGATGTTGCAACCGACTCGATGGCGGTTGCCGCAGGCGGCGAGGTGATGCCCGTGGGAGCCGACGAGCTGTTCGACGACTTCTTCTTTAACTATGCCTCCAACCAGCGACAGCAGCAGGAGCGCACAGCGTTTCCCCTGCCCGTGGTGACCGACGGCAAGAAACAGTTGGTGGAACGGAGCAAATGGAAGATGGAGCCTTTCTTCATGAACCAAGACTACTACACACTCATCTTCGACTCTTCGCCTCAGGAAGACCTGGTGCACGACACGCTGGTGGCTGAGGCTACGGTGGAACGCTTCGACCTGGACCGTGACCGCGTGGAGCAGTTTGTGTTCAGTCGTCGCAGTGGTCGCTGGATGCTGCACGAGGTGAGGCGCATGCCCCTGCAGCGCAATGCCAATGCCCAGTTCCTGAAGTTCTATCAGCAGTTTGTCACCGACTCGGCATTCCAACATGCCAGTCTGGCTCAGCAAATCATCTTCTCCGGCCCTGATCCCGACGATGACTTCTCGACGATAGAGGGCATGATCACCCCCGACTTCTGGGAGGCGTTCCGTCCTGAACTGCCTCAACACATTATTTATAATATAGTGTACGGACGGCAAGATCCTGCCTCGACCCATAAGATCA
>JAEEPT010000027.1 GCA_016284895.1 Prevotella sp. | reverse complement strand
TATCTGAGCAGTGTACATTTCAACTTGGACGAAATATACTTCAGCAGCGATCTCAACCAGATTGTACAACTGTATGACACACTGGTGTTCGTGGTGCCTTCGCCCTATCTGAAGAATCATCTGCGAAGACTGAAGACACGGCTGAAAGACAAATTCATCATCACAGCCATCAAAGGCATAGTGCCTGACGAGAACCTGATTTGCTCGGAATACTTCCATCAGGTGTTTGACGTGCCATACGAGAACCTGGCTTGTCTGGGCGGACCATCACACGCTGAAGAAGTGGCACTCGAAAGACTGAGCTACCTGACGGTAGCCTGTGCAGACAATATGAAAGCGCAAGCCTTTGCCGATGTGCTGACAAGCAACTTCATCAAGACGAAGACCTCGACCGATGTCGTTGGCATTGAGTATTCGTCAGTACTGAAGAACGTCTATGCCATCGCTGCCGGCATCTGCTCAGGACTGAAGTTTGGCGACAACTTCCAAGCCGTTCTCATGTCAAATGCCGTACAGGAGATGGACCGCTTCATGAATGCCGTCCGTCCTATTTCCGACGAGAAGCAGCCAGTTCATAACGTTTACGATTCTGTTTACTTAGGTGACCTGCTCGTGACGGGATATAGTAATTTCTCGCGCAACCGCGTATTCGGCACGATGATTGGCAAAGGCTATTCGGTGAAGTCAGCTCAGATGGAAATGGAAATGATTGCTGAAGGCTACTTCGGCACGAAGTGCATGAAGGAAATCAACCGCCACCATCACGTGAACATGCCCATCTTGGATGCCGTTTATAACATCCTTTATGAACGAATCAGTCCGCAGGTAGAAATCAAACTACTGACTGATTCGTTCAGATAAAAATTCCTATGTAAATCTTTTGTGGTTTGAAAGATTTTTCTGACGAGATTCTCGAAGCGTAACGAAGAGGTTCTCAGCATCTCTTGTAGCGTGATAATGCTTCGCCAAGTGTTTCATTTTTGACTCTCTCAGTTTCTCGCTTTTTTCGTCCGATGCATCTAACGGCTTGTTAAATGCATCCAACGGGCTGTCCTATGCATTTAGATACGCTTAGATGGGAAATGCAGGAAAAAGTAGGAAAGTAGGAAAGTAGGAAAGTGGACATTAATGTATTTTGGAGGCAGAAGTACGACATTCATAGTACCAGTTTTTTTCTTTTTTTTCTATTTATAATAATATAATATTAAATAAATAAATATTTAAATAATGATTATAATTATTAAATTAAGTATTAATATATGATGGTGATTCTTCTTCATTACAGCCTCAAATATCTATTAATGTCCACTTTCCTACTTTCCTACTTTCCTACTAACTAATTGGAAACGATAAAATATCACTCATTTGTCAATTCAAACTTTTTTCCTGTCTGCTTGACAAGAGCTCTTGCAAACTTCTTGGGATAGCCCGGACGAACCACGCGTGCGCCAAGTCCTTCAGGTGTACGCTTGAACACACCATTCTCTTCTGGCTTCACAATCATGTCGTTGTACTTCACAATCAAGTGGGTGGCCAGTTCCTTCCACACACTCAGCATCTCGAATGCCTTGTCGGCTGAATAGGCCGTCAGGAACTTCACACGCGCATCACCGTTTAACTGCAACGCGCGGTCTTCCACTTCTTTCTGAGCCATGAAATACGACTTGTCAAGCGAGTCGCGCTTCTCCTGCAACGTGGGGAACATCAGTGAATAGCGCGGATAGACCATATTACTCACCCAGTTCTGCACCCAGTAGGCATTCTCCATCGAGAATTGAAGCGCATCGGCCTGCGGCGTATTGTAAGGACGGGGAGACTCAGTAGCGCAGCAATAAACAGGCGTATAAGGAACCATGTTGCCATCGTCATTACCAAACCACAGGATGCCACCTATCTCGCGCGGCAACCAGGAACGCATCTGCGAGACGTAGGAGAATGACGACTGTTGCGTAGAGGTAGGACGCTCGTTGAAATACTTCTTGCCATCGACCTCATAATAAAGAGGTGTAGGACGGTAAGGCATCTGCCATATTCCGCCACCTATATCACTATCGAGCGCAAAAGGAGTGTCTTCATAGTGGTCACGCATCGCCATTTCAACGTCAGCCACAGAGAGCTTTTTGTTTGGAATCACCCAAAGCGGCATCGGCTCAGCATCTTTCTGATGACCGTCAGCCCAAGGAAGATAACGATCCATTCCGTCGGCAAAACGATTGAAGAAGCTCCACACGCGAGCATCGCAGATACGACGCCCAGAGAAATCGGGGAAAGCATAGGTGTTGCAGAACGAGAAGTCCTCGTCCTTACCGTCAAACCATTTCATCTGCCGGGCATATTTCACCACATTAGGCGAGAAAAGCACGTTCTGCTTGTCCTTCATGTTGAAACGACTGATGCGGCTCTGATTAGCATGACCACTGATGGCATCGTCAGGTATTCGGACGGCTACCCATACGGTGCGCTCCTTCGACAGCTTACGGTCGCTGCCGCATCCCATCATCTCCATGATCCAAGCCTCATTGGGGTCGCAAATAGTGAAGGACTCGCCCTCAGAGTTATAGCCATACTGTTCAACAAGAGAGGTCATCACCGAGATGGCTTCACGTGCCGTCTTCGAGCGCTGCAACGCAATGTAGATGAGCGAACCGTAGTCGATGATGCCCGTCGTATCGACCATCTCCTCACGACCGCCAAAGGTGGTCTCACCTATCGTAACCTGCCATTCGTTGATATTGCCAATCACGTTGTAGGTCTCTTCAGTTTCAGCTATCTCGCCATGATACTCATTGGTGTCCCAGTCGTAGATTTTGCGCTTCTCGCCCTTTGCATGCTTTGCTGCAGGATAATGGCAGAGCCCCATGAACATGCCGTAATCATCGGCATTATAGGTGCAAATCACCGAACCATCCTTAGAGGCTTTCTTGCCCACAATGAAGTTCGTGCAGGCATCACCTGTTGTGAAACTCAGGAGTGCCATGAATGCGACTAATGCTTTTTTCATATCAGCAAGCCTTAAAACTCATGTCAAGACCTTTCACGCTATGGGTCAATGCCCCTACCGAGATGAAATCGACACCCTGTTCGGCGTAGTCACGAATCGTGTCGAAGGTGATACCGCCAGACGACTCGGTTTCATAGCGGTGGGCAATGATGTCGACAGCCTTCTTCGTATCGGCTACAGAGAAATTGTCGAGCATAATGCGGTCGACACCTCCGTGGTCAAGTACTTGCTGCAGCTCGTCGAACGAACGCACTTCAATCTCAATCTTCAAGTCGAGGTGCTTTTCCTTCAAATAAGCGTGACAACGGTCAATAGCGTTCACAATGCCACCAGCAAAGTCAACATGATTATCCTTCAGCAGAATCATGTCGAACAGACCGATGCGATGATTGCAGCCTCCCCCTATCTTCACGGCCTGCTTCTCCAGCATGCGCATGCCTGGTGTAGTCTTGCGAGTGTCTAACACACGTGTTCCAGTACCCTCCAGACGTTTCACGTATCGGTCGGTCATGGTGGCAATGCCACTCATGCGCTGCATGATGTTCAGCATGAGACGCTCGGTCTGGAGCAACGAGCGAACCCTTCCGCTCACAATCATGGCAATATCGCCTTTCTTCACACGGCTTCCATCGGGCATGAGTACCTCAACCTTCATCTCAGGATCGAAGCGTCTGAATACCTCCTTTGCAATCTCTACGCCAGCAAGGATGCCATCTTCCTTAATAAGCAGATGTGACTTACCCATTGCATCTTCGGGAATGCAACACAAAGTGGTGTGATCACCATCACCAATATCTTCGGCAAACGACAAATCTATCAATCTGTCGACCAGTTCATTTACAGATAACATAATTATTTATAATTTAGGAAATAGTTGATCAAGATATATTCCAATACCGATGCGGAAGCCTACATCACTGTAGTCACTATGGCTCTTCAGACTTTGATTGTAATAGAGCTCGGGCTCAATCGTCACAGTCTTGCTTACGAAGAAAGCATAACCAATGTGTATGTTGGGCACCACGTCATTGATTTTTTCACCAGATGCACAACGATGCGAATAGTTCACACCAGCCCCAAGATAGAGCCCGTTCTGAATGACATAATATCGGGCAGCTGCACCGACCGATAGCGACTTGGGACCATTCTGCTGGAATGAATAGTCAAAAATGCCCATAGCCAACCAGTTGTCAGCAAGCATATAACCGCCTCTGGCAGCTATGCCAAACTGCCACTTCTCAGCACCAGAATAATGCACGTTCAGGCCTGAAACAGTGGCACTGAGATACTTCTTTCCTTTTTCAAACTGAGCAAAAGAGGTCAATGACATCGTCAATGCAGCAAGCAATAAAAAGATTTTCTTATTCATATTTTAAGACATTAAAAATTAAATATCAGTCATTTTCTTTGTTTCTTTTCGATACCACAGAATAAACCATACAAGTGCAATCAGGAAACACAGACCTCCCAGAGAATAGGCGATGGATTCTGGAAGATGGAATGCCTGCTTGGAAATGAACAGATAAGTTGAACATACCGTTGTCATAAAGAGCGCGGGAATCAGCGTGATGATAAAGGCTTTCTTCTCACGAACCAGATAGACTGTAACGGCCCAAAGCATGATGACGGAGAGGGTCTGATTGCTCCAACCGAAATATTGCCAGATGGTTCTGAAGCCGTTGGCATCATTTATCTGCCAAACCAGCAATGCCATCGAAGCAAGGAACAAAGGCACGCATACAAGCAATCGCTTGACAATGGGCTTCTGCTCAATACCGAAAGCCTCTGCAATAATCAGACGAGCCGAACGGAAAGCGGTATCACCACTGGTGATAGGAGCAGCAACAACACCAAGCACAGCCAAGATGCCGCCCACAATGCCCAGCCAATCGTTGCATATAATGGTGACTAACGCAGGTTCCTTGGTCAGGAATCCGTTATTGCCTTCTGCCTCAATGAGTGCATAGCCGGGAGCAGGCTCACCATAGAAGAAATACATGGAGACGGTAGCCCAAACCAATGCTACAATGCCTTCAGTAATCATGGAACCGTAGAAAACAGGACGCCCCTGCTTCTCACTCTGCAAGCAACGAGCCATCAACGGGCTCTGCGTAGCATGGAAACCACTCAAAGCACCACATGCAATGGTAATGAACAGACAAGGAAACACCTGATCAGTAAATGAGCTGTCGGCCTGCATGCCCATATTCTCCAAATGATCCCATAATTCAGGCAACTGAGGCCACTTCACGAAAAGCACCACCATCAGTCCTGCAGCCATAAACAGCAACGAGAAAGCAAAGATGGGATAGAAACGGCCTATGACTTTATCAATAGGCAACATGGTCGCCATAATATAATAAAGGAAGATGATGATGACCCACATCATAGCAGAGCCTCCATAGGTCTCCAGAATGGTGGCTGGACTGAACACAAACACCGTGCCAACCATCAGCAGCAAAATGACCGCGAACACGAGCATCACCTTCCGAGCTCCCTCGCCCAGATACTTTCCTACCAGTTCTGGGCAGCTGGCACCACCATTACGCATAGAAAGCATGCCCACCAAATAATCGTGAACAGCGCCAGCAAAGATACAGCCAAAGACTATCCACAAATAAGCCACAGGGCCGAACTTGGCTCCCATAATGGCTCCAAAGATAGGGCCAGTACCGGCAATGTTCAAGAATTGAATCATAAAGACCTTCCACGAAGGCAATGCGACAAAATCAATTCCGTCAGCTTTTGCTACAGCAGGCGTTTGTCTGCCATCAGGGCCGAAAACACGATCGACAAAGCGCCCATAAAAGAAATACCCAAGAAATAGGGCAATAAGACTTACAACAAATGTAATCATATTGAGTTATAGTATTTGAGAGAATGCCTTTTAGTCATGCAAAAGTAATTAAATATATTGAAAAATGAGTGCAAGAGGAAGAAAATTATTGTATTTTCATCATAAATTAATTAATTTTGCAAACAAATTAAAGATATGAAGAAAATCATTTTCGGCTGCTTGCTTTCAATACTCGCATTCAGTTGTGCGGTCAGCACATCGGCACAGACATTATCAACAGAGCAATCGCCCAAGTACGAGATAAGAGCCGTCTGGCTTACAACGATAGGCGGAATTGACTGGCCCCGTTCCCACAGTATCAATGTTCAGAAAGCCGAATTGTGCGACATGCTTGACCGTTTGAAGGAGGCAGGCATCAATACCATTTTCCTTCAGACGCGCGTAAGAGGTACAGTCATTTACCCTTCTGCTTTCGAGCCTTGGGACGACTGCATAACAGGCAGAGCGGGGAAAGCGCCAGGTTACGATCCGCTGGAGTTTGCCATTGAGGAATGTCACAAACGCGGACTACAGCTTCATGCCTGGGTCGTCACGATTCCCATCGGGAAATGGAAAAAGCTGGGATGTGCTCAACTGAATAAAAAACACCCCAACATGGTGAAACGCATTGGCGAAGACGGCTACATGAATCCAGAATCGCCCAAAACGGCAGAATACTTGGCAAAAATATGCAAAGAGATTGTTGACAACTACGATGTTGACGGCATACACTTAGACTACATTCGCTATCCTGAGACCTGGAAAATCAAGGTGCCAAAGTCGAAGGGACGAGCCAATATCACACAAATAGTACGCGCTATTCACAAAGAAATAAAAAGCAGCAAGCCTTGGGTAATGCTCAGCTGTTCACCAATAGGCAAACATGACGACCTGACACGTTATCGCTCAAATGGCTGGAATGCCAGGACAACGGTCTGCCAGGATGCCCAGCAATGGTTGAAGGAGGGCATCATGGACGCACTTTTCCCCATGATGTATTTCAGGGATAATCATTTTTATCCATTTGCCCTCGACTGGCAAGAACATTCCTACGGACGTATCGTTGTCCCAGGGCTTGGCATCTACTTCTTAGATCCACGTGAGGGACGATGGACAAGTGATGTTGTGACACGCCAGATGAACGTTATCCGAGAACTGGGAATGGGGCATTGTTTCTTTCGTGTAAAATATCTTCTTGACAATGTGAAAGGCGTCTATGACTGGACAAAGGATTTCAATAAGTTTCCAGCACTCATACCTCCCATGAACTGGCTTTCACGAAAACTGCCTGACCAACCCGTATTAAAAGGAATCAGCAATGAGGGCGTTTTGTCTTGGACTGACGTTCCTATCAACCCACAGAACCGATTGGTCTATAATGTCTATGCCTCCGAACAATATCCCGTTGACGTCACAAAGTCAGAAAACCTAATAGCAACAAGACTTACGGAAAACAGTTTAATGATAGACATAAAACATCCTGTGAACTACGCAATTACAGCACAGGACAGATATGGAAATGAAAGCCGCGCAACACAAATATGTCTGCACGAGCCTCATGGAGCCCCACAGTCTTCTTCGACAATGATTCCGATTGTTGACCAATACCTTTCTCTACCCTCAAAGCCGAGCACCCTCAATGCCGACTTTATCGTCATTGAAACATTAGCGAGACAAACCGTAACGGTATGCCCATACAAGAAGCAGATAAACACATCCATGCTCAACGAAGGCATTTATCAGTGGCGCACTCTTGACAAGAAAGGCGTTACTCACCGTATGGGCTACTTCTCCATTAAACGGCACTAATCATGGATATCAAAGAAATCACCTCAATCAACCTACCAGAACTATCTCCTTATGCCAAATTGACTGAGGCTCAATTGCTTCATGCTAACGAGATAGCTGAAGAAGGACTGTTTATCGCAGAAAGTCCAAAGGTGATTCGTGTAGCATTGAATGCTGGATATACTCCCGTCTCACTCCTCTGTGAAAGAAAGCATATTGCAGGAGATGCCGCATCTATCATCGAAGATTGTGGCGAAATCCCTATTTACACTGGATCACGCAACATTTTAGAGGCCCTTACAGGATACACCTTAACAAGAGGAGTGCTCTGTGCCATGAAGCGCAAGCCTCTGCCACCGGTTAGTGCTGTCTGCAAAAACACACATCGCATCGTCATCATAAAAGGTGTGGTAGATTCGACTAACATAGGTGCCATATTCCGCTCGGCAGCAGCGCTGGGCATTGATGCGGTGCTTCTCACACATGATTCTTGCGATCCGCTCAACCGACGGTCGATTCGAGTATCAATGGGCTCTGTGTTTCTCGTTCCATGGACTTGGATAGACAATTCGCTCAACGACCTACAAGAAGAAAACTTCAAGACGGTTGCAATGGCACTAACAGACCAGTCGCTTTCCATAGACAATCCACAGCTCATGAAAGAAGAACGGCTGGCTATCATCATGGGAACCGAAGGCGACGGACTGCCCAAGGAAATCATTGCCGATGCTGACTATGTGGCACGTATTCCCATGTCGCATCAGGTTGATTCTCTCAATGTTGCAGCTGCAGCAGCTGTCGCTTTTTGGCAGTTAAAATGGACAGATAAGGAGTTGTAGCTGATACCTATTTATAATAAAAGCAAAAACTTTTGCAGGATTCGATAATGTTTCGTACTTTTGCAGAATCTGCACAAAAGGAACAATTCAAATACATTATAGACAATGTTTAAGAAAGACACTTACTTAGAACGTAGAGCCAAGTTGCGTGCTCTCGTAGGAGACGGTCTTGTCATCCTTTTCGGAAACAACGAAGCACCTGCCAACTATCCAGCCAACAGTTATGCTCCGATGCGTCAAGACTCTTCTTTCATCTATTACTTTGGACAACATCGTGACGGGCTTGTAGGAGTAATTGATATTGACAACAATACAGAAACTCTCTTCGGCGATGATATCGACGTAGAAGACATCGTATGGATGGGCTTCACTCCCTCAGTGGCCGACCTTGCAGCCGAAGTGGGCGTAGCAAAAGTCGCTCCGATGAAAGAGCTGAAAGTCACTTGCAACGAAGCCCTGCGCCAAAGGCGCCCCATCCACTTCCTGCCCCCCTATCGTCACGACACAATGATTCAGATAATGGATCTGCTGGGCATTCATCCCAACCAACAGAAAGAATCGGCTTCACTGAAGCTGATCAAGGCAGTGGTGGCGCAGCGCTCTACTAAAGAGGCTCAGGAAATTGCTGCTCTTGATCGCGCTTGCGACGTGGGCTACGCGATGCACACAACGGCTCAGATCCTGATCAGACCTAACGTTACAGAGCGTTTCGTTAGTGGCCAGGTTGACGGTGTGGCTCGATCACTTTCCCAAGGAGTAGGCTTTGGTACCATCTTCTCACAGCATGGCGAAATCATGCACGGCAGTCCATCAGATGCTATGCTTGAGGCAGGCAGACTGGTTATTTGCGATGCAGGATGCGAATTGGATGACTATTGTTCAGACAACACTCGCACGATGCCTGTCACAGGAAAGTTCGACCAGCGTCAGCTTGAAATCTATTCGATTGTAGAGGCATGTCACGACTATGTACTCGACATTGCAAAGCCTGGCGTGAAATATGCCGATGTTCACTTTGCTGTTTGCCGACTGATGACGGAACGGTTGAAAGAGCTGGGGCTGATGAAGGGAGATACTGAAGAGGCTGTACGAGCAGGAGCTCATGCCATGTTCTTCCCTCACGGATTAGGCCACATGATGGGAATGGACGTACACGATATGGAAGGATTAGGACAGATTTATGTCGGTTTCGATGAAGAGACAAGGCCCAATCTGGAACAGTTCGGAACAAATTGCCTACGCATGGGCCGCCGCCTGCAAGAAGGTTTCGTAGTGACAGACGAGCCGGGCATTTATTTCATTCCTGCCCTTATCGACGACTGGCACGCGAAAGGACATTGCAAGGAATTCATCAATTATGAAAAACTTGAGACATATAAGGACTTTGGTGGAATCCGAATAGAAGACGACCTGCTCATCACGAAAGACGGTTGCCGCTTCCTCGGCACCAAGCGCATTCCTTATCATCCAGCAGAACTGGAGGAGTTCATGGAGAACAATAAATATTTAACAAAATAATCACAATGAAAAAACTATTCCTTTTTGCATTGCTGGCCATGATGACCTTCAATGCACAGGCAGAAGAGAAGAAGGATTCTGCTGCGTCGAACAAGCCGGTATTTACCACAATCAAAGAAAATCCGATTACAAGCATCAAAGACCAGAACCGCTCAGGCACCTGCTGGGACTACTCTACGCTGTCGTTCTTCGAGGCAGAAATTCTAAAGGCTACAGGCAAGACCTATGACCTCTGCGAATCTTTCGTAGCCAACAAGACCTATATGGAACGCGCCATTCAGGTGGTTCGCTATCACGGTGACTGCCAGTTCTCACAAGGCGGTTCGGCTGAAGACGTTTTGGCAACGCTCAAGGCTCATGGCATCTGCCCAGAAGAAGCTATGCCTTTCCCTGGCTCGCTGTATGGCGACTCACTCAACAACTTCAATGAGTTCTTCGCTTTGCTCGAACCATACGTGGCTGCTATCTCGAAGAGCACGGCCAAGAAAATCTCGAACCAGTGGAAAGCCGGTCTTCAGGGTATCCTCGATGCTTACTTAGGCAAATGTCCTGAAGAATTCATGTATGAGGGCAAGAAATACACTCCGAAGACTTTTGTAAAAAGCCTCGGTATCAATCTCGATGACTATGTAAGCATCACCAGCTACACACACCATCCTTTCTATACAGCATTTGCTGTTGAGGTGCAGGACAACTGGCGCTTCCCCCTCAGCTACAACCTGCCTATGGATGAAATGATGCAGGTGATTGACAATGCCATTGAAAAGGGCTATACTATCGCATGGGGTGGCGACGTTTCAGAAGACGGATTCACTCGCTCAGGCCTGGCATACGCCGTTGACGGAAAAGCGACTCAGAGTCTTCGCGGAAGTGACATGGCCCGCTGGCTGAAACTGGCTCCAGCAAAGAAGCGTGATGTCATCGATTCGCTGGGCGTAAACGTACCAGAAATCGTTCCTACACAGGAAATGCGCCAGGAGCGTTTCGACAACTGGGAACTGACCGACGATCATGGCATGCTAATCTATGGTGTAGCTAAAGATCAAAACGGCAAGGAATATTATATGGTGAAGAACTCTTGGGGTGAAAGCGGTGACTACAAAGGCATCTGGTATATGACCAAGACTTTCATCGCAGCAAACACGATGGACTTCCTCGTGAACAAGAATGCCATCCCCAAGGACATTCGTAAGAAACTCGGCATTTAGTTGCTGATTCCATAGATTTGCTTCAAGAATTAAAATTCCATTTGTCAGGGCGCAATCCTATACAAAGACAGGACTGCGCCCTGATTCTTCAAATTGGCACGACTTTTGCAATTTCGTTATTGAAGAATAGTTTTTATAAAGGTAGAAAGGATTATTAATGTCAAGTCAATTTTCACCAAGAGTTTCTGAAATACTTGCATACAGCCGCGAGGAAGCTGCCCGACTGGCATGCTCATCAGTAGGTCCAGAGCACTTGCTCTTAGGCATCATGCGTATGAAAGAAGGCCCTGTAATTGACGTGTTTCACAGACTGCGACTGAATCTTCAATCGATAAAAGCAGAATTAGAGCAAAAAGTGAGGCAGGATGAAATGGGCCTACCCATCAACACAAGAGAATTGGTGCTAAACGAGAAAGCCTCGAACATACTGAAACTGGCTGTTCTCGAAGCACGCACGCAACACACAACAAAAGTCGATGAACAGCATCTGCTACTGGCCATCCTGCATGACCAGACAGCTAATGGTGCAAAACAAATTTTGGAATTCAACAACATGAACTACGAAGACGCATTGAGCCTCATGCGCTCGCAAAAATCTGAAGACAGTATTATCAACGGCATTGGTCTTCCCGATGAAGAGGAAGATGAAGAGTTTGCATCCTCAAACAATAACAATGGAGCTCAGAACAGTTCGAATAGCACAACGGCTACGCAACAGAAGAAGGAATCAAAGACTCCCGTACTGGACAATTTCTCAACCGACCTTACCCAAGCTGCGGCTGAAGGAAAGCTCGACCCTGTCGTAGGACGCGAACATGAAATACAACGTGTAGTTGAAATCTTAGGCCGCAGAAAGAAGAACAATCCGATACTGATTGGAGAACCCGGTGTAGGTAAGAGTGCTATCGTGGAAGGACTCGCCCAAATGATTGCGCAACATAAAACTTCACCCATGTTCTTCAACAAACGACTGGTTTCACTGGACATGACAGCCATAGTGGCAGGCACTAAATATCGTGGACAGTTTGAAGAACGCATCAGAGCACTTCTGAAAGAAATTGAGCAGGACCCTGACATCATTGTCTTTATTGACGAGATTCATACCATCATTGGTGCAGGTTCGGCACCAGGATCAATGGATGCTGCCAACATCATGAAGCCAGCTTTGGCCCGCGGGGCAATCCAGTGCATCGGAGCTACAACGCTTGATGAATATCGTAATTCCATAGAAAAGGACGGAGCCTTGGAGCGCCGTTTCCAAAAGGTTGTGGTTGAACCAACAACAAGCGAGGAGACCATACAGATTCTGAAAAACATCAAAAACAGATACGAACATCATCACCACGTGGAATATACTGATGATGCAATTGAAGCATGTGTCAGATTGACAGGACGATATATAACCGATCGGGCATTCCCAGATAAAGCCATCGACGCAATGGATGAGGCAGGATCGCGCATGCATCTGTCTCATGCTCACATTCCACCTGAAATCATAGAGAAGGAGAAAGAGCTTGCCCATGTGCTTGACAAGAAGAAACAGGCTGTGCACAATCAGAACTTTGAACTCGCAGCAAGCTATCGAGACCGGCAGACAGAGCTGGAAGCTAACTTAGCCATGATGCGAAACGAGTGGTCGAACGGTTCGATGGAAGACCGCCAAACAGTTGATGCCGATGTGATAGCCGACGTAGTGTCGATGATGACAGGCGTACCTGTGCAGCGCATGGCTGAGAAGGAAGGCATTCGTCTGAAAGGCATGGCTGCAGAGTTAAAGAATGTAGTGATTGCGCAAGATGCTGCTATCGACAAGATGGTGAAAGCCATTCAGCGCAATCGCGTAGGACTTAAAGACCCGAACCATCCCATCGGAGTGTTTATGTTCCTTGGCCCTACTGGCGTAGGTAAGACATATCTTGCAAAGAAACTGGCAGAATTCATGTTCGGCTCTGCTGATTCGCTCATCCGTATTGATATGAGTGAATATACCGAATCCTTTAATGTCTCGCGCCTGATTGGTGCACCTCCAGGCTATGTTGGCTATGAAGAGGGAGGCCAGCTCACCGAACGTGTGCGCCGCCGTCCCTACTCTATCGTGCTGCTCGACGAGATTGAAAAAGCTCATGGAAATGTTTTCAATCTTCTGCTGCAAGTCTTAGACGAAGGAAGACTTACTGACGGTAATGGACGTTTCGTAGATTTCCGTAACACAGTCATCATCATGACTTCGAATGCTGGTACTCGCCAATTAAAGGATTTCGGGCGTGGAATAGGATTTAACGCAGGACAGCTTGGCTTGAACATGAATGAAAAAGACAAGGAGCATGCACGATCTATTGTGCAGAAGGCTCTGTCGAAACAGTTCTCTCCAGAGTTCTTGAACCGTCTTGATGAAATCATCACATTTGATCAGCTTGATTTGGATGCTATCCAAAGGATTGTCGACATTGAACTGAAAGGCTTACTTAAACGCATTGAAGAAATGGGCATCAAGGTGGAACTCAGCGATGAAGCCAAACAGTTTGTTGCCAAACACGGGTATGACGTGCAATTCGGTGCCCGTCCGCTGAAACGTGCTATTCAAAACTATATCGAGGATGAATTAGCTGAAATGATTGTCAACAATGATGTGACAAGAGGCACGACTATTCGTATCAGCAAAGACAGTGAAAACAAACTTAAGTTCGAAAAAATTTTGTAGTTTAAGATTTTTATACTAATTTTGCAGCCAAAATCAAAGGGTCTAGACTTATATCACTGAATAGCAGACGTTTAGCTAATATTTAGAAGAAATTATCCAAGAATGAGACAACTAAAAATTCAAAAAAGCATTACCAATCGTTCCAGCGAGGCACTTGACAAATACCTTGTAGAAATTGGTCGTGCGCCCCTTATTAGCATTGATGAGGAAATAGAATTGGCACAGAAAATTCGTAAAGGAGGTATTGAAGGTGAGCGAGCAAAAGACAAGTTAGTGACTGCCAACCTTCGTTTTGTTGTCTCAGTAGCAAAACAATATCAACATCAGGGACTAACACTTACCGACCTTATTGATGAAGGCAACATCGGTCTTATCAAAGCAGCGCAAAAATTCGATGAGACACGTGGTTTTAAATTCATTTCCTATGCCGTTTGGTGGATTCGCCAGAGCATTCTGCAGGCTATTGCCGAACAGAGTCGTATTGTACGCTTACCACTGAATCAAGTTGGCTCACTCAACAAAATCAATCATGAAATCAATCGGTTTGAGCAGGAGAACCAGCGCCACCCTTCAGTTTCAGAGTTAGCTGAAATGACAGATATTGACGAGGAAAAGATAGGGCAATCGATGATGGCTGATGGGCATCACGTTTCTATTGATGCTCCTTTCCAAGAAGGTGAGGACAACTGCATGCTTGACGTGATGTCCTCGGGTGATGACTCACGCACAGATCGTTATGTTGACCACGAATCGATGGCTTTAGAACTGAATACTGTCTTAAGCAACGTCTTGAAAGAACGTGAAATCACCATCATTCGCGAATGTTTTGGAATAGGTTGCCACGAAAAAGGACTTGAGGAGATAGGCGACCAACTAGGTCTGACCCGAGAGCGTGTACGCCAAATCAGAGAAAAGAGTATTGCAAAACTACGTGATTCCGGTAACGCAAAGATACTGATGAAATACTTAGGATAGAGTTCTTATTGAAAAGAAACATTCAAGTAGGTATTGTGAAGAGAGAGAGTATCAGAGAGAGATTCAAAAATTGTCCACGGCTGAAAAGGCTTGTGGACTTTTGTATTATGAATCAGACCGAGACACGTCCTCGCTGGTACATCCGTCTGCTTGCACCATTCTATCAGCATCGAAGTAGTGGCTCTGTTATTCATCATTCAGTCCGGATGGACACTCCCCCTTACAATACTTTTTCATTAGGCAAGAAAAGTGTTGTGGAATCATTTGCATGTATCAACAACGCTGTTGGTGATGTAGTGATTGGCGACTACACACGTATAGGACTACACAACACTATAATTGGTCCCGTAAGTATTGGCAATCATGTTAATCTGGCTCAGAGCGTCACCGTTTCTGCACTCAATCACAACTTTAGTGATACAACCAAGCGAATAGACGAACAAGGAATCAACACTTCACAAATAGTCATTGAAGACGATGTTTGGGTGGGAGCAAACGCAGTAATACTTGCTGGGGTAAAAATAGGCAGTCATTCAGTGATTGCAGCCGGAGCAGTCGTAACACGCGATGTACCTGCCAATACACTTGTTGGTGGAGTGCCAGCGAAAGTCATTAAGCACATCCAATAAAAAACTGCAAAGTGGAGTGGCTCTGCAGTTTAATCAATAGCGAAATTAAATACATTCATGCAAAAGCTTAGCCAAGCAGAACATGCATAATGCGCTCGGCAGTTCGTCCATCCCAGCGATTAGGCAACTCACACGTTTTCCATTTTCCCTCCATCAAGAGCTGAAGAGATTCGCGCAGTTTTGTTGCATCACCATCTACCAGCACATTCGAACCAACCGTTACAGTTTCCTTATGCTCGGTATAACTGTTAAGAGTGATGCAAGGTATCATGTTGAATGTTGCTTCCTCAGCCACATTACCACTATCTGTAATAATGGCTTTTGCATGAGCAGACAACCAACCAAACTCCAGATAGGATAACGGTTGAACGACATTGATGCCAAGATTCATTTCTTCAACCACCTCACGAGCTTGATTGCGCAAAGGAGCAATGACAGGCACATCTGGCACAGTCTCAACTATTGTCCTCAACAATTCAGTCAGATGTTCCCTATCAGCAAACAATGCTTTTCTGTTGAGCGTAAGAACAATATAATTTCCTTCTTCTATATCAAGTTGTGGTCTTTTTAACCGATCACGATTGAAACGGAGGGAATCCATCAAAATATTTCCCACCATATAGGTTTGTGATGTTTCTCCCTGTTCTCGTGTAGCCACACTGTTACTCTTCACTCCAGCAGTGAACAAATAGTCAGAAAGTGCATCAATAACCAATCGATTGATTTCCTTTGGCATATTAATATCGAACGAGCGGGTTCCAGCAACCAAATGAGCCAACTTGACACCACGTTTTTTGGTCACTATTGCTGCTGCCATCGTTGAAGCCAAATCATCAACAACGATTACAACATCCGTAGAATGATTATCCAAATAGTCGTCGAACTCACTCATTACCCTACTTGTAATCTCATTCAGTTTCGTACTATCTACGTTGAAGAAGATACTTGGCCGAGGCATCTGAAGATCTTCAAAGAGATTTTCTTCGAGTGTAGGGTCATCTTCTTTACCAGTATATATCAATTGATAAGCAGCACCTTCAATCTTATCAATAGCACGAATGAGCGGAGCCACTTTAACAAAGTTTGGGCGAGCGCCTGCTACTATACATATTTTCTTATTCATAGCTCTTTTCATTTATAGACAAAGACTTTTCCACCATCACTATTTGCATATCGCCTAAGCAACTCCTGAATGTCGGTGGCATTTTCCAGAACACGTTCTTCATTTCCATCATAGCCATTGATGAGCACCAGCAGTTGTTTGGTTTCAAGCGTTATCTTAGTTCGTTCATTGTCACTTGTAGGAGTACCTACACCACCCTTTTCATCACGATAGACGGGCAGTCCCGCAATGTTCAGCATCCCACGTCCGATGCCTTCATAAGGTTCTCCCTCACGACCTATCCCAAGAGTGAGCTTCTCGCCTACGATCTTTGAACTATCAAAGCCTCCGATACTATATCCATATTTGATTGAGGCCAAATTGACAAGATCGACCAAGGTATCTATTTGATAAAGATCCTTGCCTTGCAACATTCGTCTGATAAGCTGTTCGCTTGCAGGACGATAACGTGAGGGATCTTTGCCACAAAGCTTATACACCTTGCGTGTGGCAGCTATACTTGGATGCTCCTTCAGCGATTCGGTGGTCAGCCTACTCCGAAGCGATTCTTCAAGCTCATGTATCTCGGCCCACAATGCATCGGAATAAATAGAATTGTCAACTTCAGCTTCCACAGCAGCCCCGACAAATGTAGGGCAGATATTTTTAATTTCTTCAGATACGAATACTTTCATTGCATTTATGCCTTTATTCTATAAGACCTTTACGATTCTAACAAAGCCAGGAACTCATCCTCGCTCATGATCTGCACGCCAAGCTTTTGCGCTTTCTCCAGCTTCGAAGGCCCCATATTGTCGCCTGCAAGCACGAAAGAAGTCTTACCGCTTATAGAGCCTACATTCTTTCCACCATTCTGTTCGATGATGAGCTTATACTCGTCGCGTGAGTGATGTGCAAATACGCCACTAATTACAATGCTCTTGCCTGCTAACTTATCGGTAACCATTGCCGTCTGATTCTCAGAAAGCGCCATCTGTAAGCCATAATGACGTAATCGCTCTATGATAGCCAAATTCTCAGAATCATGGAAATAAGTTATGATACTCTTAGCCATAATTTCTCCTATTCCCTCGACCTCTTGAAGTTCCTGAAGAGAAGCCGACATCAGCGAATCTATATTTTTGAAATGACGAGCCAACAGTCGGGCTGACGTTTCACCCACGAAGCGAATACCAAGTGCGAACACCACTCGCTCAAAAGGTACTTGCTTCGACTGCTGAATGCCATTAACTATCTTTTGTGCAGATTTGGTGCGACTACCATCGCCGTTGATCTGCTGAACATCTATATCATAAAGATCCGCCACATTCTTAATAAGTCCACGTCTATAATAATCGTCAACCGTTTCAGGTCCCAAGGAGTCGATGTTCATTGCTTTCCGCGCAATGAAATGTTCTATCCGTCCTTTGATTTGTGGTGGGCAGCCTGCATCATTAGGACAATACCATGCAGCCTCACCCTCATAGCGCACCAAACGTGTGCCACATTCAGGACAGTGATGAATAAACTGTACTGGCTGAGCAATGATGGGTCGGCTCTCAACATCGACACCTACTATCTTAGGAATGATTTCGCCTCCCTTTTCCACATATACGAAGTCACCTATATGCAAATCGAGAGAGCGAATAAAGTCTTCATTGTTCAGCGTGGCTCGCTTCACAGTTGTACCAGCCAGCAGGACTGGTTCCATATTAGCGACAGGTGTGACTGCGCCAGTACGTCCCACCTGATAAGTTACTTCCAACAAACGAGTGCGCTCACGTTCTGCCTGAAACTTATAGGCGATGGCCCAACGCGGACTTTTCGCCGTATATCCAAGAGTTCTTTGCTGCTTTAAACTATTGACTTTCAACACGATGCCATCAGTTGCAACAGGAAGCCTTCTTCGTTCTACATCCCAATAATTGATGAAGTCAAGTATCTCTTCTACAGTCTTTACCTTCCGCATCCCCTCACTTATTTTGAATCCCCAGGAGCGTGCCGCTTCCAGATTCTCAAAATGTCCGTCTGTAGGAAGTTTTTCACCTAAAAGATAGTAAAGATAAGCATCTAACTGGCGAGCCGCTACCACGCGCGAATCAAGACTCTTGAGTGTGCCGCTGGCAGCATTGCGAGGATTGGCAAACAACGACTCGCCTGCAGCCTCGCGTTCTCTATTCAATCGTTCGAAAACAGCCCAGGGCATCAGAATCTCACCACGAATTTCAAACTCATGAGGATACCCCTGACCAGGAAGTACCAAAGGAATTGCCCGGATTGTCTTCACATTTGTGGTCACATCATCGCCATGCACGCCATCGCCTCGGGTGACAGCTTGCGTCAGTCTTCCATCCACGTATGTTAGCGAAATTGACAATCCGTCGTACTTCATTTCGCAACACACCTCGAAATATTCGCCAGCCAGTCCCTTACGAACACTCTCGAACCAATCACGCACATCCTGCTCGTTATAAGTATTCGAAAGCGACAACATGGGGTATTTATGAGCCACCTGTTTGAATTCGCTATTAAGGTCGCTACCCACACGCTGTGTAGGTGAATTAGGATCAGCCATTTCAGGGTGTCGTGCCTCCAAATCCATCAACTCATGCATCAGCACATCAAAATCATAATCACTGATTGTGGGCTGATTCAGCACATAATACCGATAGTTATGTGCATGAAGTTCTTTACGCAACTGCTCAATTCTGCCAACTTCTTCAGTATTGTTTGCCATAGTCTTCCACCTACATCTTTTAATATATATGCCAAATAAGCATAGTTGAAATAGTTTTTTACTACTTTTATGCAAAGGTAAGTTTTTTTTCAGAAAATGAAATATGTTTTATCGAAAAAATGCGTAACTTTGCACCAAAGTATAACATAAACATTCACGACAATGAAAAGATTTGCAATAGCTTTGATGATGCTCATTCCCATGATGACTTTTGCACAAGACAATGCTTGGGAACAGACCGAAGCGAAAGTTAAGCCCAACAGAAATCCCAAATATCTGGCAGGAGCTGTTCCTGAAGTAGACGGGAAAGTCGTTTTCTCTACAACTATCAAAGCTCCTGGAAAGACAAAAGAGCAAATTTACAAAATCATTCTGGGCGAGTTCTACAATATGACAAAAGAGCCAAATCAGTTTGAGCAAAGTCGTATTGTGCTTGCAGACAGCATTAGCCACAATCAGGTAGTTGGAAACTATCAGGAGTGGCTTGTGTTCAAGAACAAGCCGTTGATATTAGATCGCACACGCTTTTTCTATCATCTCATTGCCGACATCAATGACGGTGAGGCAACAATTAAGATGACTCGAATCTATTATCTGTATGACGAAGAGCGAATTCCTACCACCTTCAAAGCCGAGGAATGGATTAACGATCGCTATGGTCTTAACAACAAGAAGACCAAGACCTCACGCGTCAGCGGAAAGTTCAGGATAAAGACGATTGACCGTAAGGACTACATATTCAACAAGTTAGAGACTTTGCTAACGAAGTAACCTTCCAAAAGACAGCTTTCTACCATATTCTGAAGAAGAAGTGACAACATGACAATCGAAGAAAACGAGCATTCGCAAGACGAACTACAGCGTAAGTTCCATCGACAGCATCGTCAGCATCATAACGATGAAGAAAAGGGGCGATTTTTCCAATTGCGACAATGGCTCAACGGATTTTTTCTGACGCTTTCCATCATTGGCATGATTACATGGTACACCTATTCGTCTGAAGTAGGTGGCATAATTCTTATCGCTGCAGTTGCATGCAAATTCACGGAATTGTCACTACGCATCATGAAGATGTAAGGAGCAGCCAAACAAAAGCAATTATCTATTCACACAAAACGAGTTTCCTGTGAAAATACAGATTCTGTTATTATCTTTCCTACTTACTGTTGTTTCCATTCAAGCCCAAACCATCACTGGCACCGACGCAAATGGAAACTATACAGAGTTTGATGAACAAGGAAACGTTCGTAATAACAACAATGCCTTCAATCCTAACAGAAACGACAGTACGCGAAAGAGCAAGGAAATACCCAAAGGCATATATGTGTGGAGGGTTGACCGCAAACTGGGCGACATCATTAAGGCAGAAGTTGACACCATTCCTCACCTGTATCCAAGTGCCACACTGGGTATGGGCATGTACGGCACCTACAACACCGTAGGTTCGAACTATACGGCTCGCCTCTCACGCATATTCATTGACCGCCCTGAAAACGATCAGTTCATTCTCACGCAAGCCTATAACCAAGTGACACGCACACCAGACCAATGGCACTTCACCAACACGCTCTCCCCCATCACGAATCTATCCTATGACAAATGTGGCAACAAGCAAAACGGTGAAGATCACATCCAGGCCAAATTTGGAGTAAACGCAGGTAAGAAGATTGGACTTGGCTTCGACCTTGACTATGATTATGCTCGAGGCTTTTTTCAGAATCAAGGCATATCACACTTCAATGCTTCTGTTTACGGCTCGTATCGAGGAGATCGTTACCAAATGCATGTGCTCTACATGCGTCGCAACCAGAAGAACCAAGAGAACGGTGGTATTACCAATGACGATTACATCATGCATAAAGAGCTGTTTACCAACAGCTACAGCGATGATGAGATTCCCGTCACGCTCACTTCAAACTGGAATCGCAACGACTCTCACCACCTGTTTCTCACCCACCGTTACAATGTAGGCTTCTATCGCGATGTGAAGATGACTGACAAAGAAATAGAAGCTCGCAAATTCGCTGAGAAGGCAAGGAAGAACAGAGAAGCAAAGAAAAAAGACAAGGACAAAGACAACAATCAGGAATCAGGAAGACCCGCAGGGGCAGCAATGGGTCGTCCTGACGGAGCACCTATTGCAGATGAAGCAATGGGAGGTCGCCCAGAAGGAGCTACTATCATGGGCGAAGAGCCCAAGCGCCCCACTCCACCAGCCAGTGACTCACTGACAACCGACACTACCCGCATCAAGGTTGACTCTAAACAAATGGCAGACAGCTTGATAGCAGAAAGTGATGCCAAAGACTCTTTGATGCAATACATGAAGAAAGAGTTCGTACCCGTCACAAGTTTCATCCACACATTCGATTTCTCGCATAACGATCATATTTATCAAGCTTACCGTTCTCCATCCACCTACTATTCCAACAAATACTACGAATATATGGAGGATGTGGGATACCCTGGCGACTCTATCTACGACCGCCACAAGCACCTGATGGTACGCAACACCTTAGGACTCGGTCTGCTCGAAGGATTCAACAAATGGGCTAAAGCAGGTATCAAGGTCTTTGCCACTCATGAGCTGCGACGATTTGAGATGCCCCAAGTCAGTGAGAACTGTGCTTATGGACACATCGCACATTGGACGGAAAACAATCTGAGTATCGGTGGTCGTCTCACCAAAGAAAAAGGCAAGACGCTCCACTACAGTCTCTCAGCTGAGACTTGGCTGCTCGGTAAAGACTTGGGACAGCTGAAAGTAGATTTCAACACTGATGTAAATTTTTCACTCTGGGGCGATACCGTACGCTTAGCTGCAAATGCCTATTTCCACAGGCTGAACCCAACTTTCTTTGAACGCAACTTCCACTCAAAGCACTTTTGGTGGGACGAGTCTTTCAATCAGACAAACCGCCTGCGAGCAGAAGGCGTGTTCACTTACGAGAAGACAAAGACTACTTTACGTGTCGCTATTGAGGAAATCAATAACTACACCTATTTAAGTATGAGGAACGAAACCGATGCCACTAACGGGGTGATTAATTTGACTGCACAAATGCGCCAACATACGGGAGTCATCAACATATTAACGGCACAGTTAGACCAGAAGTTGAAATTAGGACCACTCCATTGGGACAACATCCTGACGTTCCAATCT
>JAEEPT010000026.1 GCA_016284895.1 Prevotella sp. | reverse complement strand
TATTAATCTGGCCAAAGCTGCACGTGCATACGCCTTCATCAAACGTCGCGGATATGTAGTGCCAGAGGATGTGCGTGCAGTAGCTCACGATGTCCTGCGCCACCGTATTGGTCTTACCTATGAAGCAGAGGCCAGCAATGTGACCAGCGAGGAAATTGTCAGCAAGATTATCAACAAGGTGGAAGTACCCTGATGGAAACATCTGAAATCATAAAGAAAGTCAGAAAGATAGAAATCAAGACGCGTGGTCTGAGTTCTAACATCTTTGCTGGACAATACCATTCAGCCTTCAAAGGGCGAGGAATGGCCTTCAGCGAGGTGCGCGAATATCAGTACGGCGATGATGTGCGTGACATTGACTGGAACGTGACGGCTCGTTTTCATAAGCCATACGTGAAGGTCTTTGAGGAAGAACGCGAACTGACTGTGATGCTGCTGATAGATGTCAGCGGCTCACAAGACTTCGGTACACAAAAACAGCTGAAGCGCGATATGGTGACGGAGATTGCCGCTACCATAGCTTTCTCGGCTATTCAGAATAATGATAAGATAGGAGTAGTGTTCTTCTCAGACAAGATAGAGAAGTACATACCACCCAAGAAGGGACGAAAACACATACTCTATATTATTCGTGAGATGTTGGACTTCCATGCAGACTCGAAACATACAGACATCGCACAAGCTGTGGAGTTCTTAACTGGTGTCTCGAAGCGTCGGTGTACCGCATTCCTATTGAGTGATTTCTACGACAGAAAAGACTTTCTGCAGCAACTGACCATCGCCAATCGCAAACACGATGTGGTGGCTATACAGGTTTATGACAAACGAGCCAAGGAGTTGCCTGATATTGGCCTCATGAAAGTGGTGGATGCAGAGACTGGATACGAACAATATGTTGACACCAGCAGCAAAAAGCTGCGTGAGGCATATCATCGATACTGGATCAACCGTCAGTCACAGCTCACCGAGACTTTCGCAAAAAGCAATGTTGATAGCGTCAGCATAGCCACTGACGAAGACTTTGTCAAGTCACTACTCGGCTTGTTCAAGCAACGAGGTTAATATTAAAGCTATGAGTGATTCTTTAGTTCATAACTAATTTAGAACCAGTAGAATAACAGGATTGATGAAACAAAAGATTTTCATTATTTCAATTCTTCATCTCTTGATAAGCCATTGCGCAATGGCCCAAGGTGTTTCAGTCGAAGCCACTGTGAGTCCAATTGAAATCCTAGTAGGACAACAGGCACAGGTAACAGTGACCGCCACCATGAAAGAAGGATCAACGGCAGTGTTCCCAGTATTTCAGCCTTCACAGATACTGACACCTGGCGTAGAGGTGCTGGGCAGCAAAGAAGAGGGCGTGAAAGGAAAGGAGAATGGATATGTGGAGCGGTCAGTGACCTACACACTTACATCCTTTGATGACACGCTGTATTATCTGCCTCCTTTCGTTGTCGATGTAGATGGAAAGAAATACGAAAGTAAGAGTCTTGCATTAAAAGTGATCACAATTGAGGTGGACACGCTTCACCCCGAGCAATTCTTTGGGCCGAAAGGTGTTCAGACCAATCCTTTCCTTTGGAGTGAATGGTCTCTCTCGTTCTGGCTGAGTATAGTGCTGCTGCTATTGATGGCGGTAGGCTACTATCTATACTTACGCTTACGCGACAATAAGCCTATCATTAAGTCCATTAGCTTTGTGAAACGCATATTGCCTCATCAGCGAGCTATGCAGGAAATAGAGTCACTGCGTGTGGAGCATCGTCTTACAGACGATAACCAGGAAAGCATGAAGCAGTATTACACCCGTCTGACTGAGACACTGAGAAAATATATTGAAGAACGATACGGATTCTCAGCAATGGAGATGACGAGTTCTGAAATTATTGAACATCTGCTGAATTCGGCTGATGCCAAGTCGCTCGATGAATTGCGCCATCTGTTCCAGACTGCCGACCTGGTTAAGTTTGCTAAATACTCAACGTTGATTAATGAAAACGATGCCAACCTGATGAGTGCCATCGAATTTATCAATGAGACGAAACAAGAGAATCAGCAGGCTGTTGAAATCGTTCAGCCAGAGCTTACCGAGGCGGAGCAACGTTCAAAGAAGACACGTAAGGTGCTGAAGTGGGTGGTAATTACAATTGCCATTGTCAGCGTGTGTCTGCTTTGCTATATTATCAATAATCTGTATCAGTTATTAGCTTAGCACATGGAATTTGCCAATAAAGAATACCTGTTTTTACTCCTACTCGTGATACCATATATAATATGGTACGCTATGTATAGGAAGAAAAGCGAACCAACCATGCGAATGGCAGATACGTTTGCCTTTCGCTATGCTCCACGGAGCTGGCGCGTCGTATTGATGCCCATTCTGCCCATTTTGAGGATAGCTGCTTTCACTGCGTTGGTGCTTGCATTGGCCCGTCCTCAGACACAGAATTCATGGAAGAACCAATCAGTTGAAGGAATTGACATCATGCTGGCTATGGACGTATCAACATCGATGTTAGCTGAGGACTTGAAGCCTAACCGAATTGAAGCCGCCAAATATGTGGCATCGGAATTCATTTCAGGTCGCCCGAATGACAACATTGGACTTTCTATCTTTGCAGGCGAGGCCTTCACACAGTGCCCCATGACGACTGACCATTCATCGCTGCTTTCACTGCTGCACAATGTGCGCACAGACATTGCGGCAAGAGGTCTTATCGAAGACGGAACGGCTATCGGTATGGGACTGGCCAATGCTGTGAGTCGCCTGAAAGACTCGAAGGCTAAAAGCAAGGTAGTCATCTTGCTGACCGACGGTTCAAACAACCGAGGTGACATCTCACCAATGACGGCAGCAGAAGTGGCTAAAAGCATGGGAATACGCGTCTACACGATTGGAGTGGGAACGAAGGGAACTGCTCCATTTCCTCCCAGCGTAACCGGACTTCCACAATACGTGAACCTGCCCGTAGAGATAGATGAGCAAACGTTGAAAGGCATTGCCTCAGCTACCGACGGCGAATACTATCGAGCACAGAACAATAAAGAATTGAACCAAATCTATCAGGAAATAGACAAGCTGGAGAAGACAAAGTTCAATGTGAAGCAGTTCAGCCGCAGATATGAGGCATATCAACCATTTGCCGTTGCTGCTATCATTGCTCTGTTACTTGAAATTCTGATGAGAGTCATTGTATTCAGAAGAATACCCTAATATATAACAACAATCAAATAGAAGACAGAACCGTGTTTAGATTTGAATCTCCAATATACCTATATGGCTTAGTACTGGTAGTGATACTGGCAGTGATACGCTTCATAACGTATCGCAGTCAGAAGAAACGTCTGCGCAAATTTGGTGATCCTCAGTTGCTGAAGGAACTAATGCCTGATGTTTCTCGCGTGCGTCCTGCGTTGAAGTTCTGGCTGTTGGAAGCTGCATTGACGATGCTTTTTGTCATGTTGGCTCGTCCTCAGTTCGGAAGAAGCATTAACCACGAGAAGCGCACTGGTATTGAGACCATTATCGCAATGGACATCAGTAATTCTATGAGGGCTCAGGATGTGGTACCCAGTAGACTGGAACGCACAAAGATGATGGTTGAGAACTTGGTTGATAATTTCTCCAACGACAAAATAGGCCTCATCGTTTTTGCTGGCGATGCTTTCGTACAGTTGCCAATCACAAGTGACTATGTATCGGCAAAAATGTTCTTAGGCAACATAGATCCATCGATGATGCAAAATCAAGGAACTAACATTGCTGCTGCTATAGAAATGGCCACACACAGTTTCACTCAACAAGAAAACATTGGCAAAGCTATCATTGTCATTACCGATGGTGAAGACCACGAGGGTCAAGCCATAGAAGCAGCTAAACAAGCAAAGGAAAGAGGTATGCGCGTCTATGTACTCGGAGTTGGCTCTACAAAAGGCTCGCCTATACCTATTCCTGGAACAGGCGACTTTATGCACGACAACAGCGGAAACGTGGTTATGTCGATGCTGAATGAGAACATGTGTCGTGAAGTTGCTCAAGCCGGAGGAGGAGCATATATACACGTAGAGAACAACTCAAACGCTCAACGTCTTTTAGATGAAGAGTTGGACAAACTGGAACACCAAGAAACAGAAAGCACTATTTATAGTGATTTTGACGAACAATTCCAGGCAGTCGGTATTTTGGCACTGTTGTTACTGATAATAGAAGTGTTCATACTGGAGAGCCAGAACCCACTTCTGAAAAAGATTTCACTGTTTGGCAATAAATCTAAGGTCGCTACTGTTCTATTACTGCTCATTGCAATGCCATCCTTGGCGCAGACAGATCGGAAATATATCCGTAACGGCAACAAGCTTTACAATCAGCGCGACTATGAGCACGCAGAAGTGAACTATTCAAAAGCAATAGAGAAGAACGATAAGAATCCGCAGGCACATTACAATCTGGGAAATGCACTCTTTGCGCAAAGAAAAGACTCTGCTGCCGTAGTAAAGTTTGAGAAAGCAGCGCAACTAGAAACGAATCCACTTCGCAAATCGCAGTCTTACCATAACATGGGTGTAATATGCCAACAAAACAAGATGTATGGTGAAGCTATTGAAGCCTATAAACAGGCTTTGCGACTGAATCCTAACGACGATGAGACACGTTACAATCTGGTACTTTGTCAGCAAGAGAAGAAAAAACAAGATGAACAGAATCAGCAGGATCAACAGAACAAACAAGACCAGAATCAGGATCAGCAAAAACAAGATCAGCAGAAGCAGAACCAACAGGATAAGAATCAGCAACAAGAACAGCAACAAGAACAGCAGAAACCACAAATGAGTAAGGAAAATGCTGAACAGTTGCTCAATGCTGCCATGCAACAAGAGAAACAAACTCAGAAACGCATGAGAGAAGCCCAAAAGCAGGGTGAGAGACGTCAGGTGGAAAAGAACTGGTAATAAAAACAAAAATGAAATGACGAACATAGTAAGAACGTTCACAATTAATAACGTGAAATGGCTGACGCTGTGCCTATTAATGATGGTCATACAGCTACCATTCACGCAAGCCGTTGCACAAACTTTGAAGGCAAATGCGCCACAGCAAGTAGCAGTGGGACAGCAGTTCCGGCTTTCTTATACGGTTAATACGCATGACGTGAGCAACTTCCGTATAGGACAGATACCAGATGCATTTGAAGTGCTGATGGGACCAAGTCAGTCATCGCAGTCAAGTTTCCAAATTATTAACGGTAAGACGAGCCAGTCGTCATCGATAACGTTCACATATATTCTCAGTGCCACCAAAAACGGAACATTTACCATTCCTGCAGCCACCATAACAGCTGAGGGGAACCAAATTTCATCGAACACGCTTAAAATAACTGTAAGTGGACAAGCACAGAGCGGAAGAGGTAGCGCAGGAGGAAGACAAGCTGAAGAACCGCAAATGCGCGATGCAGGCACAGCTATCTCTGGTAACGAACTCTTTATACGTGTGAGCGCTAATAAGAAACGTGTTGTAGAACAAGAGCCAATCTTGATTACCTATAAGGTATACACGCTGGTTGATCTCACACAGCTGGAAGGAAAAATGCCCGACTTGAATGGATTCCACACCCAGGAAGTTCCTCTTCCTCAGCAGAAAAGTTTCTCTATCGAACAACTGAACGGAAGATCTTATCGTACTGTAACATGGAGTCAGTATGTGGTGTTCCCGCAGATTACTGGTAAACTTCAGATTCCCAGTATCACATTCAATGGTATTGTTATACAACGCAACCGAAATGTAGATCCATTCGAAGCATTCTTTAATGGTGGTTCTGGCTATGTTGAAGTAAAGAAAGCCATCAAGGCACCTGGTATTGACATTGAAGTTGATCCATTACCTTCCAGACCTGCTGATTTCTCAGGAGGTGTGGGCAAATTTTCTATTTCTGCCACATGTGATAAGACTGAAGTTAAAGCCAATGACCCTATTAATCTGCGAGTAGTGGTAAGTGGGGTAGGTAACTTGAAGTTAATCAAAGAACCTGTCATAAACTTTCCAAACGATTTTGACAGATATGACGCTAAGCAGACAGACAAGACAAAGCTGACCACCAACGGACTTGAAGGAAGTATGGTATATGACTTCCTTGCTGTGCCTCGCCATCAAGGTGACTTTGACATTCCTCCCATTGAGTTCGTTTACTACGACACATCATCAAGACAATATAAGACAGCTAAGACTGAAGGCTTCCATATCCATGTTGAAAAGGGAGAAGGCTCCAACAACAACACTATGCAGGACTTCAGCGGACAAGAGGATATTCGATTGTTAGCTAAAGACATCAGACACATAAAACTTGGCTCTGTCAATCTACATCCTGCTGGTGAATATTTCTTCGGAAGCAGTTTATACTGGATTGTGATTGCCCTGCTCTTAGGTGGGTTCATCTCACTCTTTGTTATTTTCCGGCAGAGAGCTATTGCAAATGCAGATATTGTTGGCACACGTGCTAATAAGGCAAACAAAGTTGCAACAAAACGTTTGAAGCAAGCAAAGAATTTGATGAAAGCGGGAAAATCAGGAGAGTTCTTCGATGAAGTGCTTCGCGCATTATGGGGATATGTTGGCGACAAGTTGAGTATGCCTGTCACACAGTTGTCACGCGAAAATATCCGCGAGCGTCTTGCTGAACACTGCGTTGACGAGAACACCATTGGGCTCTTCTTGGAAGCACTTGACGAATGCGAGTATCAGCGTTATGCTCCAGGTGATCCTGAAGGCAATATGAATAAGGTATATACAAAAGCAATGTCAGCAATAGAACAGATTGAAGGCATGATAAAAAAGAAAAAGACAAAAGCAACAGGAACCTCCAACGTAATCTTGTTGTCGCTGATTGGCATAACGATGATGATGTCTTATTCCCTTTCAGCTCATGCCGATGAAGTAAACACAACGCAAAACCGTGAGAAGGTGGAAATATTGAAAGAAAATGCAGACAGCGCCTATGTGCAAGGGAACTATCAACAAGCCGTCGTTCTTTATGATTCATTACTATCGAACGGAGTAAGTCCTGAGTTGTATTATAACTTAGGCAATGCCTATTATAGATTAGACGATATAACGCATGCAATTTTGAACTATGAACGTGCATTGGAGCTTGCTCCTGGAGACAATGATATCCGTTTCAATCTTCAGATGGCTCGTTCCAAAACAATTGATAAAATAGTACCAGAATCGGAGATGTTCTTCGTAACTTGGTATCATTCACTCGTCAATATGACAAGTGTGGATGGTTGGGCTGTTATTGCGCTAACGATGCTTTCACTTGCTATCATGCTCGTTCTTCTCTATCTTTTTGCTGGTGCAGTTTGGGTGCGGAAGATTGGATTCTTCGGTGCATTTTTTGCGCTCATATTATTCATTATAAGCAATCTATTTGCATGGCAGCAAAAACAGGCACATATCGATAATAAAGGAGCAATCATTATTGAATCGGCCGTTCCTGTGAAGAGTACTCCAGCTGAAAACGGCACCGACTTGTTCATTCTACACGAGGGCACCAAGGTCACTATAATCGACAATTCCATGCGTGAATGGAAAGAGATTCGCGTAGCAGATGGTAAGCAAGGTTGGCTTGAAACAAAGCAAATAGAAAATATCTAAAAAATGGACTTGAACGCAATAATAGAATTTGACAAGCAGCTTCTCTTAGCTGTCAATGGGAGTGATTCACTCTTTTTGGACGGGCTGGCCAAAACACTGACTACCGCAGCCACGTGGATTCCACTCTACATATCATTATTCTACATGGTCGTTAAAAACAACGATACAGTTCAGAAGATAACTATTATTGTACTCTGTGCAGGTCTATGTGTACTATTTGCAGGTGGTATTGACGATATGGTAGTTAAGCCAATGGTGGCACGTTGGCGACCAACGCATGACCCAGAAATAGGTATGCTTGTTGACGTTGTCAATGGGTATAGAGGAGGAAAGTATGGTTTTTTTTCCGCTCATGCTTGCAATACATTTAGTATAGCTGTATTCTTTTCACTATTAGTGCGAAGCCGTTTGCTGACATGTTTCTTGTTTGGATGGTCTTTCATAAACTGCTGGACCAGATTATATCTGGGCGTTCACTATCCTGGCGATATTCTTGTCGGACTTCTATGGGGACTTACAGTTGGAGTTTCCATTTGGTTTCTGTACAAGAAAATAACTGACAGATGGATTTCCAGTCGAAATTACGTTTCAGAACAATACACTTCTACAGGCTACATGTTGTATGATATTGATGTTGTAGTCAGTGTGCTTGTTCTTACAATAGCTTATGCAATACTGAGTGCCTGCTTCTTTCTATATGTATAAGTAATAATTTACAAAAAAAGATTTATCATGGATACAAAACTGATTCACATCAGTGATTATAACTACGCGCTGCCTGATGAGCGCATAGCAAAATTCCCTTTAACACACCGAGATCAATCTAAACTGCTTATATACAATAAGGGCAATATCACCGAAGATGTTTTCTGCAATCTTCCCGGATATTTGCCTAAAGGCGCACTGATGGTATTCAATAATACAAAGGTCATTCAGGCGCGAATGCATTTTCGCAAAGATACAGGAGCACTTATCGAGGTATTTCTTCTGGAGCCATGTGAGCCCAGTGATTACGAATTGATGTTTCAAACAAATGAACATTGTTCGTGGTACTGCTTGGTTGGAAATCTAAAAAAATGGAAGGTTGGAACTTTGCGGCATGACGTCACCATAAAAGACAGGAAAGTTACTGTAACTGCTACGCGAAAAGGTGAACATGGGACAAGCCACTGTATTGAATTCAGCTGGAATAATCCACAAGTATCATTTGCCGAAATCATTGACGCAATGGGAGAGTTACCTATTCCCCCATATCTGAATCGAGAGAGTCAAGAAAGTGATAAAACAACTTACCAGACGGTCTATTCAAAAATCAAGGGTAGCGTAGCTGCTCCAACAGCAGGACTTCACTTTACGCCAAAAGTATTAGAAGCACTTGACAAACATGGCATCGACAGAGAAGAGTTGACGCTTCATGTCGGTGCTGGTACTTTCAAACCTGTAAAGAGCGAACTCATAAAGAATCATGAGATGCATAGTGAATATATCGCTGTAAGGTATGATACATTAGAAAAACTCATGAAGCATGATTGTTGCGCAATAGCAGTAGGAACGACTAGCGTACGAACACTGGAAAGTCTCTATTATATGGGGTGCAAACTTATAAAGAATCCCAATTTGAACGAGAGCGAACTTCATGTTAATCAATGGGAACCATACGAAGAGGATGCGGAACAGAGGAAGATTACTCCATCGCAAAGCATAAAGGCCATCATGGACTGGCTTGACAGTAACAATCTCCGCACCTTACATACAAGTACGCAAATCATCATTGCACCTGGATATGAATATAAAATAGTGAAAATGCTTGTCACTAATTTCCATCAGCCGCAATCTACATTATTATTGCTGGTAAGTGCTTTCGTGCATGGTGATTGGCACAGAATATATGACTTCGCATTAAGTCATGATTTCCGTTTCTTAAGCTATGGTGACAGTTCACTTCTGATTCCATAAAACTTTAAACAATTGGTGTCACTAGAAGATAATTAATATATATCAGAAATAATTTGACGTATTTATGAAGATAGGAGATAAAGTGAGATTTCTAAGTGAGATTGGGGGTGGTCGAATTGCTGGCTTCCAAAATAAAGATATAGTTCTTGTAGAAGACGAGGATGGTTTTCAAGTACCCATGCGTGCTAATGAAGTTGTTGTAATAGGGGAGGAAAATTACGACACACAACATGTGGTGGAAGTAAAGCAGCAAAAACAAAAACCAGAGAGAGAAGAACAAGAGCCTGCAAATCGCCCCATCACATTCCATGTAATGCCAGAAGAGCGAAAGGGTGGGGAACTATTATCTGCCTATCTAGCATTCGTTCCCATAGATGTGAAAGAACTAACGAATACTCGATTTGAGGCTTACTTCATCAATGATTCCAACTACTACATGCGATTTATTTATCTCTCTTCAGAAAATAATAGTTGGCACCTGCGTGCCACTGCTGAAGTTGAGCCAAATACTAAACTGTATATAGAAGAGTTTGGCAGAGAAATCTTAAATAAACTGGAGCGGTTGGCCATACAAATTCTACCTTATAAACGTGAGAAGAATTTCTTATATAAACCAGCCATTGACGTTCAGTTGCGATTGGATGCTGTGAAGTTTTATAAGTTGCACACATTTCAGGAGAATGACTTCTTTGAACAACCAGCAATCATCTATACTCTCATTGAGGATGATAAACCAACGAAGCCTCTCTTTGTTAATGCTCAGCAACTGAAAGATAACATGTTCTACAAGCCAACGGAACCAACATCTCGTCCTTTAGTATCACCTGCGCGTAAAGAAGGTGGTCCCCTCATCGTCGATCTTCATGCCAACGAGATACTTGAGACCACCTCTGGAATGAGTGCAAGTGATATTTTGAACTACCAACTTGACGTTTTTCGCAAAACACTTCAGCAACATGCAAAGAAGAAAGGTACAAAGATTGTCTTCATTCATGGAAAAGGTGAAGGTGTCTTGCGTCAAGCTCTTATCAACGATTTGCGCTACCGCTTCAAGACCTATACATATCAGGATGCATCCTTTCAAGAATATGGATATGGCGCAACACTGGTAACGATTCGCTGATATCGAGAGCTATCACTTAGTAGTTCGTTGCCTTTACCTGGAAATATGCTTGTGCGTGGTTGCAGACCGGGCACTCTTCTGGAGCACTCTTACCAATCACAATATGTCCGCAGTTTGAACACTGCCAGATGACATCATTGTCTTTGGAGAATACACGTTCTTTTTTAATATTATCGAGTAACTTACGATAACGCTCCTCATGTTCTTTCTCAATGGCAGCAACGCCTTCGAATTTATCAGCAATTTCATCGAAGCCTTCTTCACGAGCTTCCTCAGCCATACGCTTATACATGTCGGTCCACTCGAAGTTTTCACCATTAGCGGCATCTTCAAGATTTGTCATGGTGTCGCTCACTTTCCCTCCATTAAGATACTTGTACCAGAGTTCAGCATGTTCTTTCTCGTTGGCTGCCGTTTCCTCAAAGATCTTGCTTATCTGTACGTAACCATCTTTCTTGGCTTTAGAAGCAAAGTAAGTGTACTTGTTGCGTGCTTGCGATTCACCAGCAAAAGCCTCTTGCAGATTTCGCTCTGTTTTTGTTCCTTTTAAACTTTTCATAATTTGTAAATTGTTTAGTAAATAAAAATATTATTCTCATATTGTGATTTCACCACATATGCTCTGTTTCATGAATTTGCGCACTTGGTCGGGATCGTCATATTTTGCCTGAAGATACATCAGTTTCGTAACAGCCGCTTCAACAGTACCATCATATCCACTGATAACACCAGCTTCTTGCAATTGAAATCCTGTATCATAGCGTCCCATCTCAACACATCCTTGAAGGCACTGACTAATATTGATAATCACTTTTCCGCGTCGGCATCCTTCACGCAAAGCACTAATGAGCCATGGATTTTGTGGAGCATTGCCGCTACCAAAAGTTCGCATTACAATGGAACGCAAATTCGGAGTAGCTATGATATGGCGGATGAGATCCTCACGAATACCGGGAAAGAGCGAAAAGATGATAACGTTATTGTCTAATTTAAACTGAGGAATCATTGACTTTTTAAGATTGGGCTTATGGATGAATTCTGCATGATAGCTAATCTGTACGCCCGCATCCGCCAAATGAGGATAGTTGAATGATTCAAAGGCATTAAATCCATCTGCACTCTGTTTCGTAGTGCGATTGCCACGCATCAGATGTCCGTTGAAATAGATTCCTACTTCAGGGACTACTGCCGTTTCGTCTTGATGATGAGCAGCCGCAATTTCAATACTCGTAATAAGATTTTCCTTACCATCTGTGCGCAATTGTCCAATAGGGAGTTGCGATCCAGTAAATATGACAGGTTTCGACAGATTTTCAAGCATATAACTGAGTGCTGAGGCAGTAAAAGACATTGTATCAGTACCGTGAAGCACGACAAATCCGTCGAAATCATTGTAGCGATCGGTAATAACATGAGCGAGTTCTATCCAAAGAGCAGGCGACATGTCACTGGAATCAATTGGTGGAGAAAATTGGTATGTAGAAATATGAGTATCGAACTGTTTCAGTTCAGGAACGTTACTGATAAGGTGCTCAAAGTCGAATGGTTCAAGCGCCTTAGTCAGTGGATTCCTATTCATGCCAATAGTTCCACCTGTGTAGATGAGGAGAACTCTACTTTGCATTTTTAGAAACGGATGTCTAATTCCACATCTACAAGATTATAGTTATATTCACCTTTCGTGGTTCTTTCGTTCACACGAGCGTATTCCAGATTTAACTGTAGATTCTTGGTAAACAAATAATCAGCTCCGATTTCGTAGAAAGTTTTACTGGTACCCCAACTTTTTTGGTCTCGATAAAGATCGTAGCGAGCCTTTACGTGAAATTTGTTTTTGAGGATAGGAGCAATACAAAGTGCATAGATACCGTCTGCCTTATCACCTTTTGTCTTATCTTCTCCATAGCCCTGACTATGAATATATTCCGAGCGAAAAGTCCAATCATTTTTTGCATATTCAGCAGAAATGGCATAGCGATTCTTTTCACCAATGCCAGCTCTCGAGCCAGTCCATCCAAACGCTCCTATACGAAGCCCTTCAATAGGAGCTACCCAAATACCACCTATAATATCTTTGCGATTGTCATTGTCTTTCGTATTGATTCCCTCGCCATTGAATACACCCACTTGATAGTGTAAAATGTTTCGTCCGTTTACTTTTAGGAAATCACCTTGAATCTGAATACCAATGTCACGTCCGTTAGAAGGCTGTTCACCTGTTCGGTCGGAAAAACCTGCCAGTTTGCTAACGTTCTGTGAATAGCTCATAAATCCTTGAGTGATAGGATGCATGGGATTTTCAAAAGTGAAAGGACGCTTAAACTGACCTGCTTTCACTTTGAAGAAATCGAACTTCTGCCATTCTCCGAATAAATCGACGAGACGAATAGCCATCTTTTCATGTGTGTTACCATTAATTTGCATTTGCACCTTCCAATAAAAATGGTCATGTGAACGCCCGTCTAATGCAACGCGTGCCAAACGTAGTCCAAAGGTGTTTGTCTCTGCATCCTTCTTATCCTGTCCCTGATACTGAATCATACCATAGCCGCTTAGCTTTACATCTTGGAACCATTTGTTTTGACTGTTAGTCGTAAGACTTATAAGGCTGAGAGCCAGAATTAAAAGTTTCTTTTTGTTCATATTATTCTTTAAGGAAAAAGTTTATACAGTTATCTTATAAAGTGAGTCTTCAGTGTACTTCTGATTGACGACGTCCATAATCTCTTCGTCGTTTGTGAGATTATAGTCACCTGGAATCGTATTCTTTAGAGCGGCTGCAGCTAATGAATAATTAAGTACAAGTTGCTTGTTATCAGCAAAAGCAGGAAGAGAGTGGAGTAGTCCTGCCATAAAAGCATCACCAACACCTACAGGATCGACGACATCCGGAATATCTATAATTGGAGCTTGTAGCAAGTGACCATTAGTCCACAGCAATGCTGTCAATGTGTGATGACTTGACGCAACCATATTTCGCATGCCCATAAGCCAATGCTGACAGCGAGGAAACTCACGGTGTATATCTTCGAACCATGCACCATATTCATCCATTTGCATCTCAAAATGCGTATCTATTGCGGTAAAAGGAGGCTGTTTGCGTTGGAAAATCCATTCAAATTCGATAGCATCGCCAAACATCATATCACAACGATTCAGCATACGTTTAAGAGTGGCACGGGGATCGGCTCCGTACTTCCAGAGATTTTTCCGGTAGTTAATGTCAAATGATACTTTAACCCCCATCTCATCAGCGATGTCAAGTGCTTCAAATGTTGCATCAGCAGCATTTTGTGAGATGGCAGCAGTAATACCCGAGACATGTAGTACGGATGCATCTTTGAGAATGGTACGCCAAGGTATCATTCCTGGCTTTAATTCCGAATAGGCCGAACCATTACGATCATAGATAACTTTCGATGCACGCATGCCTGCTGCTGGCTCTAAATAGTAAGTACCAATACGAGTGCCCCCATAGAGTACATGACGTGTGTCAACTCCAAGTTGCATAAGGTTTTGCGTTGCTGCATAGCCGATAGCATTGTCAGGCAGTCGAGTTACATACTCGACATTATCACCCAGTGAAGCCAATGATACAGCAACGTTTGCCTCACTTCCTCCATATTTGCTGGTGAAGAAGTCGGCCTGAGTCAGACGCATGTGTTCAGGTTTTGAAAACCTGAGTAACAACTCTCCAAAAGTAACAATCTTATTAGTCATAGTTGTCTTATTGTTTTTGTATTAACTTAATGAAAGTCCTTATATACGCTCTACTTGTTTGACTCCTTTCACTGTTCTGAGTTTCTTTATGAGCGATTCCAATCTTGTGTTGTCATTTATCATGATGACGAGATTCCCACGGAAAAGACCATCATTCGAATCAATGTTTATGCTTCGTAATACGAGCTTTTCCTCTTTAGAGATGATGCTTGTCAGATTGTTCACTATTCCCAGATCATCAATGCCTATTACACGCAACGTGATATTATATTGCGATGAACCTTTGCCACTCCATTTGGCTTTAACTATTCGATAGCCGAAACGACGTCGCATTTCTGGCGCATTCGGACAATCACAACGATGAATCTTTATACCGCCACCAGCAGTTACGAAGCCAAACACATCGTCTCCATAAATAGGATTGCAGCAATGAGCTAATTGAAAATCAATGCCCTTGAGGTTTTTGTCAATGACAAGTACATCCTCATTTTGCTGTGTCTTTGATGCTATATGTTCTTCAAACACGAATTCGTCAGCTGAACGAGCCGGATTGTCACCCGTGACAGTTTTCTCACTCTGCTGCAGCTCAAGATACTTTTCTATAATATCTGAAATGTCCAACGTTTCGTTGGCAATATCACGATAGAACTCGCTTGCCTCTTTGTAGCCGAGCTTCTTCATCGTGCGCATCATGAGCGATTCGTCCTGCTCAATCTTTCTGTTCTTGAATTTCCGCTCCAGCATCTCCTTCACCATCATGGCTTCTTTCTGCTGTGTTTCCTTCAATGCCAAACGGATCTTCGCTTTAGCTCTTGAAGTTTTCACAATGTTAAGCCATTCTTGCTTGGGCTTCTGATTCGAAGAAGTGAGTATTTCTACTTGATCACCCGACTGTAATACCTGTCTGAATGTAACTACTTTGTTGTTGATACGAGCACCAGTACATGCACTACCTACTTTAGAATGTATGTAATAGGCCATGTCAAGAACTGTTGCACCTTGAGGAAAACGCATTAAATCACCCTTTGGTGTAAAGACATATACTTCCTCATCCTTCAGGTCCATCTGAAACTGATCCATACAGAGGAGTCCATCATCAGCATTTTCCAGCATTTGCCTGATACCCGATAGCCATTCGTCAAGACCACCTTCAGCTTTAACTCCTTTATAACGCCAATGAGCTGCTATGCCACGCTCAGCAACTTCATCCATACGTTCTGTCCTAATTTGAACTTCAACCCATTTGCTTTCTGGCCCCAATACAGTAATATGCAAACTCTCATAGCCATTGGATTTTGGCATTGTGAGCCAGTCGCGCATACGCTTTGGATTAGAAGTGTACATATCAGTGATGATGGCAAAAGTCTGCCAACAGCATTGCTTTTCTTTCTCTACTGGACAATCAATGATAATACGAATAGCAAACAAGTCATAAACGCCCTCGAAGTCGCATTTCTGCTTCTGCATTTTCTGCCAGATACTATGTATGGACTTAGTACGTCCTTTCATGTGAAAAGAAAGTCCGGCAGCTTTTAATTTCTGTTCAATCGGCCTTATGAAATTCTCGATATAAATATCACGAGCCTGTTTTGTCGCGTTCAGTTTCTCTTTGATATGATAGTAAGCATCATGCTCCATGTATTTTAGCGACAGGTCTTCTAGTTCGCTCTTCAGCTTGTAAAGACCCAGCTTATGGGCTAAGGGGGCATAAAGATAGGCAGCTTCCTGACTTATCAGCAGTCTTCCTTCATCATTTGTAGTGTCACGTATTTGACGCATCAAATTTACTCTGTCAGCAATCATGATAAGAATCACTCTCATATCTTCTGCAAACGACAGTAGCAAATTTCTGAAATTCTCCCCTTGAGAGCGTACAAAATTCAAGTGGTCAGTCTCGACAACTTGACTTTTGAGATAGAGTTCCTGAATACGTTTCAAGCCATGCAGAATCCGACTTACAGTAGAACCAAAGTCTTGTTCAACTTCATCAAATGTAAGATAATCATTCTCTACTACTGGACGTAACATGACCGCAATAACAGCATCTCGCCTCAGACCAATTTCATCAACCAGTAGGCGTGCAGTCTGAAGGGACAGGAGAATAGGATTCAGACCAAATTCATCACGTTGAATTATGCCTTCTTCTATAGACCTAGAAAGATGAAGATGAAGTTGAGTCTCATCTTCCTTGCTTATAACATTAGACATCATCTCTTTTATTGTATTCAAGAGACCGATGGCTTGTCGCCGCTCTTCAGTAGTAAAAAATAGTCGTTCTGTCATATAGGGTAGGGGGACTGTCAAATCTTTTCCAAGGCCTGTCTTACATCGTCAATCAAGTCGTCGATGTCCTCTATACCCACCGAAAGACGAATAAGATCGGGAGCTACTCCTGCCTGTCGCAGTTGTTCGTCAGAAAGCTGTCTATGCGTGTGACTTGCTGGATGCAATACGCAAGTACGAGCATCGGCAACATGTGTGACTATGGAAATTAACTTCAGTGAGTCCATAAATCGAATTGCAGTTTGTCTATCACCTTTAAGTCCGAATGCAATAACTCCGCAAGATCCATTAGGAAGGTATTTCTGAGCTAAACTGTAGCATGTATCTGAAGGTAATCCACTGTAATTCACCCAAGCAACTCTGCTGTCTGAATTCAGAAATTCTGCCATACGTTGAGCGTTTTCACAATGACGAGCCATTCGCAGATGAAGTGTCTCAAGTCCGAGATTGAGTAGGAAAGAATTCTGTGGTGATGGAATATTGCCTAAATCACGCATCAATTGTGCAATGAGTTTCGTAGTATAACCCAGCTTACCGAATGCTGTTGTATAAGTCAGACCGTGATAAGATTCATCGGGCGTACACAGTCCAGGATATTTGTCGGCATATTTATCCCATTCAAAATTTCCACTATCGACCACACAACCACCAACTTGCGTGGCATGACCATCCATATATTTAGTGGTAGAGTGAGTTACGATATCAGCTCCCCATTCAAAGGGGCGACAATTAACAGGGGTAGGGAATGTATTGTCCACAATCAAAGGCACCCCGTGATGATGAGCAATTCTCGCAAATTTCTCAATATCAAGGACTTTGCATCCAGGATTCGAAATGGTTTCTCCAAAGAGCAATTTGGTATTTGGCTTAAAAGCATTGCCAATTTCTTCCTCAGTAGCTTCTGGATTGACAAAAGTACAGTCGATACCCAATTTTTTGAGCGTGACACCAAAAAGATTATAGGTACCACCATATATTTCGTTAGATGCTACAATATGGTCGCCTGCTTCACAGATATTAAAGACTGCAAAGAAATTAGCCGATTGACCGCTTGAAGTCAAAACTGCGCCAACACCGCCTTCAAGTTCAGCAATCTTACTAGCTACGGCATCATTAGTGGGATTTTGCAATCTAGTATAGAAATAGCCTTCTTTTTTCAAGTCAAAAAGATCTGCCATTTCTTCAGTATTATCATATTTGAAAGTAGTGCTTTGATAAATGGGTAGTACTCGAGGCTCACCATTTTTAGGTTTCCATCCTCCTTGCACACAAATGGTTGCTTGTTTCATTTCTTTTGAAAAATAGATGTTTTGCATTTAATTATTTGAAAAAGTCAATCTCAAGCAATTATCTATTTATCATAATTGTGATTCTAATCAAATACAATTAAATCTCTTATAGATAGTGTTTGGAAAGGCTTTTTAAACAAATAGAAATCACTTCATGAATATTATTCGCATGGAATCTTATCAATCCTCTTCTGATGTCTTCCGCCTTCAAATTCGGTTGAGAAATATTCGTCCATGATTTTACGAGCTGTCTCTTCATCAATAAAACGGCCTGGCATCACAAGAACGTTAGCATTGTTATGCTGGCGTATCAGATGCGCAATCTCAGGAATCCAACATAGTCCTGCACGAATTTGCCGATGTTTGTTGAGCGTCATATTAATGCCTTCACCTGAACCGCATATTGCAATTCCTGGAAAAACTTCGCCATTTTCTATGCCACGTGCTAATGCGTGGCCAAAATCGCTGTAATCGCAAGACTCCTCACTATAGGTTCCGTAGTCCTTATAGGGCCATCCTTTCTCATCAAGGTATTTCTTTACGAATTGCTTAAGTGCATAGCCTGCATGGTCACTTGCTAGACCAATAGTTTTTATATCCATGTTAATCAGGTTTTATATGATGTGTTATTAGTTGTCCTAAATTTTATTATTATCAGTCACTTACAGTACGAGAGAGTTCTCTTTGAGCAAGAAATTCGCTTACCTGCTCTTGAGTGCTTCTGGTAACGGCAATTCTTCCTGATCTTGTATATTGTAATACACAGCCAAATGCGTTTAGTGCATTATAAAGGCTCATGATGTCGTCAGTTTTTCCGCTTTTTACAGCAATGATATATGTAGGATTCACTTCGCTTATCTTTGCGTCAAAATGACGTATTGTACGCGAGATTTCAGGATTCTGCATCACAATATCAGTTGAAAGCTTGTAGAGTCCTGTTTCGCGTATAAACAGCTGATCGTCAGTAAAATAGTTAGCCTTTATAACATCTATTTTCTTTTCTATTTGGCGTGTTATCTTAATGACTTGGTCATCATAGCACCAAGCTGTAATTGTATATTTATGCACACCTTCAATACTTGAAGCTGAGACATTAAGACTTTCAATGTTTACCTGTCTGCGTGTGAACACAGCTGTGATTTGATTCAGAATACCAGCAATGTTTTCCGAATAGACTAAAAAAGTATAGAATTTTTTCTCTTGTTCCATAATCTTTCTTTCAAAAGTAAGAAATAAAAGAGTCTCCCCTATTCATTTTGATAATCAAACGTGAGCATCATCTCATTCACACTCTTACCTGGTGCCGTCATCGGCATCACATCAGCATCTTCCTTGATAGCACACTCTAAGATGAATGGGCCGTCTGTAGTCAGCATCTTAGCTACCTTCGCTGATAAATCTTTACGGTCGATCACCAGTTCGTATGGAATGCCGTAGGCCTTTGCTATAAGCTCGTATTGAGGATTCAGCATGGGAGTAAACGATTTTCGTCCTCCCCAGAACATATCTTGCCATTGACGTACATTACCTAAGTAATTATTATTCAGCAGAATTATCTTGACAGGAGCTTGTTGCTCCATGATAGTTCCCAATTCCTGAATGTTCATCTGGAAGCCACCATCACCACAGAACATGCAGACCGTGCGTTCTGGTGCTCCGAAAGTGGCACCAATGGCAGCAGGCAATCCAAAGCCCATCGTTCCCAAGCCTCCACTTGTCACGATTGAACGCTTTTGATTGAAATGGAAGTATCGTGCCGACAACATCTGATTCTGACCTACGTCTGTCACAAGGATTGCATCACCCTTGGTAGCTTCTGCTACAGCATTCACCACCTCGCCCATGAGCAGAGGACCTTTGTCGGGATGAATTGAAGGTTCGATCACCAGTTTCAGTTCTTGTTCAAAATAAGAAGCGAATGAATTTTTCCAAGCAGTATGATCGTTCTTGTTTAACAATCGGGTGATAGCAGGTAAAATTGTTTTGCAGTTGCCAATCACAGGAATGTCAGCCTTGATACATTTATTAATCTCTGCTTTATCAATATCGATATGAATTATCTTAGCTTGAGGAGCATAATTACTAGGCAGACCTGTTACTCGATCACTGAAACGCATTCCTATGGCAATAATGACATCGGCTTCCTGCGTCTTCATGTTGAGCGAATATTGACCGTGCATGCCAAGCATTCCCATATTCAGGGGGTGACGACTTGGCAAAGCCGAGAGTCCGAGTAAGGTTCTTCCTACAGGGATATCGGCTTTTTCTATCAGCTCAAGCAGTTCAGTATGGGCATTTCCGAGTTCAACCCCCTGCCCTACCAAAGCCAGCGGACGCTGAGCTTCGTTAATGAGCTGTGCTGCCTGTTTGATAGCATCATCTGAAGGAATAGGATAAGGTACATAGCTTCTCACGAAGTCAACATGCTTCGGGCCATCCCATTCGCATGTATGTTCTTGTGCGTTTTTGGGAAAATCGAGCACTACAGGTCCCGGTCTTCCAGTACGGGCTATATAGAAAGCTCGACTTACAGCCCATGCCACATCCTGCGCATGACGTATTTGGTAGCTCCATTTAGAGATGGGTTGAGCCACACCTACAAGGTCCACTTCCTGAAAAGCGTCGGTTCCGAGCGCACCTATTCCCACCTGTCCGGCTATCACCACAATCGGTGTTGAGTCGAGCATGGCATCGGCTACGCCTGTCAATGTGTTTGTAGCGCCTGGGCCACTGGTCACGATAGCTACGCCTACTTCTCCGCTGACACGAGCCAGGCCCTGAGCAGCATGTACGGCTCCCTGTTCATGTCTTACCAGCACATGATTAAACGCTTTCTTTTCTCCTCTTGTATATTCGTAAAGTGAATCGTACACAGGCATGATGCTTCCACCAGGATAGCCGAATATGGTCTTAACCCCTTCAGCCTTCAGCGCACGCATGAGTGCTTCCCTTCCTGTGATGATTTCTTTTCTTGAATCTTTTTTAGCTCTATCCATTATCCTTGTATTGAAAAATTACTGCAAAGATACATTAAATTATTCACATATTGTCATTTACGGTTCACTTTTCTTACGGAATGTAACTTGGAACGAGAAAAAACATGACCTTAGTCAATGATGCGCACTCCCCCTTTGTCGGCTGAACTTACACTTTGAGCATAAGCCCTGAGTGCTTTCGACACAACGCGATTACGCTTGAGTGGTTGTTGCGGACGTGCTTCCAGCTCCTCGTCTGAGAGTTTCACGTTTATCGAACGCGACGGAATGTCAATCACAATGATGTCGCCATCCTTGATTTTACCTATATTGCCTCCGTTGGCTGCCTCTGGCGAAATATGACCGATGGATAGTCCGCTAGTACCTCCTGAGAAGCGTCCGTCTGTGATAAGCGCACATTCTTTACCCAGATGCATACTCTTTATATAAGATGTGGGATAGAGCATTTCCTGCATTCCCGGTCCTCCTTTCGGTCCTTCGTGAGTAATCACTACGCAGTCGCCACTCTTCACCTTACCGCCGAGAATGCCGTCGCAAGCATCCTCCTGCGAGTCAAATACTACAGCAGGACCTTCGAAGTGCCACAACGATTCATCTACGCCAGCAGTTTTCACCACGCATCCGTCCTTTGCAATATTACCGAAAAGTACGGCTAATCCGCCATCCTTGGTATAAGCGTGCTCTACATCGCGTATGCAACCATTGACTCGATCGTTGTCAAGTGTCCCCCACTCTACCGATTGGCTGCCCATTTTCGTTGAGAAGCGATTGCCGGGAGCACTCTGGTAGATACGGTTTGCCTCGGGATCAACAGCCCCATCGACAATACTGTATTTCTTCATAGCCTCACCGAGTGTCAAGCCATCGGCACGTTTAGCTGAGCCTTCAATCAAGCCAGCCTTATTGAGCTCATTCAGTATGCCCAGTATGCCTCCGGCACGTCCGCATTCCTGAACGCTGTATTTTTGCGTATTGGGTGCAAGCTTGCAAAGGCAAGGCACTTTTCGTGACAATTCGTCAATATCCTTCATGGTGAAGTTTACGCCAGCCTCCTGTGCTACAGCCAGTAGATGGAGAACCGTATTGGTAGAGCCACCCATAGCAATATCGAGCGTCATTGCGTTGAGGAATGCCTCACGAGTTGCGATACTGCGAGGCAGCACCGACTCGTCGCCCTCTTCGTAGTAGGCAAAAGCGTTTTTCACGATCTGACGAGCTGCTGCCCGGAAAAGTTCTACGCGATTGGTATGCGTGGCAAGTATGGTGCCATTGCCAGGTAGCGAAAGTCCGATAGCCTCAGTAAGCGAATTCATGGAGTTTGCAGTAAACATGCCTGAACAGCTTCCACAACCAGGACAAGCACATTGTTCAATCTCTTTGATTTCTTCATCTGAGACAGAAGTGTCGGCACCTTTTACCATAGCTGTGATCAGGTCGGCATTCTCTCCGCGCCAGCGCCCAGCCTCCATTGGTCCTCCACTACAGAACACAGCGGGAATGTTCAGTCGCATAGCAGCCATCAGCATGCCGGGAGTCACTTTATCGCAATTGGAAATGCAGATCATTGCATCAGCCTTATGCGCATTTACCATATACTCCAGTGAGTCGGATTTAATGTCGCGCGAAGGCAACGAATAAA
>JAEEPT010000252.1 GCA_016284895.1 Prevotella sp. | reverse complement strand
TGCTGAGGAACAGACAGTTGTATAAAAACAGATGGAAACACATCCTACACCATCTGTTTCGCGTGTAAGTACTTGATACAGTGATGGTTGCAGATGGAAACAGATGAAACAGATGTTTTGAAAACTTCTTTTATATAGTTGTAATAGGAGTGTTTTCTGTTTCAGAATCAGTCACGTTGCTGTTTAGGTCAGTTCATCTTGCCTTTTAGGATAGATCACGTTGCCTTTTAGGAAAGATTACGTTACGATTTAGGAAAGATTACGTTACGATTTAGGATAGATCACTTTATGATTTAGGATAGATCACTTTATGATTTAGGATAGATCATCTTACGGTCTTGGCTATTTCATGTCATGATTTAGACTTCATTGATATGTCACCCCTATACTTTACTTTTAACTCTATTTTGCTCCAAAAACAATTTGATTTCTGTGTTTTGGGGCAAAAATATGCTTGACAATCATTTTTTCTCAATTAATTATTTGTATCTTTGCCGGCAAATAATGGATATGATGCCATTTACAGGTTAGTTGATTTTTACACCTTATTTTATTGTAAGTTCCTTGCCTAAGACCAGTCTGGCGATGAAAAGAAAAAAATCTTCTCTGTGTCACTTTTGGGCCTACTCATTCGTTATATATATGAGCGAGCTCAAAAGAGAATAACAAAACAATGTATAACGAATAAAAGTAAAAAGACTATGTCTGGATTTGAAACGATTGCCCTGTTAGGGATTTTTGTTGTGCTGCCAATCATTATCGTGGCACTTGTGGCACGTGCGAAGACCAACGCTACCAACAAACGCGCCGAAATAGCACTGGCTGCTATAGAGAAGAACACTGACGTGAATTTGGGAGAGTTCTTCAATAAGATGAACCCACCACGGCGAAGTATCAAAGAGCGGCTACTGAACAAATTGCTATGTGGATGCATCTTCACGTTTTTCGGGGTATGTATCTATATAGCTTTGCTCGTGTATAATATATTTGATGGACACTTCGATAGAAATATGTTTATTGGGCTGTCCTTTGCCGCAGTACCGTCGTTAGGTGTCGGTCTTGCTTTTCTTATCAATTATTATGTGGGGAGAAGGGTGTTGAAGCAGGAGATGGAGGCCGAAGCCAAGAATTAGACATGACCCGCGAACAATTCATAGCTATTGTCAAAACTGAACAGGAACCGCTCAGACGATTTCTGCTCGCCCTCTGCTGCGGTAACAGGGATGAGGCAGATGACATAGCGCAGGATGCGCTAGTGAAGGCTTATCTATCTTTCTCTAAGTATGAGGGCACGACATGGCTTTATCGTATCGCCTACCATCTTTTCATTGACTCAGCCCGTTGCCGACACAACATGCAACCTTTGAATGTTCTTGAAAAGCAGGAAGATGCTAGCTTTGCTGCCGACCGCAATTTCCGATACCAGTCACTCTATATAGTTTTGGAAGAACTGCCGTCCAAGGAACGAACCGCTATATTGCTCTTCTATCTCAAAGGATATGCCATTAGGGAAATAGCCGGAATACTGGATGCTACGGAAGATGCCGTGAAGAAGCAACTTTCACGAGGAAGAGACAAACTTAAAACACTTTTGAAGGATGAATGACGACATAAAACTACAGGATTCACTACGCGCTTCGACCTTCGAAGAGCTGTTCGACAGTTTCCAGCCGACGCTGGCCGACAGCGAACTGTTCAACCAACGGCTTGAACGGAAACTTGCCATGATTGATGAAATCCGTCAATCACAGGCGGCTCAGATACACCATTATCGTATGGCCGTGGTAGCAGCTTTTGCTGTGGGTGTTATCCTTGGCGGTGGATTTCTTACTTTTATTTTGTCCGCACCCGCTGATGTTCCACTGTTTACATTCGGAATCAATTTCTATCCGCTGCTTTTCATTGAGCAGAATAGCCGTTTGATTTCCGCATTGCTGACATCATTGATGATTGCATTTAATATCATTGCCATAATGAACACTAATGAGATAGTGGATCGAATAAGACTAAAAAGGATTTGATAAATTTCCTTTAATTTTATGAATAAGACTCTCATTCTACTGGCCATCATGGTCAGTACAAACCTGAGCTATACCCATACGTAAGAGACTTTCATATTGAAAGGTGAAGTTTTTCGCTACGACAGTAATTCTATTTACTTCATAAACAATTCTCGAACATGAACAAGATATTCATCAATAGTATCCTCGCCCTCATTTTGGGCATAACAACTGCTCAAGCCGATGTTATCAAAGGCCGAGTATTAGATGCCGATACAGGTGAGCCACTATCAGGAGTAGAAGTAGTGTTCACCGAAACGTCCATTGACTGGGGCGGCGTCAGCAAAAGTACTACGCCAGTTCGGGATAAGGAGTTCTAAAACAGCATAAGTTGCTTGGTGTTTTCAATACAATATCCCTGCAGTGCCTGTGGCTTATTGTCGAAAAAACAGTATGCCGCCAAAGCCGAAATCATGCTCATGATGAAATTATTGACCGACCTGTGCCTTGAATGTACCAGTTGTGCCGTATTCTTTAGCATGTCGTTGATAGTCTCGATGATGCACCTCTTACGTAGCATGACCTTGTCCCACATGGGTATGAGCTTGTTCTTCATGTTCACCTTGATTCCCGTAACCAGGTGTATCCCGTCCTCAAAGAGCGTCTCAAACAGCTTCGGCGAGATGTATCCCCTGTCTGCAAAGAGCTTCCCGTAGAGGGTCTTGGCCAAGACTGCCCAGACCTTTGGATCCCTGTCGTCCACGTTGGCTCCCGTGAAGCAGAAGGTGATGATCTCTCCCCTGTCATTGCAGACAAGATGCAGCTTGAATCCGTGGCACCAGCCCATCGTCCCCTTCCCGTCAGTGGCCAGCCCCCTGAAAACCTTGTTGGCATAGCGGCGCAGATTGTGACAGACGGGAACCATTGTGGAGTCCACGAAGCTGATGCCCGTACAGCGTCCGAAGGCGGAGAGATTCAGGAAGAACATCATCTGGAAGAACACACGGCTCTGCAACTCCACAAAGCGATTGTAAGACACTGCATTGGGGAAATCGGACTTCAGATGCTGACGGATGAAGAACAGGTAGTAGTGCTTGAAGTTTCGGAAGGAACCGAACTGGAACATGATCAGAATGGTCATGATCTCGCTGTCTGAGAGCGATGCCTTGCGGTAGCGGCGAACCCTGCCATCGGAGGACATCAGAGACTTTTTGTCAATCTGCTTATCAAATTCTTTGCAAAATTCATCCACGGCACAGAAAATTTCTGTAACTTTGTACTCGGTAATCATGAGTTTATTCTTTTGTTTAACTTTATAAGTGATTGGAATTCAGATATAAAGGTACAAAAAATATCTCAGATTACCAACTTTTTATACCACTTTCTTATCCCGAACTGGGGTAGTACTGTAAAAACAGACTCTCTGGGATGGTTTCAGCATGCCTGCCAGATGGAAATGTCGAAGTTGACCATCACGGCAAATTACTTCGGCTATCACAGCCAGAAAGTGGAGCGGATGGGCAACAACGACCGCGACACCGTGACCATCGACGACTTCCGGCTGAAGATGGACGAGCACCTGTTGAGCGAGGTGACCGTGGAAGGCCGCGTCCGCCGATTCTATATGCGAGGCGACACCGTGGTGTTCAATCCCGAGGCCTTCAAGACACAGGACGGCGCACGGCTGATTGAGCTGATAGAGCAGTTGCCGGGCGTGAGCATCAACGACGGCAAACTGCTGTGGAACGGCGAGCCACTGAAACTAATGATGAACGGACAGCAGGCGTTCAACGAGGCCATGCTGACGAACCTGCTGCCTGTGGAGGCAGTCAAAGACATCAAGGCCTACGACAAGAAAAGCGACTTCGAGCAACAGACGGGCGTAGCTGACGGCAAGGAGGAGCACGTGCTTGACGTGACCATCAAGCCAGGATTCATGGACAAAATCTATGGCGACGCTGAACTGAAGGGGCTTACGAGCAAGAACTACGCAGCCCACCTGCGAGCCATGCGACTGAGCGACACCGACCCGCTGATGCTTTACGGGCGCGTGGCCGACGACCCGCAGAAAATAGATGCGATGAAGATAAACGGTCGTAGTTCGCACGGGGGAAACATTCCTATCCGTCAGCAGATGGGAGCCTTGGGCTACAGCCATCTGTGGAAACCTACATACAAAGCGATGCGGCCAAGCTATTGGAGCATCAACGGCGGAGCCAACCACGCAGACCAAAGGAAAAACCGCTGGGAAAACCGACAGAACTATCTGCCTGGCACCACGGCGACAGAGACCGACCAGACAGGCAGCGATTATCAGCACGAACTGAAAATCCCCATTGATTTCAATTCCTTCTTCAATCTTAATCCGAACGCGATGATGGGCATTGATGCCAACGTCACCTATCATCGTGAGCGCAACACGACGGAAAACAGCCAGCGAACTTTCGACCTTGCCAGTCCTGATGCACAAATAAATACTTCCAGTTATCATTCACTGGCTGTAGAGGAAGGCTTTTCGACAAACATCAAAGCCAAGTTGGGGTTCTTGCTCGGCAAGACCGAACTCGGAGCATCGGCCTCGCTGACATACGACAACAAGAAAAGCGACGGCGAATCGACGGGCTTGTACCAATACTTCCAGAGCG
>JAEEPT010000025.1 GCA_016284895.1 Prevotella sp. | reverse complement strand
CTGGCTGTTGACGCGCTTCTTTCGATGAATGCCGACGTGAAGAGCGATACCGCTCAGTGGCTCAACTATCTTTATAATGTAGGTGCGGGTGGCATTATCATCGAAGGCAGTTCGCAGGAGATTCGACAGCAAGAGTTCGACTACTTGCTACAGTGTCATCGTATCGCTGATCAATTCGGCTCTCCTTACTTCCTTGCCAACTCACTTGAAGGAATGGCCGAACACCTTATCGATGCCGACGATTGGCGGCCTTTGGTGATCATCAATCCCTCGGACGATGCTTTGTTCAAAATGTTCAGTCAGTATGTTGACGACGACCTGCCTGTGTCATTGGCCAAAGAGGCTCTACGGCAATTCATTGCTTTCGGCGATACTTATCAAATATCAGGTGCCTACCGCACGCTTGCCTCTTGCTATCGCACACAAGGCGACTTCCCCACAGCTCTTCGCTACCTGAATGAGGCACTGTCCGATTCAGCCATCAATCAGGCTCCCGACTTGGTGGCCAGCATTCACGAGCAGCTGAGCGTGGCCTATTCAGCTATGAATGACAAGAAGCAGAGCGACTTCAACAGAAACATCTACCTCGATTTGCAGGAGCAAACGCGACAAGACCGCTCTCTTGAGGCACGAGCTGGGCAACTCGATGCTACGGTGGCGCAGCTCAATAAACTGCTGGCAGCCGTTGTCCTGGCTATACTCCTATTGGCGATTGTACTAAGAGTGATGTATGTTGTTTACCTTCGCAGGCGACCTCGACAGGCGGCGATCGACGAGCTGCACGAGCAGCGTGAACAATTGGAAGAACAGTGGGCCATCGGGCAGATGAAGCTAAAGGAAGCAGAGCGGAGGAATATTGAACAGCGATCCAAAGTGTCGTTGGTCAACAGCATTACACCGTTCATCGACAGAATGCTTCATGAAGTGCGTCGCATTCAGCCCATTGAAGTGTCTGCTGACACCAAGTCTGTGCTCAGTGAGCGCGATGAGGAGCGTCTGGAGTATGTGAAGGATCTGGCTGCAGAGATTAATGAGGTAAATGCTGTGCTCACTCACTGGATTCAGTTGCGACAAGGAGAGTTTAACCTGCACATCGAGACGTTCCCGATTGAGCAACTGTTCACAATCATTGCCAAGGGCAAACGTAGCTTTGCTTTGCGAGGCATCGAGCTGAATGTGGAATCTACCGGGCTCTGTGTCAAGGCCGACCGTGTGCTTACACTCTTCATGCTGAATACGTTGGCTGACAATGCCCGAAAATTTACGGAGAGTGGCGGAAAGGTCATTATCTCGGCTACCGAGCTGGCCGACAGTATTGAGATATCAGTTGCTGATACAGGGCGAGGAATGACCGAGGACGAGTTGGCTCACGTGTTCGACCATAAGATAGCGGGTGGTCATGGGTTCGGATTGCAGAACTGCCGGGGTATCATTGAGAAGTATCGAAAGACGAGTCAGATATTCAATGTGTGCAAGATTGCCGCTGAGAGTCGTATAGGTGAGGGCAGCCGCTTCTATTTCCGTTTGCCTAAAGGCACGGTTCGCCAGTCATCTGTTTCAGCACGATTGTTGCCTCTCTTGCTGCTGTTTGCAACAACTGGTGCCGCACAGTCTCTTCCAGATTCATTGTCAGCCCCTGAACCTTCACCCCGTGCCGTTCCCACTTCTGAGGAATTGTTGCATCAAGCCAGCAACTATGCAGATTCTGCCTATTATTCGAATATTGACGGCACGTTTGAACAGACGTTGATTTTTGCCGACTCTTGTTTTCATTGTCTCAATCAGTACTTTCGAAGGCTTCACCCGAAGTCGGTTGACACACTTTCAGTCTTTGACCAAGGTTCGTCCACCATACCTGATATTTTCTGGCTACACAACAGTGTGAAGATGAACTACAACATTTTGCTCGTTGCTCGCAATGAGAGTGCTGTAGCTGCACTTGCACTGCACGAATGGACGCTTTACAATTACAACAACCGCATCTATACACTTCTTTTCAAGGAGTTGTCAGCCGACCAGACACTCGACGACTATTGCAAGAAAATGCAGCAGTCGCAAACCAATCGCAGCGTTGCCATCATCATGTTGGTGCTCATTCTTCTGATTCTGCTTGTAGCCATCCTATTCCAAGTGGTGCTGTTGTTGAGCCGTAAAGCTGCAAGAATATTAGAACAGCAGGCAGAACTGGAAGTGCTGAATGATGACATACGGCGCGTTGAAGTAGAAGAAGCCCGGCTGCACGTGAGCAATCAGGTGTTAGACAACTGTCTTTCGTCACTGAAGCACGAGACGATGTACTATCCAAGTCGCATTAGGCAGTTGGTGGATACGGGCAACATTGCTGCACTTCCAGAAGTGGTGGGGTATTACCGCGAGCTCTATGGCATACTGAGCGAGCAGGCCAATCGGCAGGTAGAAACCGTCAAACTGCATCTCACCAAACTGGAGCATGAGATTCTGGGCGATCGCGTGCTCATCGATTATCTCTTCGAACTCCTTCGGCGAGAGGCTCATCAGAAGACGCTTGATATAAGCTACAACGTAAGGCCCGATGCTCCTGAGTATGTGACTTGTCGCGTACCCATGCCTGGAGTAACCCCAACGAGCTTCATGCCTTCAACCGATAACCTTAATTATCTGCTTTGCAGGCAAATCGTGCGTGAACACGGCGAAGCCACGTCGCGCCATGCGTGTGGCATCAGCACCGAGCAGACCGCCAATGGCTCGTTTGTCATCATCACCTTGCCAAGATATAAAACAACGAATTCAACTCAACAATAAGATATGCAGAACTTTAAAGTAATTATAGTGGAAGATGTGCCTCTGGAGCTGAAAGGCACTGAGGGCATCATCCGTAACGACATTCCAGAGGCCGAAATCATAGGAACAGCCGACAGCGAAGTGGCTTACCGCCGAGTGCTCAAACAACAGGTGCCCGACCTTGTGTTGCTCGACCTTGGGTTAGGTGGTTCGACGACCGTGGGCGTAGAGCTTTGCCGCGAGACCAAGGACCAGTATCCGCAGGTGAAGGTGCTCATCTTCACCGGTGAGATTCTGAACGAAAAGCTTTGGGTGGATGTGCTGGATGCTGGTGCCGACGGCATCATCCTGAAGACGGGCGAACTGCTCACCCGTCATGATGTGAGCTCGGTGATGGATGGCAAGCAGTTGGTGTTCAACGAACCTATCCTCCGCAAGATAGTAGAGCGCTTTAAGCGAAGTGTCAGTTCACAGCTGGCCAAACAGGAGGCGCTTGTCAATTATGAGATTGATGAGTACGATGAGCGATTCCTTCGTCATCTGGCTCTCGGCTATACGAAAGACCAGATTACGCAGTTACGCGGTATGCCCTTTGGCGTGAAGAGTCTTGAGAAACGACAGAACGAGCTGGTGCAGAAACTCTTTCCGGAGGGTAGCAACGGTGTGAATGCCACACGCTTGGTGGTTCGTGCGTTGGAACTGCGCATCATTGATGTTGACAATCTTGAACCTGATGAGGAGTAAGCTCATTGCATACGTCATAGCTGCGCTCATCGTGGCTGAACTGCTGTTGGTTCTCATCTCATGGTTCCTCAGCAGCCTGATGGTCGATGGTGTGCGCTCGTTGCTGTCAAGTGAAGGCATCCGCTGGTTTTTCGGACAGTTCACCGACATGATTCTCTCTCCCGTACTTGGCTGGCTGCTGCTGCTGGCAGTGTCCACAGGTGTGTTTCGTCAGAGCGGACTTCTCACCCGTCCTTCAACTTATCGTGAACGAATGAACCGCATGCTTACGCTGCTCGTTCTGTTATTGTATTGTGGTGTGATTCTGTTGCTCACCAGCATTCCTCATGCCATTCTGCTTTCGCCTACTGGCGCGCTGTTTCCTTCACCGTTCAGTCGGGCGCTTGTACCCATTATTGCTTTAGGCATACTGGTTGTTTCTCTTGTCTATGGCATTTCTGTGCGTGTGTTCACTTCAGTTGTCGATGTCTGTCAGGCTATGTCGCAAGGCATTTCGTGGTGGTCGCCTGTACTGCTACTCTACGTTTTCTTCATGCAATTATATGAGTCGGTGTGCTTTGTCTTTTTCTAAACCCTAATTTTTAGGTATTGCAGGAATCAATCAGACTTCATACCTTTGCAACGTCAATAGAAACTCTTACTATTTTAGGGAATAAGAAGAGACATCATTACAAACAACAGAAGCACAGAAAATTCATATAGTATTTGTTTAGTTTAGAAAGGAAACTTGGCTGACTGTGAAGTCAGCCTTTTTTCTGTTTCCTCATCGCTTCAAAGCTTGTGTCAGTCTTTTGAAAATTCCAGACAGCACCAATCGCCGTCGTTGTGAGTGCTTAGCCAACTGAGCCCCAACTGTTCAGCCTTCGTCTTGAGCAGCTCTACGTCGGTGGTATAGAATCCGCTCAATAGCAGCGTAGCCCCTGGCCTCATCACTTTTTGGAATGAAGGCATGTCGGCTAAGAGAATGTTTCGGTTGATGTTGGCCATTACAATGTCGAATTCTTCATTGAAACTGTTCAGTACGCTCGCATCGCCCAACAGCACTTTGAACCGATCGTCAACACGATTGATGACAGCATTGTGCATTGCATTGTCAACGCTCCATTCGTCTATGTCGTAGGCAGTGCACGCACTGGCTCCGCACTTGAGTGCCGCAATGCCCAGGATGCCTGTTCCGCAGCCGCAGTCAAGCACTTGCTTGCTGGTGGGGTCGAGGTTGAGCAGGGCAGCAAGCATCATCCTTGTCGTCTCATGCGTTCCCGTACCGAATGCCATGTGGGTGTCAATCTCAATAGCTGTGTCGAAGGTGTCTAAGCCATCCTTGCCCCCTTCCAGCGTTTCGAAGTGTCGCCCGTCGTGAATCACGCAGCGATGGTCAATCACGATTGGGGAGAATCCTTCGAGTTCCCATTGCTCGTTCCAGTCACGATCCTCAGCTTCATTCACGGTATAGTGGATGACTACTCCCTCGAACGGAAAGTTCGCAAGTATCTCGTCTAACGTTTCCTGACTGAACAACTGCTGCTGCACGTAACCTCTCAGTTCACAACCAGACTCTTCGAAGGTTTCGAATCCTGCTTCACCAGCCATAGCCGACAGCACATCGTGTGTGTCTTGAATGAGAGGAGCAGGTGCATCGATCGTAAAAATGACTTCCAAATATTTCATTGTCTGTTAAAATTTGAATGCAAATTTATAAAAAATAGGGAAAATCCTACTATCATTTAGGGTTTTTCCGTATATTTGCAATAAATTTAGACTTATTTTTGCATCGTGAAGTTATATATTTAATACATATATTTGTTATGAAAAGGACTTTATTCATATTTACCATGCTGTCGCTCTGTATTACAGCCGCGCAGGCACAGGACGATATGTACTTCGGTTCTTCAAAGAAGGCGATTGAGAAAGAGGTGTCTGACTACGGATTGCCGCGCAATACTTATAACTCTGGCTCTTCGCGAAGTGTTGACGAGTACAACCGCCGTGGAGGAAGCTCCTACCAGTACATCTGCGGTGACTCTGCCATGAACGACGTGATTGACTTCTCGGGGGGCGCAGGTGTCTATCCTGATTCTACTGCCGACTTCAATCTCACACGTAAGATGTCGCGCTGGGACGGCTACACGCCTACCGATGCCTATTGGCAAGGCTACGATCAAGGCCGCAACGATGAGTGGGCAGTCAGCAACTGGCATTCGCCTTGGTACTATTCGTCCTACTACTATCCTTGGTACGACAGTTGGTATGACCCCTGGTATTACGACCGCTGGTATTGGCGTGATCCCTGGTATTACCGTCATTACTCCTATGGATGGGGCTATTACGGATGTGGTTATTACGGCGGTTATTACAGCTACCACTATCCTCGTCACTACTACTCAAGCGGTTGGGTAGCACCCCGTTCTCGCGGTATGGTTGCAGCCGGTACCAAGGGGCACTCTATCAATCGTGGCAATGTGGTGTATAGCCGATATGGCACAGGTCGCAGCACTTCGGGTCGTTCTGTTTCTGGCTCATCATCGCGTAGCGGTATCAGCTATGGCAATGCCCGTTCTTCATCTACCCGCACCAGTAGCTATGGAAGTGCTCGCAGCAGCTCAAGCTCGTCGTTCGGTTCCAGCAGCAGTTCGCGGAGCAGCTATGGCGGTGGAGGTACCAGTTTCGGTAGTTCCCGCAGTAGCGGCGGTGGAGGCGGTGGCTTCAGCGGGTCACGAGGTGGTGGCGGAGGCCGTTCGGGAGGTCGTCGATAACTGAGCAAAAAGCGTGTGTGAACAAAACCATAATAATTTTACTATTTTAATTCTCACGATGATGAAAAAGATTCTTCTCTGCACAATATCAGCAGCGCTCTCTATGCCTCTTATGGCTCAGGATGCCTACGATGCAGCCAATATCGCTACGCTCGATTTGAATGGCACTGCACGCTATGTGGGTATGGGCGGTGCGCTCGATGCCCTTGGTGCCGACATCTCTACCATTAGCACCAATCCGGCTGGTGTGGGCCTCTTCCGCCACAGCGATGTGCGTTTCACGTTGGGACTCGTTTCACAGCAAGATGCCAAAAGTGTTAGTGGTGCCAAGCCCACTAATATGTCCTTCGACCAAGCAGGCTTCGTATGGTCCAATCGCACAGGGTCTTCATCTTATCTGAACTTTGCGTTCAACTATCACAAGAGCCGCAACTTCAATCACATCATTGCAGCCTCAAATGCCTTTGCCCCGACTAAGACTTTTACGGATAAGGATGGTTTCATCGGCTCTGGACAGAACGTGCAGACAGCTATCAAGGCTTTCAACGGCTACTTCAATAAAGACAACGAAGATCAAGATGGCGTGAACTATTATGAGTCGCAGATTGATAACACGTACTACAATCTTTTGGCCTTTGAGGATGCAAGCAAGAATGTGTCCTATTACCCTCTTACCGCTACCGACTTCACGCTCAACAAAGGTCAAAAGGGATATATGAGCAACTTCGACTTTAGCCTCAGTGGCAATGCCAACAACCGGGTGTTCTGGGGCTTCACGTTTGGCATTCACGGAGTACACTACGAGTCGTTCACTGACTATAGAGAAAACTTGGAGGCAGGTCAGACGCTTCCTAACGGTGTTTCGCCTGCGGTGGCAGGCATGACCGATGAGCGTAGCATCAAGGGTACAGGTTTCGACGTGAAGGGTGGCGTCATTGTACGCCCCATTGAGGACTCCTCCTTCCGCTTCGGACTCTCGCTTGCTTCTCCTACGTGGTACTCACTCACCACCAGCAACTATCTGACTGCCTATGTCGATGAGAAGCGCAATTCTTCAGAGTCCTACAAGTTCAGATATACTACTCCCTGGAACGTAGGTGTCAGCTTGGGCCACACCATTGAAGATTTTCTGGCATTAGGCCTCTGCTATAATTACTCTTTCTTCACCTCTGCAGACATGCGCTATATCATTTCGTCTGGCTATACTGGTAATGAAAGTCGCAGCGATGCAGCTATGAACGATGAGATAGGGCAGTGCTTCCGTGGCACGCACACGCTGAAGGTGGGTGCTGAGTTGCGTCCCGATCCGGCTTTCGCCGTACGTGTGGGTTACAACTTCGTCAGCTCGCCCTTCCGTAGTAACGACGATGCTTATCGCAATCAGAAAGTCTATTCGCCCGGTGTCTATTATGCCTCTTCCACCGACTACGTGAACTGGAAGCCTACCCACCGCATCACTGCAGGATTGGGCACCAAGATAAACAAGTTCTCCATTGACTTTGCTTATCAGTATCAGGTGACGAAGGGCGATCTATTCCCATTCGCTGATGGTGAATATTTTGAGGACACGAAAAACAATATCTACATTGAGAACGTAACGCCGGCAACTTCTATCACGTTTGCCCGTCACCAGGCACAGCTCACATTGGGTTACACCTTCTGATGATGTCCTTTACGCGGCATTCGTCTCTTTGCTGACAGTAAGAGCGTTTGACCTAAACTCGCTGCGTGTTTTGCTCAAACTCCAGTTGCGTTTAGGTTAAACGTGTGCTAAGACACCGCCTCAAACGTCTTTCGCTATTTTTTTGAGAATGACAAAAACGGAGATACGAAACACAACAAAGGCTCGCGTACCTTATTAGATATAATAAATAATAATATTAATATATAAAGTTCTGTTCTTCTGTGTGTCTCTGAAAAAAGACGTAAAGACGCTTGAGGCGCCTGTACACTTACTGGTTGCTTCATGTTGGCCTTGCAGAGGTTAGTGAGATAAGAAACATTGATGAATAAAGAACAAAAGAGGTTCAGTAATAAAAAAAATGAAGAACGCAATCTTAATATTGAGTGGCGGTGTCGATTCCGTCACTATGCTGTATGATTATCAGGACCAGATTGCTCTGGCCGTTTCCTTTGACTATGGAAGCAATCATAATGCACGTGAGATTCCATTTGCCAAACTGCATTGTGAGCGGCTGGGCATTGCTCACATGGTGATTCCCCTCTCTTTTATGGCAGAGCACTTCAAGAGCTCGCTGCTGGAAGGTAGTGAGGCAATCCCGGAAGGCAACTACGACGACGACAATATGAAGTCGACTGTCGTTCCGTTCCGCAACGGCATCATGCTGAGTATTGCCGTGGGACTGGCCGAGTCGCGAGGGCTGAAACATGTGATGATGGCCAATCATGGAGGCGACCACGCCATCTATCCCGACTGTAGGCCTGAGTTTGTCGATGCATTCTCAGAAGCTGCTCGCACGGGCACATACGAGGGAGTGACGCTGCTCTCGCCCTATACAAATCTGACCAAGGCCGACATCGTTCGCAGGGGTAAAGCTCTGAACATTGATTATTCAGAGACGTGGAGTTGCTACAAGGGCGGTGACAAGCATTGCGGGCTTTGCGGCACTTGCAGAGAACGTCGCGAAGCATTTGCCGAAGCAGGAGTGGAGGACAACACTCTCTATGAAGTCTGAAAAAAGCAATTATTATTTGCAATGTCTTGCACGTTCGGATTATTTCTCGTATCTTTGCAATTGATTTATGTCATACTTAAAGTAAGCCAATAACATTTATTACAAAATAACTAAAATTATGAACGACAACAAAGTGATGTACAAAGCAGCCGACAATATTCGTATTCTTGCTGCTTCAATGGTTGAAAAAGCTAAGTCGGGTCATCCCGGTGGTGCTATGGGTGGTGCTGACTTTATCAACACTCTCTACAGTGAGTTCCTTGTCTATGATCCTGAGAATCCCGATTGGGAAGGGCGCGACCGCTTCTTCCTTGACCCCGGTCACATGGCTCCTATGCTCTACAGCCAGCTTTGTTTGATTGGTAAGTTCTCACTCGAAGACCTGCAGCAGCTGCGCCAGTGGGGAAGCGTAACCCCCGGACATCCTGAGCGCGAGCTGGCACGCGGCATTGAGAACACGTCAGGTCCTCTCGGACAGGGTCACACCTTTGCAGTAGGTGCTGCCATCGCTGCCAAGTTCCTCAAGGCTCGTCTGGGCAACGTCATGAACCAGACCATCTATGCCTACATTTCCGACGGTGGCGTACAGGAAGAAATCTCACAGGGTGCAGGACGCATTGCAGGCAACTTGGGACTCGACAATCTGATTATGTTCTATGATGCCAACGACATACAGCTCTCTACCCGTACAGAGGTAGTGACCACTGAGGACACCGCCATGAAGTATGAGTCGTGGGGATGGTTCGTACAGAAAATTGACGGCAACGATGTTGACCAGATTCGCGAAGCCATCCGCAAGGCACAGGCAGAGAAGGAACGTCCTTCACTCATCATCGGACATTGTGTGATGGGCAAGGGTGCTCGCAAGGCCGATGGCAGCAGCTACGAGTCAAACTGCGCCACTCACGGTGCTCCCCTCGGTGGCGATGCTTTCGTCAACACCGTGAAGAACCTGGGCGGTGATCCCGAGAATCCCTTCGTCATCTTCCCTGAAGTGCAGGAGCTCTATGCCCGTCGTCGTGAAGAACTGAAGAAGATTGTGGCAGAGCGCTATGCCGAGAAGGCAGAGTGGGCTAAGGGTCACCCCGAGCAGGCCAAGCAGATGGAAGAGTGGTTCAGCGGAAAGGCTCCGAAGATAGATTGGAGCAAGGTGCAGCAGAAAGCTGGCTCAGCCACCCGCAGTGCTTCGGCTGCCGTTCTGGGTGTACTCGCCGAGCAAGTGCCCAACATGATTTGCGCTTCTGCCGACCTTTCGAACTCCGACAACACCAACGGTTTCCTGAAGAAGACCCACGACCTGGTGCGCGGCGACTTCAGCGGTGCCTTCTTCCAGGCTGGCGTGGCCGAGCTCACAATGGCTTGCTGCTGCATCGGTATGGCGCTGCACGGAGGCGTGATTCCTGCCTGCGGCACGTTCTTCGTGTTCTCTGACTACATGAAGCCTGCCGTGCGTATGGCTGCCCTGATGGAGCTGCCCGTGAAGTTCATCTGGACGCACGATGCCTTCCGCGTGGGCGAGGATGGTCCTACCCATGAGCCTGTTGAACAGGAGGCACAGATTCGTCTGATGGAGAAGCTGAAGAACCATCACGGCAAGAACAGCGTGCTCGTGGTTCGTCCGGCTGATGCCGAGGAGACCACCGTATGCTGGCGCATGGCTATGGAGAACACCTCTACGCCTACGGCGCTCATCTTCTCTCGTCAGAACATCGACATGCTGCCCGAGGGCAACGACTACTCTCAGGCTGCCAAGGGCGCTTACGTGGTGGCAGGCAGCGATGCCGACTACGACGTGATTCTGCTGGCAAGTGGCTCTGAGGTATCTACGCTGGAGGCTGGTGCCAAGCTGTTGCGCGAGGATGGCGTGAAGGTGCGCATCGTGAGCGTTCCTTCCGAGGGCCTGTTCCGCAGCCAGTCGAAGGAGTATCAGCAGAGCGTTTTGCCTGCTGGCAAGAAGAAGTTCGGCCTCACCGCCGGTCTGCCTGTCACGCTTGAAGGACTGGTTGGTGCCGACGGTTGCGTGTGGGGTCTTGAGAGCTTCGGCTTCTCAGCTCCTTACAAGGTGCTCGACGAGAAGCTGGGCTACACCGGCCAGAACGTCTATGAGCAGGTGAAGAAACTGTTGGCATAATGCTCACACGTTAGATATTTTTACGGAGGGAGGCTTGAGTAGTAACATCTACTTAAGTCTCCTCTCTCTTTCCCGAGAGGGCGGGGTATAGGGCGCTTTTCAGCCTTTTTCTGTGAACTTTTGCAAACCATTATCCACATTGCGAACTATTGCAAACGGAAATGTTTGGGAAGTTCGCTCTTTTCATCTATCTTTGCATCATGAATCAACTGATGACCATACTTACCCAACGGGAGCTCTTCCTTTTAATAATAGGTACGATTACCTATGTGGCACTCTTCGTGGTGACCTGGCAGAACAGCCATCGGAAGATGCTCATGATGCAGGACCGACTGAACAAGGTGCAGGCGATGCAGAAGAGTGAGGACGTGGAAGACAACCGGCGGAAAATAGAGGAACTAGAACGACTGATTGCCAAACTGGGGTCGGAAAACTCTATGCTCAGGCTTGAACTCGAAGAGAAGAAGGCGCGTCTCGACTATGCAAACACGATTGCCCGCATAGAAAGCGAGAAACGCGAACGGGCAGAGGGCGATATATTCGGCTCGGACATCTACTTGAAGATTCAGCGCCTGTTGAACGAAGGTAAGACCCTTGGCGAGGACGATTGGCAGCAGCTGGCCATGCTGGTCGATGGCATCTACACGGGATTTACGGAGAAACTGTACAGTCTCTACCGACTGTCGGCCAATGACTATCACGTGTGCTTGCTTATCAAGGTAAGAATACCGCCGAAGGACATAGCCCTGCTTACGGCTCACTCTAAGGAGAGCGTAGCTACCACGCGAAGCAGGCTCTATCAGAAAATCTTTGGCAAGAAAGGAGCGACCAAGGAGTGGGATGACTTCATCCTGTCACTATAAGAACAGAACGTGTAACTTTAAAAAAAATTGAGTAATTATGATTGACTATCTTTTGGCTAATATGTGGCAGCTGTGGGCTGTTCTGGCCGTTCTCGGACTTATTCTTGAACTCACTTCGGGCGATTTCTTCATCATGTGTATCGCCATTGGCGCGATGGGCGCAGCTATTGCAGCCCCCTTCAGCAACATCTACGGACAGTTGGCTGTGTTCGGAGTGGTGAGCCTCTTCAGTCTCTTCCAGGTGCGCCCCTTTGCCTTGCGCTATCTGCAGCGGAAGGGCAGCGACCGGGTGAGCAATGCCGATGCCCTCCTGGGGCGCATCGCTCGTGTGAAGACCACCATTCAGGCTAAGGGTACTGGCTATGTGGCTATCGACGGCGACGTATGGAAAGCCGTTTCCGCAGATGATGAAGAGATAGCCGAAGGCACGCGCGTGAAGGTGGTGGGTCGCGAAAGCACTATTGTGACTGTTGAGAAGATGGATTGACGAACAAGCCAGTCTCGTTCATCTTCAGCATTAACGAGTAATCATTAACTCATTAATAATATTCACTTTATTTAAATCAAAAAAAACTTATGGATTTTACATTTTATTTCTTTCTGGTTCTTGCCATCGCAGCTGTTGTGCTGGTAAAGAAGGCGCTCCTGATTATTCCTCAATCGGAGACAAAAATTATTGAACGTCTGGGAAAGTATCACGACACACTGGCTGCTGGCGTGAACTTCATCATCCCCTTCATTGACAATGCCAAGAGCATTGTGGTGCTCAATCACGGGCGCTACTCTTATTCCTCAACGATTGACTTGCGTGAGCAGGTCTATGACTTCCCCTCGCAAAACGTAATCACGAAGGATAACATCCAGATGGAGATTAACGCACTGCTCTACTTCCAGATCATGGACCCTTACAAGGCTGCCTACGAAATAAGCAACCTGCCCAATGCCATAGAGAAGCTGACGCAGACCACGCTTCGTAACATCATTGGCGAGATGGAGCTTGACGAGACCCTTACCTCGCGCGATACCATCAACAACAAGCTGCGCCTCGTGCTCGACGATGCCACCGACAAGTGGGGTGTGAAGGTGAACCGCGTAGAGCTGCAGGACATCACACCTCCCGCTACTGTGCTGAACGCGATGGAGAAGCAGATGCAGGCCGAACGTAACAAGCGTGCACAGATTCTGACCTCAGAGGGTGAGAAGGCTGCCGAGATCCTGGCTTCAGAAGGTGAGAAGACCGCCATGATCAACCGCGCCGAGGCTGCCAAGCAGCAGGCCATCCTGACGGCTGAGGGTGAGGCGCAGGCTCGTATTCGCAAAGCCGAGGCCGAGGCACAGGCCATCGAGCTCATCACGCAGGCCGTGGGCAAGAGCTCGAATCCTGCCAACTATCTGCTGGCTCAGAAGTACATTCAGATGCTGCAGGAACTGGCTACGGGCGACAAGACGAAGACCGTCTATCTGCCTTACGAGGCTACCAACCTCATGGGCTCTATCGGAGGCATCAAGGATCTGTTCAAGACTGAGTAGCACCGCAGCGAAGCTCATAGGGTTATAAGGCTTTAAGGCTTATAGGGCTTCTGTTTGCAAAGCCTACGTGACAGGTAGGCTTACAGAGCGCAAAAAAAATATAAATTACAATTCGTAGTCATTGATATAATGATTATTCTTTGTACTTTTGCGTTCTCGAAGCAAGACACTTTTTACATCTTTATTAATAATAAGAAAAGACTATGACAATCAACGAGTTTAATTTCGCCGGTAAGAAGGCGATTGTGCGTGTAGATTTCAACGTGCCCCTCGATGAGAATGGCAAAATTACTGATGACACCCGTATTCGCGGTGCCCTGCCCACGCTGAAGAAGATTCTGGCTGACGGCGGTGCTGTCATCATCATGAGCCACATGGGCAAGCCCAAAGGTAAGGTGAACCCCAAACTGTCGCTCGGACAGATTCGTGAGGCTGTAGAGAAGGCTCTGGGCGTTCCCGTTGCATTCGCTCCCGACTGCGCTAAGGCTGCCGATGCTGCCAAGGCTCTGAAGATGGGCGAGGCTCTGCTGCTCGAGAACCTGCGCTACTATCCCGAGGAGGAAGGCAAGCCCGTGGGCATTGAGAAGACTGATCCCGCTTACGATGCTGCCAAGAAGGAGATGAAGGGCCGCCAGAAGGACTTCGCAAAGACACTGGCCAGCTATGCTGACTGCTACGTGATGGATGCCTTCGGTACTGCTCACCGCAAGCACGCTTCTACTGCCGTGATTGCCGACTACTTCGATGCCGACTCAAAGATGCTGGGTCTGCTCATGGAGAAAGAGGTGACCGCTGTTGACAATGTGCTGTCGAACATCAAGCGTCCGTTCGTAGCCATCATGGGTGGTTCGAAGGTGTCTTCAAAGATTGGCATCATCGAGAACCTGCTGGGCAAGGTCGATAAGCTCATCCTCTGCGGTGGCATGACCTACACCTTCGCAAAGGCTCACAACGGCGAGATTGGTGACTCAATCGTTGAGCTCGACAAGCTCGATGTAGCCCTGGGCGTTGAGGAGCTGGCCAAGAAGAATGGCGTACAGCTCGTGCTCGGCACCGACTGCACTGCAACCAACGGACTCGACTTCGCTACAATGAGCGTTAAGCCCGGTTCAGAAATCATCACCTGTCCTGCTACTCAGGTACCCGCAGGCTTCGAGGGTGTTGATGCCGGTCCTGAGAGCCGCAAGGCATTTGCCGAGGCTATCGAGGGCGCAAAGACCATTCTGTGGAACGGTCCTGCCGGTGTGTTTGAGTGCGATGACTTCACCGCAGGTAGCCGCGCTATTGGCGAGGCTATCGCTAAGGCAACTGCCGAGGGTGCTTTCTCACTCATTGGTGGTGGCGACTCAGTGGCTTGTGTCAACAAGTTCGGTCTGGCCGATCAGGTGAGCTACATCTCTACTGGCGGTGGTGCTCTTCTTGAGGCTATCGAGGGTAAGGTGCTTCCCGGTGTGGCAGCTATCAAGGGCGAGTAATCTGAATCAGATTTTCGCTTTCATACATAGGAAAGGCGACATTCGTTACTGAATGCCGCCTTCTTTTTATTACTAAATGTCGTTTTTTCTATTACTGAATGCCTTCTTATTACTGAATGCCGACTTTCATGAGTTCCTGCGCCATTTCCTGTTGCAGCTCTCGTGCTTTGATGCCAGCCACCTCGGCAAAGTTGTCGTCGCTTGAGGCAAAGATGATGCCGCGACTGGAGTTGACGAGCAGTCCGCAGTCAGCAGTCATGCCATACTTGCACACCTCCTGCAGCGAACCGCCCTGTGCGCCCACGCCAGGCACCAGCAGGAAGTGGCGAGGGGCTACACGGCGAATGTCCTCGAACATGCGCCCCTGCGTGGCTCCCACTACGAACATCATGTTCTCGTCGGTTCCCCATTGCTGACAAGTCTTCAGCACTTTCTCAAACAGTCGCTCGCCGTTCGTGTCCTCCATCAGCTGGAAGTCGTGCGACCCCTTGTTGCTGGTGAGTGCCAGCACGATGACCCACTTGCCCTCATACTGCAGGAAGGGCGTGATGGAGTCCTCTCCCATGTAGGGCGCTACGGTGAGTGCGTCGATGTCGTACTCCTCGAAGAAGGTTCGTGCATACATCTGACTGGTGTTGCCAATATCGCCGCGCTTGGCATCGGCAATAATCAGGTGATGCGGATAGTTCTCTTTCAGGTAGTTGCAGGTCTTCACAAACGACTCCATGCCCTTCAGTCCGAAAGCCTCATAGAAAGCCAGATTAGGCTTGTAGGCCACGCAGTAGGGGGCAGTGGCATCGATGATGGCCTTGTTGAATTCGAACACGGGGTCGTGCATGTCGAACACGCACTCAGGCATCTTCTTCGGGTCGGTATCAAGACCCACGCACAGGAACGAGCGTTTCTCCTTGATTTGTTCTATCAGTTCTTGTCTGTTCATATTTCAATCTTCAATTTTCAATCTTCAATTTTCAATTTCCTAAGATTTTCAATTCCCTAAAAATTTTCAATCTTCAATTTTCAATTTTCAATTTATCAAAGTTCGCTTTCTTTCATTCGCTCTGCATTCTCCGCCACGGTGAGTGCATCGATCATGGCCTGGATGTCGCCACCGAGGAATCCTTGCAGGTCGTGAGTAGTGTAGCCAATGCGGTGGTCGGTCACTCGGCCTTGTGGGAAGTTGTAGGTGCGAATCTTAGCCGAGCGGTCGCCCGTGCTCACGAGCGTCTTGCGTCGCGATGCTATATCGTCAACATACTTCTGGTGCTCCTTGTCATATATAAAGGTGTAGAGTCGGCTCAGGGCTCGCTCCTTGTTCTTCGGCTGGTCGCGCGTCTCTGTACACTCAATCAGAATCTCCTCCGTCTCGCCCGTGTTCGGGTTCTTCCACATGTAGCGCAGTCGAACGCCCGATTCCACCTTGTTCACGTTCTGACCGCCAGCGCCGCTACTTCTGAACGTGTCCCATTTTATCTCGCCCTCGTTGATGTGCACCTCGAACTTGTCGGCCTCGGGCAGCACTGCCACGGTGGCAGCCGAAGTGTGCATGCGGCCTTGCGTCTCGGTGGCAGGCACGCGCTGCACGCGATGCACGCCCGACTCGTATTTCAGCGTGCCATACACGTCGGCTCCGCTCACGGCAAAGTCTATCTCCTTATAGCCGCCCACGGCCCCTTCGCTCACGCTGGTGATGCTGAGCTGCCATCCCTTCGAGTCGCAGTAGTTCTTGTACATCTTGAACAGGTCGCCTGCAAACAGACACGCCTCGTCGCCGCCTGTGCCGGCGCGAATCTCCATCTGCACGTTCTTGGCATCCTCGGGGTCTTTCGGGATGAGGGCAATCTTGATTTCCTCTTCCAGCTTGGGCTGCATGGCCTCGTTCTCGGCCAGTTCCTCGCGTGCCATCTCCTTCATCTCTGGATCGTCCTCGTTGGCCAGTATGTCCTTAGCCTCCTTGATGGAGTTCAGACAGTTGATGTATCGCTTGCGGGCATCCATGATGTCCGACAGATCCTTATATTCCTTCGTGAGTTTCACGAATCGCTGCTGGTCGCCTATCACGTCAGGGTCGGTGATCAGGGTCGATACCTCCTCGAATCGGCTTTCCAGTCCGTCCAGTTTCTGCAAAATGCTATTTTCTGTTTCTGCCATAGCTCTCTGTTTTTTGTTTTGGCTGCAAAGGTACGATAAAAACGAGAGAAATACAAAAGAAAAGTCAGTTTTTCCTTTTCATTTCAGGGTGAAAGTAACGCATCGGACTACAGGACTGAACTACTTTTTCTGGCTTTGTCCCCGATTGCTTATAATTTAAAATTTAGAATTTAGAATTAAAAGAAGTCCCCCGAAGGGGAACTTCTTACGGCTGTTCCTCCACGCTTCCGCTGGTGCCGCCGCCATGCTGCTGGCCGCTGTCCTCGTCATCGTCGGGGAGCAGTCCCGATTCCTTCAGCAGCGAGTTCACCGACACGCGGTTGGCGTTGCGTGAGAGCACGGGTCCCAGATAGAGTGAGCGGTCGCTACGTTCGGGTGTGAAGCCCATCGAGAACACCACGTTCTGGATGTCGAGCTCGTCAGCCGTTGTAGTCCCTCCGTAGATGGGGGTTCCTTCCGCGTTGGCGCCCGTCTTCAGTTTCGCCTTCAGGTAGAAGGTGCCCAGTCCGTCGAGCTTCACTTTGTGCGAGTCGAGCAGCAGCTCCTGGATGCAGTTCACGAACTTCTTCGTCACGCCGTGCACCACGTCGGCGGTGAAGATGGTGCCGTGCTCCATGATGTGGTCGCACACGTCGTCGAGTGTGAGCGTCTTCATGTTCAGTACACGTGGGTACCACTTGCCATACGACTTCTGATTGTTCTTGTTGTCGTTCTGGCGCTTACTGATAATAACTCCTTTTGACATAATTTTTGTGTTTTAGCCCCCCTCGGTCCCCCCGATAGGGGGAGGAATTTTCAGAGGGGCATTGGTTGATTATTACGGTTAATTTAGAACTCTCTTCAGGGGCTTCCTTGCCGTTCGCGCGCTTAGCCTTTCTGCCTCCTGATTACTATACAAAGGTACGAAATTTTTCTGAGAAAAACAAGCATAAATGCGATTATTTTTACCGATTTTTCCTGGGGGTGAGGAGTTTCCGGATTGTCAGGAAAATCCGGACTTTCCGAAGATTCTGGAAAATTCCTTAAATGCATCGGACGAGCAGTTAAATGCATCGGACGGGCTGTCCGATGCATCGGAGGAGATCTGCTCATTTCTTTCCTTTTCATGACAGTTAGCATTCACTTAATAGCAGGTCGCAGAGGTCGGTATTCGGAGGGTATGCCTCCAGACGCTTTGATACATGATAGTCAATGCCCTTGGCATGCCGCATCACTTCAGACCACTTATCGTAGCAACCGCTGTCTGGGAACAGTTTCATCCTTCGCCCTTGCTCTCTAACTGATAACAATATTCTCTGTTCATTGTTATTCTTTTAAAAAACTTGATTGATGGATTCTTGCTGTTCTGTAAGCTAATTCTGTGATTTGTGATTGCACTATATATATATGTGCAATCACAGAATCACAATTCACAACGCATTTCAGAAGGGCATAGCCAAGTCTCGCAAACAGTCCATATTTAAATAGGGGAACAACGGATATAGAAAAACTGCCAAATGTTGTGTAAAACACATAACAGGGCGAAAGGGAATAGATAAAAAAAAAAAGAGAGGATGCACCTAAGCGACCCTCTCTTGTGTAAATTTTTTTTGATATTTACTCCACCTTATTTCTCCGAAGCGCACAGCAGGCGGTAGGGGCAGAACGTGCAGCGGCGGCGGTCGGACGTGGGCTCGAACGGAAGGGAGGGATTGAACATGGAGTCAACCTTCTCGATGAGCAACTGACCGAACAGCTGGCGCTCGGACTCAATGTCGTTGACAGGCTCGTCGCCCAGCTTCATGATGGGATTGTAGTCGTCGGCTCCTGCATGCTGAATGAAGAGCAGGGCAGGCGCTACGGGCAACTGCTGGGGATTGAGCACGCTTGAGGTGCGCACAATGCAACTGTAAATGAAGGTCTGCAGATAATAGTCGCTGTGCTTGGAGAGGCTTGACGGTTCGAAGATGGCCTCGGTGCAGTCGAGCGCATCGGGCATGCTGCCACCCGTCTTGTAGTCAACCACGCGAATCTGTTCGAGCTGATCCAACCGGTCAATGAAACCGCCGATGGTGGTGGTGAGGTGGGGCGTTTGCAGCTGGGCGGTCACCTGCCGCTCCAGTCCGAGAATGGTGAAGGGCGCATGCTTGCGGTCGATGCTGACGAGCTGGCGCAGGTAGTGGATGATGACTTCGCGATTGATGAGCTGCAGGCCGTTCATCATCTTCGACAGGTGCTCCTTGTCGGCACCAGCGGGCAACTTGAACAACTCCTTGCTGAAAGCCTCATCGGTGGCGCGTTCTATATCGACCCTGTTCTTCAGCAGGTCGTCGAGTGACTGCCGCTCTATCCTTCCGTTGCGGTCCATGATGCGCTTGTAGATGAGCTGTGCCGCCTCGTGGAAGATGTTGCCGAAGATGCGGTTGTCTATAGAGTCGTCTTCCACGTCGTCGAGCTCCTTGAGGTCGCACACGTAGTAGTAATAGAACTGTAGTGGGCAGCGCATGTAGCGGTTGATGGCAGTGGGGGAGAGCAGGGGCGACTGCTTGTCGGGATTGCTGCTCAGGCTGAACCGTGACTGGAGCACTTCCATCACGCGCTCGCTCTTCTCAACGGCTACGGGGTGGAAGGGTACGTAGTTCTGTCCTGCCTGCAGCGTGTGGAAGGTGAAGTGGTGAGGGCTCTCCACCATCAGCTGCAGCATGAAGCGCGACATCTCGCCCGTGTGGCCTTCCTGCGTGGCGTTGTTGTAGAGTATGGTCACGTCGGCAGCCCTTTGCAGCAGCCGGTGGAAGTAGTAGGAGTAGATGGCTACCTTGTGGTCGATGGTGGTCAGACCGTATGCCTTTCGTATGCTGTAGGGGATGAACGAGGTGTCGTTGACCCCTTTGGGCATGTTGCCTTCGTTGCACGAGAGGATGAGCAGGTGGTCGAAGTCCAGGTTGCGCGTCTCGAGCACGCCCATCACCTGCAGCCCCTCGATGGGCTCGCCGTGGAACGGCACGCTGGCCGAGGTGATGAGCTGCGTGATGAGCCGTTGCAGGGTGATGGTATCTACTTGCAGGTCGTGGCTGTCAACGAGTGCCTTCAGTCGGTTCAGGAGTGTGTACATGCGGAATACCGACTCCTGGAACAGCGGGTCGGCGGCATGTTCGCGGAGTGTGGCGTTTTCGGCTCCTATGGCGATGTTGCGCATCAGTTCGCACAGCCATTGCAAGAGTTGCTGATGGTCGTCGGGATGGGTGAAGAGCAGGGCGGTGCCTTCGTCAACTGAAAGCATTGTGGCGTCGGGATAGTAGATTTTCTCGCTGTTCAGCTTCTGGTGGAGCGGTTCTGTCTGGTCGGACAGGTAGGCGATGTAGGGGTGTTTCAGCACGGCATTCACCTGTTTCAGGCGGTATCGCTCGCGCTGCGTGGAGTAGCCCAGCGTCTGCAGGTTCATGAGGAGCGTGACCAGCGAAGCCGCAGGCGACTGGATGAGCGGATAGCCCGTGGTGACGTTCACCTTCTGCACTTCGTCGGGCAGACAGTGGATGACGGTTTGCAGCAGTCCTTCGTTGCAGAGCACGATGGCCGTTCGCCGTCCGCTGCTGATGCGTGTATATGTGCCGTCATCTTTCTGCTTGTCTCTGAGCCACTGGCTGATGTAGCGTGCCTGCGCATTCTCGGTGGGTGCGGCGATGTAGGCGATGTGTCGTGGCTGCTTGGCGAAATTGCCATATATCTCATTGGCTGAAGTGTCGAGCTCATTGGGGAAGTCGGCCAGATACTGCGCAATGAAGTGTCCCGCCTCGTTGTCGCCTCCCTTACCGTGAGGCATGTAGTAGTGGTCGAAGTCCCAGTAGAACGAGGCGCGATGCTGCTTCTTGAGCATGGTGAAGAGGCGATGCTCTACGCGCTGCAACAGATTGAAGCCCACAAACACGTAGTGGCGATGGGCGAAGGCTATGTCGTTCTGCTCGGCCACCTCGCGATAGAGTGCTCCTTCGTAGGCCAGTTGCTGGCTGGAGAGCCGGTCGTTGAAGTCGTGATAGATGTGGCTCATGCGTGACCACAGGCGGATGAAGCGTTGTCTGAGCTCGGTGTCGTGGTTGTCGGAGAAGTTGCTGAAGAATCGTTTCAGGATGCTCTTCTGCTCTTCGCTCAGATAGGACACGTCGTCGAGCTCGTGCAGGTCGCGCAGATTGGCAAACACCTTGTCGGCATCGGCCATGTTCTTGTCTATATCGTCGAAGTCGGCCAGCAGCAACTGCCCCCAGCCGTAGAAGTGGTCGAGTGTCTCGTCGATGCCCGTCTGGGCGGTGAAGCTCTTGTGCAGTTCGCACACCAGTTTGATGGGGTCGGCCACTACGCGCTGCGAGTGGTGGCGGAACAGGTCGCTGATGGTGATATAGGCAGGGCTCCACACGGGCTTGCCTGCTTTGCGTGCTATATGTTCACTCAGGAAGAGCGCGGCTCGCTTGTTGGGGAACACCACGGCTACGTCTGACAGGTTGTCGCCATGCTTCAGCAACAGGTCGTCGGCCACATACTCTAAGAAACTTTTCATATACCTTATTATATTATTATTCATTAACCTCTACTATTTCGTTGGAGAACACGTACCACAGGTAGCCCCTCACGTGCTCATGCCCCATCTTGCTGAGCAGCTGCATGTAGGTGCGCACCTGGTCGTGATAGTCGTCGCGAGGACGTCCGAACTTGAAATCGACGACCACCGTATCCTTTCCGTCGGTCATCACGCGGTCGGGGCGTCGCTCGTAGGCTATGTCCGTCTCGGGGTCAACGTCGAGAATGGCACATTCGTTGAAGAGCGTCCATCGGTCGGAGTACCATTCGGCCACGCGCTTGTCCTCGAAACGCTTGCGAATCATGCTCTCCAGTCGCTCGCGCGTGATGTTGCGGTCGTAGAGAATGCCGTCGAGCTCCATGCGCTGCAGGGCGCGATCCACATCGTCAATGGTGCGGATGTTGGCAAACACGTTGTGCAGCACGCTGCCCAGACGGATGTACTCGGTGCGTTGCTGCTCGTCGTCGTCGGGCAGGGTGGCAAAGCTGCGGCTGTCGTTGCTCTGTCGGAACTCCGTCTTTTGGCTGAAGGTCTCAAGCGCTATGTGGAGCGGAGTGCTCTCTTGCAGGAACACGTTCTTCGACTTGTCGTCATCATCATCGTCTTTCTTTTCAGTATGGTTGAGGCAGTCTTCCAGCGAACCGTATTCCAGCAGTAGCGGGGCTTGCTTGTCGTCCTTGCCGGAGAGCATGGATCCTTCCAACTGACGGGCTACACCTGGCAGACACTTCTCCACGATGGCTGAGCGGCTCGATTTGGTGCCTCGCTTTCCGATGACCATCAGCCCTTTCGAAGCACGGGTGAAAGCCACATAGAGCAGGTTCAGGTTATCGACCACGTTCTGCTGGTGCTCCTCTTCGTAGTCGGCTTCGTAGATGGTGCCCAAGAGCCCTTTCTGAGAGTAGTCGATGGGTACGATGGGCAGACGGTTGAAGGGCGCTTCGGTGGGTTGGCACCACAGAATGTTGCTATGCTCCATCGACCAGTCGCAGAAGGGTATGAACACGTAAGGGAATTCCAGTCCCTTCGACTTGTGAATGCTGATGAGGCGGATGCCGTTCACCTCGGGGCTTTGTATGGTGAGCTCGCAGAGCGTCTCGTCCCATTCGGCAAGGAAGGCAGGGATGTCGGTAGATTGCTCGTTGACGTAGGCACTCACCTGGTCGAAGAACGCAAAGAGATAGGCGCTCTGCCCCTCCATGTGCTGCAGTTGGAAGATGGAGCAGAGCCGTTCCGTGAGTTCGTAGAGCGGCAGCCGCAGCAGTTCGTCGCGATGCTCGGCAAACTCAGCTGGGAGCATGCTGTCGAGCGTTCCTTCGTGCAGGGGCTGATGCGCATACATGCGTGCCAGGTATGCCTTTGAGATGAAGTCGTCGGGATGGATGAGCAGGCGCAGCGCCTGTATGATGATCTGTATGGCTGGCGAAGCGTCGAGCCGGAAAGCCTCGTCGCTCACGATGCT
>JAEEPT010000251.1 GCA_016284895.1 Prevotella sp. | reverse complement strand
TCCGCCTTCACGAAGTACTTGCCGTCCTTCACCTTCTTGCCCTGCTGATCAGTAAAGTCCCACGTGAATGTCTGTTTGCCGTTAGCCTGAGGCGTTGCACCCGTTACGCCGTCCAGCTGCTGGTCTGAGAGGCTTTCAGCCTTAACGGTCTTCACCCAAGTAGGCACACAGTTGGGACGCTTCACATAGCCACGCATCGGCTGCTCGTTGCCACGAACACGCCCTTTCGTGGTAAAGGAGGTCACGAAGAGTGTCTTCACCACCTCACCCTTCTCGTTCTCAATCCAGACGGCATACTGGTTGGAGCCAGGGCCGGTCTGTTTCTGATAGTTGAAACTCACTTCAAGGGTCTTGCCCTTCTTTGTCTGAGCCATGGCAGGCATAGCCAGCAACATGGCGGCGACAATCGCCAGGAAATACTTTTTCATCTTTGTCTGGTTTTGGGTTATTTTGTTAGATCAATGTTCGTAGTAGCCTTTCCGCCGGCACTATGGAAGACGAGCACCAGCTTCTCCTTGGGCAGATCCTGCAGGGGCATGTCAAACGCCTTCTTGCCAACAGCCGTATAGGTCTTGACGGTCTTGCCAGAGAAACTGACCACATCCACCTTCTCCACAGGTTCCGAAGCCGAGACGCTGAGGTTCATCCCGCTCCGCTTGGTGTCTACAGTCAGTTCCGATGCGACGTCACTGGTCTTGTCAAGACCTGCAGCAGCCAGCTTTGCCCTGCAAGTCTCTGCCAGCGCAGGACTGGTAGCCTCCAGATAGCACAGCGCATAATGGCGACCCAGCATCCTGTAGCCCTCACTGCTGAAGTGCACGTTGTCATCACTTGGCAGACAGCCCTCAGCCGATACCACATACGTGTTCGGATAGCGGTTGGCGATGTCGTTGATGGTAGGATTAGCATGGGCGCATACACCGTTGTATTCCTTCCTGACCACCTCGCCCACCAGCAGAGGCACGGCAGTAGAGTCAAACCTGAGTTCCTGCTGCAGGTCACGGTAAATCTTGCGCACTTCCCTGCCCCACTCGTCGTTATAGGCATCCGTCTCGCCCTGATGCAGCAGGATGCCCTTGATGACACCATCCCTGGCTGCCACCTTCGCCATCGAGAGCAGACGCTCATAGGGGTCACGACCATACTGGTTGAGGATGCCGTTCATCCAGTCACGCTCCTCCTTGGCAATCAGCGGGGCGTTCTTGTCCTTGTCGAAGAACGTGATGGGACAGCCCTCAACAGCCACCGACACGATGCCGATACGCACATTCTCAGGCACCACATCGAGCAGCGTCCGTCCAAACCAATCCACAGGCCCCAGATGGGCATCGGCACGACAGAGGGGCGGCACGGCCTTGCGCCAAGTGCCCAACTTGCGGTCAGCACCGTCCGTCGTAGCCATACTCAGATAGCGGTCACTCACCGTCAGGTCCTGATGCTCAATGGGAGCTTGACCTGCCATATTCGACTGTCCGAAACAAAGGAATAACCAGAAGTTCTGATCCTGAGCCTGTAACTGAAGTGTCCCCATAACTGTCATCAATAGAATGAATAATTTCCTCATCGTCTTTATTATCGTTAAGTTCATATTACCAAGGGAAAGTCTCCGGATCGTTGAGCACGTTCGAACGAAGATTCTGATTCAGGGCACTGATAGCCAGCATGTCCTCATCCGAAAGCGAGAAGGCCATCACCTCTAGATTCTCCGCAAAGTGATTGGGTTTGGCACGAGGGATGGTTATCAGGCCGCGCTGCACAATCCATCGGAGCACTATCTGCGAGGCTGTCTTCTGATATTTCTTAGCCAACGACTGCAGGACTGGATGGCCAACGACATCGATATCACCCTGCCCGAATGGTCCCCAGGCCTCAACTTGAATACCAAGCCCGTGGTTGTAGGCGATATTCTCCTCCTGTGTCATCAGCGGATGCACCTCTATCTGGTTGATGGCTGGGCGAATCTCAGCGTATGCAAGCAAATCGTCCAGATGGTGGCGGTTGAAGTTACTCACACCGATGGAGCGCGCCTTACCCTGACGCACATAGTCCTCCATCACCTGCCAGGTCAGCCTCACACAGTCCTTCACAGGCCAGTGGATGAGCAGTAGGTCAATATAGTCTGTATTCAACTTTGCAAGGCTTTCATCAATGGAATCAGCGACAGCCTGCTTCCCCATGCGCATGATGCCGGTATTCACTTTAGTCGTCACGAAAATCTCCTGACGCGGCACGCCGCTGTCAGCAATGCCCTGCCCTACTTCTGCTTCATTCTCATACCCCTGTGCCGTATCGACATGACGGAAACCTGCCTTCAAGGCCAAGCAAACATTCTGTCTCGCAGTCTCACCTCGAAGTGTCCACGTACCCACACCTATCTGAGGGATTTCAAAGCCATTGTTAAGTCTCATTGCCTATTTGATAAACATTATTAATATTTGGTGCAAATATACTGATAATAAATCAATAATGACTATTTTTGCAGTCAGATTTAAATGTTTTTATTACTAGACTATGAACAGAAGAGATTTTATCAAGAAGTCAGCTGTAGCAGCAGCTGCAACTGCAGTAGTAGCCCCCGTATCGGCTATGTTGACAAAAGCAGAGTCGGCAGGACTGGCAGTTAAAGAAGCAGAGCCAGTACGAATGTCACAGTCTGACGATCAGGCACCCAAGGTGCTGCTGGTCAATGGAAGCCCTCGACGAGACGGCAACACATTCTGTTGCCTGGAGGAGATTGAGAAGCAGCTGCAGAAACACGGACTGCAGACAGAGATCGTCCAGATTGGCCGCAAGCCCGTCCGCATGTGTATCAATTGTGGTGGTTGTCATCAAGATGGTGCCAAGGGATGCGTGTTCGATGACGATATGTGTGCCGTGATCACAGAGAAGATGGCGACGGCTGATGCACTCATCGTAGGCACTCCCGTCTATTACGGCCAGCCTAACGGTGGCATCCTCTCACTGATGCAGCGACTGTTCTTCTCTGCGGGCCATTTGGTACAAAACAAACCTGCTGCAGCTTTGGCAGTTTGTCGTCGTGGTGGTGCAACTGCCACCCTCCAGACCATGAACATGATGTTCGAGATGATGAACATGCCCGTCGTGACCTCCCAATACTGGAACATCGCCTATGGAGCCGGCAAGGGTGAGGTGAAACTCGACACCGAGGGTATGCAGACCATGCGAACACTAGCCACGAATATGGCTTGGTTGCTGGAGAAAATCCATACCGACGGCAATACAGCCCCTAAGCGAGACGAGAAACATGTATTCATGAACTTCATCAGATAGGGAGATCCCAAACATGAGAACGTCATTCTTCACAGTCCTATTTCTTATCACTGTTTTTTCAGCAATTCCTTCATCAGCCCAGACCATGCGGGACAGAAACAACATGAAGATAGGCACAGCCAACGTGGTAAACATGTACCACACGGCCGTTTACTATTTCTTTAATCTACTATAACCAACCATCTGGTTATAAAACCATTAAAGACACCTGAGAATAAAACAGAATCAATCTTCAGGTGCCTTTCTAAAAGGACTGTATATATTCTCTTTTAGCCATAATTCCTATGATTTCCAACGCCAAGTCTTCCTGACGAGTGTTGTTATTGTATGTGTGATAGTACGGATATGGAAGCTCTTACCCATCACAATCAGCAATACAGCAGAAAGGATAAGCACGATTCCAACGGCAAGTCTGAACGTAAACAATTCACCAAAGACCAGCACACCGATGGCTACAGCCGTCAATGGCTCCAAAGCACCCATGATAGCCGTAGGTGTGGCTCCTACCTCATGAACGGCTATGGTCATGAATACTAGCGAGAGAACCGTTGGCACCAAACCCAACCAACACGCAAAGAACCATGCTCGGGGAGATGGCGGCAACATCAGATGCAAGTCGGGCGAAGTAAATGAATAGGCCAGCAGACACGTCATGCATATCAGCAGCACATAGAACGTGAGTTTCAATGTCGACATACGGATGCTCGACTGGTTGACTATTACAATATAGACGGCATAGGTCAGCGACGAAACCATCACCAACAACACCCCCATCATACTGAGCGAAATGCCTGCATCGCCCTTGTATAGTAGACCGATACCAACCAATGCTAGAATGATGGAAGTAATGGTTGTAGCCGTAATCTTCTCTCGGAAAAATGTGGCCATAATGACAGCCACCATCACAGGATAGACAAAAAGGATGGTAGAGGCAATTCCCGCATCCATGTAATGGAAACTCTGGTAATAGGTCAGGCTGGATGCAGCCATCAAGGCTCCGAGGCTGGCCATCGTCGTTAATTCGGTCCTTGTAACTGCAAAACTTTTCCGATTAGCAATAAGGACAACGCCCAGTATTACCGTAGCTATAGAAAAGCGAAAGAAAAGGACGGACGACGTATTCACACCCTCCGCATAGAGCGGTAAAGCTCCTAACGGGTTGGTGCCATAACAGACAGCAGCCAGTATGCCGCAGATGATTCCCTTATGTTTCATTCTCCTATAATCGTTACTACCAACTCCCTGGAACCACCGAAATTGCGGTACTCGCAGAAGTAGATACCCTGCCAAGTGCCGAGATTAAAACGTCCGTCAGTAATGGGAATAGTCAGGCTGACACCGCTCAATGTAGATTTAGCATGAGCTGGCATATCATCGGCTCCCTCCAAGGTATGCTCGTACTCTAGACGATTCTCAGGAACCAGACGGTTGAAAATGGTCTCCATATCCACACGAACATCAGGATCAGCATTCTCATTGATGCTCAGTCCGCAACTGGTATGTTTCGTGAAGATGTTAACAATAC
>JAEEPT010000024.1 GCA_016284895.1 Prevotella sp. | reverse complement strand
GAAGCAGATTAGTTGACTGCTTAGCGATGGCCACGCTGTTGTCAAGCATCTTCAGCTCAGGACGGTTGTCGAGCGCCTGTTCAACATTGACCTGCGGTGTGAGTGTCAACGCGTCAAGGTCGTCCTTGTCCTCATCAGCCAACGTTATTTTTTCGCTCATGGGCAGTCCTATCATCTGGCAGAGCAACATTTTCGAGAGCACCAGCCCGTCGTTTACTTTCTGCACGGCCATCTCGGCTTCGTTCACCTTCACGCTCACACTCAGTCCGTCACTGCGTGTGGCCACGCCTTCACTGATCATTTTCTTCACGTCATCGTCAAGTTTCTTCACCACAGCCAGATAGCTCTCGGCTAGGTTTTTCTTATGCTTGAGCGACACAACCTGCCAATAGGTCTGATCGACTGTATAGATGACGTTCTGCCGATTGGTCTCGGTACTATTCTCAGCCAGTCGTTCGCCCAGTGTGGCCATCTTATTGAGTGCCACGATACTACCGCCCATAAATACGGGCTGTACTGCCATAATCGAACCAGCCCAGAAGTGGCGTGTGTCGGTATGGAAGGCATCAACGATATTCTGCCCCACCCCGTCCAGTCTTGTGGCCACTTGGTTTGTCAAGGGTTCCACCTGGTTATGCAGTGCTGTTCCAACGGTAGATACTAATGCAGCAGGTATGCCACTGGCCACAAGCTTTGCTCCAATCTGTTGCACACCAGTCTGCATATCGTTCACAAGGCCAGTACCCAAGTTCGCGAGTGTGGCTTTCTGATCGTTGTTCAGCAGCGAGATTTCCTCACTGGTGAACTGATAAGTACCCACCGCCGAGATATGTGGCAGATACTTTGTACGCATCGACTTCCGGATGTTCTTGGCCACGTCCTGTTTCAGTTGAGCAGCCTCCATCTGTTTGTTGTTGCGCAACGCCATAGCCCTACAACTATCAAGGCTCAGCAGCTGCTGTGCCTGAAGTGGCAGTGCGGTACTCAGCAGGCATACGCCCATCACGCGCCCCACCCATAGGGCTACGTTCAGCGAGCGAGTACCACTGCTTCGGCCTGGTGTTTTCAGCAAGAAACGTTTTTTTGTCATTTCGCTATCGAATTGTTATTCTACTATGATGCGACATTGCAGCATTCTACTTAAAGCTGAATGTCTTGGTTCCAATCATATTGCCGTCGGAGAAGATGCTCACGCGATAGTCACCACCGCTAAGGAACTCGTTCACGTCCCAGTAGGTAGCCACAGCCGTTTCTTCACCGGAATACTCTATGGTTTTCTTCATTGAGTATTCAATCTGTCGGTCCTCATAATTGAAGGTACCGCCATTGAGCACGTCACCATTCGGGGTCTGAATACGCACATAGACAGTACGCTGTCCATTGGTGGCTGTCACATTCTTCGCAATGGTGAAGCTCACCTGAATCTGCTTGCAGTCCTTCATTTTCTTTGCAGCCTTATTGCGCTTGTTTAACGGGGTCATCGCGATGCCGGTAGCATCGAGCTGTGCCGCAATAGCCACCTTCTCGCTAAGCGAAGCCTTCTCGCTGGCCAGATTCACCTTCTCACGATTGCTCTCAGCCAACTCGTCACGTATCTGTGAGTTCTCACTACGCAGTGTCTCATTGATCTGATTGAGTGAATCGACCTGTCGGATGTAGGAGCGCAACACATCGCGCACGGTAGCCAGTTCCTTCTTCAGTCGGGCTATCTCGCGTGCATCGGTCTCTTTGGTCTTCTTCAACTCCTCCAGCAGTTGCTGAGTGCGCAACTGCTCCTGGGTGAGCTGGGCCACAATAGAGTCGTTGTTGATTTGAGTCATCATCTCGCTGTACTGCAGCGTGAAGCGCTCGTATTCATTTTCCATCTCTTGCTTGTCGAGCAGAGCCAGTTCCTGCATTTCCTGGTTGACCTCCTTTTGTTCCTGCAAACTGAGGAAAAGCCAAATGGCAAGGCCTGCCAACAAAAGTGCTGCCACAATAGCAGCAATGAACCATATTTTCTTCATTTCTTAATCATTATTCATTATCAAGCTGCAAAAGTATATTAAAATCATGAAAGAACAAAAACATTTTACAACAATCAAATGTCACAAAAACTTTTTTTAAGACAAAAAAGTACAAACCAACACTCGAAATAAGTTAATTTAAGTTTCTCATGTTAAAGGAGTGTGGGAGTGCAGGAGCTTGCAAAAAATGAATATGGAAATGAACTGATTAGCACAAAACAGTTTTTTGCTGATAAATTTTGAAGTTTGAAGGAAAAGTCATATCTTTGCCACATTAACCATCTGAACGATGCCTATGCGTAAAGACAGTTTTCTTTATCGAGCCTTCGATTTATACTACGATGGATTTCGCAACATGACGTTGGGAAAAACGCTTTGGTTCATTATTGCCATCAAACTATTCATCATGTTCGCTATACTCAAAGTTTTCTTCTTCCCCAATTACATTGGCCAGCATGCCGAGAGCGGAGAGGAAGATGAGTTTGTTGCTTCTGAGCTGATTGAAAGACAGGCTCCTTAGAACCAGGACCCATTAGCCCCATAAGACCTATAGGCCCCACAACTCGTACTAAAACCCTAAAACAATATGCAAAACATTCTCTTAACCATCGACGCAGGCACCATAGACTGGTCACGCGCACAGTTTGCCCTTACGGCCATCTACCACTGGCTCTTCGTGCCGCTCACCCTCGGTCTGGCCGTCATTATGGGCATAGCCGAGACGTGCTACTATCGCACGAAGGACGAATTCTGGAAGACTACTGCCAAGTTCTGGCAGAAGCTCTTCGGTGTCAACTTTGCCATGGGCGTTGCCACTGGCATCATTCTTGAGTTTGAGTTCGGCACGAACTGGAGCAACTACTCTTGGTTCGTGGGCGACATCTTCGGAGCGCCGCTGGCCATCGAGGGCATCCTCGCTTTCTTCATGGAGAGCACCTTCGTAGCCGTGATGTTCTTCGGCTGGAAGAAGGTGTCGGCTGGTTTCCATTTGGCTTCGACATGGCTCACTGGTCTGGGGGCTACCATTTCGGCCTGGTGGATTCTGGTGGCCAATGCCTGGATGCAGTACCCTGTGGGCTGCGAGTTCAATCCCGACACCATGCGCCACGAGATGGTCGATTTCTTTGCCGTAGCCTTCTCACCATTTGCCGTGGGCAAGTTCTGCCACACCGTCATCTCGGCGTGGATTGTAGGAGCCGTGTTCGTCGTGGCCGTCAGCAGCTGGTATCTCATGAAGAAGCGCGAGAAGCGACTGGCTGTGGAGAGCATCAAGATAGCCAGCATCGTGGGACTGATTGCCTCATTGGGTGCAGCCTTCACCGGTCACATCTCTGGTCAGCAGGTGGCTAAGGTACAGCCCATGAAGCTTGCAGCGATGGAGGCACTCTACAATGGCGGCACCGAGCAGGGACTCACCGCCGTGGCCTGGGTGAACCCCTTCCGCCAGCCCGACTATGCCAACGAGCAGTCGGCTCCGCTGAAGATTGACATGCCCTACGCACTGAGCATCATGGCCACCAACGATCCGAAGGGCTTTGTGCCTGGCATCAACGACCTGCTGAACGGTTATACCCTACCCGACGGCACACGCGAGCCATCGGTGGAGGAGAAGATGGCACGCGGACGTGTGGCCATTCAGACCCTGGCTGACTATCGCAAAGCCAAGGCCGAGGGTGCCAGCGAAGATGTGCTAAACGAACAGCTCTCCATTCTCAAATCGAATATGCCATACTTCGGCTACGGCTACATCCGCGACAAGAGCGAGGTTGTTCCCTACGTCCCCGTCAACTTCTGGGCATTCCGCATCATGGTGGGAGCCGGTTGTCTGTTCATCTTGTTCTTTGCCGTACTGGTTCTCACGTCGTTCCGCATTCCCTACGTCACCATCATCACGCGTCGCCTGCTGGCCTCGCTCGGTCTGATTCACGAGACGCAAGCCGACACCGTAGGAGCCGATGCTTTGCCCGTGTGGCACTATTGGCTGGCCATTGCCCTGCTGCCGCTGTCCTACATCGCCAGCGAGAGCGGTTGGCTCGTGGCCGAGTTCGGTCGTCAGCCCTGGACCATTCAAGACATGCTGCCCACCTGGGCTGCCATCAGCGACCTGCACTCGTCGAGCGTGGCCACCACGTTCATTCTCTTCCTCATTCTCTTCACCACCATGTTGGCAGTTGAGATTACCATTCTCTTAAAGCAAATCAAAAAGGGCCCCTCCGCATAAGACCTATAAGCCCCATAAGACCTATAAAAAACTATGACCTACGATTTCTTACAACATTACTGGTGTTTCATCGTTTCACTACTCGGTGCAATACTCGTGTTCCTGCTCTTTGTGCAGGGCGCTAACTCGTGCATGCGCTCACTCGGTTGGACCGAGGAGGGCAAGCGCCTCGTCATCAACTCCACTGGCCGCAAGTGGGAGTTCACATTCACCACGCTCGTCACCTTTGGTGGAGCATTCTTCGCCTCGTTTCCCCTGTTCTATAGCACCTCGTTTGGCGGAGCCTACTGGCTGTGGATGCTCATTCTCTTCACGTTCGTGCTCCAAGCCGTTAGCTATGAGTTCCAGAACAAGCTGGGCAATTTCCTTGGTCCACGCACGTTCCAGTTCTTCTTGGTGCTCAACGGTTTGCTCGGCCCGTTCCTGTTGGGAGTTGCCGTAGCCACCTTCTTTGAGGGAGCCAACTTCATCGTTGACAAGAGTACGCTGACGTCACCCCTCCTTCTGGAGGGTCAGGGACAAGCCATCAGCCGCTGGGCCAATGCCTCTCACGGTCTTGATGCGTTGCTCAACCCTTGGGTACTCGTCTTCGGTCTGGCTGTGATGTTCCTGGCACGCACACTGGGCATCCTATACGTGATGAACAACGTGAACGATGACGACATTCGCTCGCGCGGCTCTGTGCGCCTCATTGGTGCAGCGGTTCCGTTCCTACTGCTTTTCGTAGCGTTCCTCGTTCACCTGTTGCTCAAGGACGGCTATGCCTACAACGACGAGGGGCTCATCTACATGGAGCCCTATAAGTATCTGCACAACTTCATTGAAATGTGGCCACTGGCCCTGCTGTTCGTCGTAGGCGTGGTGCTCGTACTGTGGGGCATTGCCACCGAAGCCCTTGGCGGAAAATGTTCATTCTTCAATGTTCAATCTTCAATACTCAAGGGCATCTGGCCAGCAGGCATCGGCACCGTGCTCACAGTGCTGCCGCTGTTGCTCACCGCAGCATGGAATCACACTGCCTACTATCCCTCGACAGCCGATCTGCAGTCGTCGCTCACGTTGGCCAACTCATGCAGCAGTGAGTTCACGCTGCGCACCATGTTCTACGTGTCGTTCCTCATTCCCTTCGTCTTAGCCTACATCGTGTATTGCTGGCGTAAGATTGATGCCAAGAAACTGGACAAGGAGGAGATTAAGAACGACCACGCATATTAACCTGACTCTTTAAATACAATCACGGACCTCTCATAACGACCACGAATCTCACTAATAGAACGAATGAAGCCAATAGCTGCATTGCATTCGTAGCATTAGTGGAATTCGTGGTCGAATTATTATCGCAAATTTTACTAAACAGATGTCAGTAAATCGACTTTTTTATGTAACTTTGTGGCTGAATCAATGAACTTATTTGTAAAACCCATCAAAACAAAACAATCATGAAACACCTACTATTCATGCTGATGGCGCTGATAAGCCTCACAGCAAGTGCACAGAGTGCGGATAAACTGTACGAAGAAGGTAAGAAACTCTATGATGCCGAGAACTATACCGAGGCATTCCCAAAACTGAAGGCCGCTGCCGAGAAAGGCCACAAGAAAGCACAGTACCGACTGGGCCGCTGTTACGACAAGGGACGCGGCACGGCTGAGAACGACAAACTGGCCTTCCAGTGGTATGAGAAGTCGGCCAAACAGGGCTATGCCAAGGCACAGTATCAGGTAGGTGACTGCTACAAGGACGGCGACGGAGTGGAAAAAGACCGTAAGAAGGCCGTGGAATGGTTCAAGAAGGCAGCTGCACAGGAGAATGCCGAGGGCGAATTAGCACTGGGCAAGGCTTACCTCAAGGGCAAAGGTATAGCCGCCGACAAGGCGCAGGCCAAGAAATGGCTGAAGCGTGCCGTGAATAACGAGAAGGGCGGAAAGGAAATCCTCGCCGAGCTGCGCAAAGAAGCTGCAGATGGTGACGAGGATGCAAAGGCCATTCTCACACTGATTGGGAAATGACAACAGAGCTTAACATAAATTTACCAAGTTTCAGGATGGCTGTAAACAAAGGCATCTTGGAACTTTGGACGAGCAGGATTGCCACTAAAAACGAGGGGCGGAAACTTTAGTTATATATTATGCCGCCACACCCATCTCGTAAAGATGTTCGGGGGCAATGTCCACGGTGCCGTCAAGCCATGTGACCGTCCAGCCGTCGAGGGCGAATCGAGCGAACACTTCCTTGTCGCGCAGCGGGGCAAAAAGTTTATACTGCGAGATAAGCGGTAGGCAGTCGAAGACAACACGGCGGCCATCATTGAAGTCCAACTCCAATAGATAGTCGCCCACGATGCGGGCGGCTGTGACCCATTTCAAAGTATTTGTCTGTTCCATATCTTCTCAATCAAGTGGATTAATCTTAGCCATAGTCTCGCCCTTTTCCATACGCTTCCAGTTCTCCATCAGCTCATCCTTGTGCAGGTCGAGCCAGTCAAAGACAAGATGCAATGCGCGTCGCGGCATCTGTCCAGTCACCTCACCCGTCTGAATGTCAATGGTGGCTCGGTACTCGTTGTAGCGCACGTGGAAGTGCGGTGGATTATGGTCGGGCAGATACATCGTGATGACGATTCCGTAGAAATGGCAAATCTCTGGCATAACCTTTCTCGTTCTGTTATTTCTTGGCTGCAAATTTACGAAAAGTATTCAATTCAAGCAACTTTCAAGTCTGAAAAGTGAAATATTCCGCGAAACTTATTGTCGCTTCGCGGAATTATGCCGCACTCTGTTAAAATTTATTTATGAATTTAACAGTTACTTGCGTGAGAATCGCGCGGAAGTCAGGAAACGTTCGGAGGGTTGAAAATTTGCGAGTATTGGACATTTTGCAACATCCTGACTGTCAAACAGTTGCAAAACAGAGGTAATTTAAGTGGCTTATACACAGGCGGTTTCTGTGGTTTAGGCTATTCCACGATGAGGTTAAGGATAGATGGTCAGACGGTTTAGGTTAGATCGTCAAACGAAATAACCTAAATCGTGACGTGAAGTTGCCAAGAACGTGTCACGATTTAGGATGAAACATGGCACTATGTAGTCAGAAAAAGAGAGAAAAGCAGGTGATACGTAACAGGGAAATGAGCAAAGTAGAGGCTGATAATGGGCAAAAATAAGCGATATTGAACAGAAAGTTCTGAAATGAGACAACGATTTTTGGATGGCAGGGAGCACAAAATGGCTGTTTTTCCTCCAGAACGAAGGTTTTCGCAGCTGTTTTTTCGGAGGAATCTTTTAACAGATTTGCTTAATGAACCTTAATGTCTTTTTATTAAAACACGGTGGCCAACCACTCTGACAGGAAAAAGTCATAGACACGGTAGCCCTTGTCAACTTCAGTCAGCAGATTGTTTTACAAAAGCAGATAAAAAGGGCTCTGTAAATTTTATTGCAAAAATAATAATTACGTTTATAATAAAATTTACAAAGCCTTGATATCTCACATCATTTAATTGGTGAAGGATCTGAAATCACTTCTCATAGCACGCAAAGATCTGGCTGACCATCTGTTGGGCCATTTTGGGTGTCAGCAGACTGACGAGCCAGACAACGGGGAAGCCGCCCAGCATGGCAATGGCACCACAGTTGATGGGGTTGATGGGATTGCCCAGGAGCATGTTGACCACCGTGAGACCTACACCCCACACGAAGCAGGCCCAGACCGAAGCCGTGGTCACGCCCCGCCAATAGAGTCCCAACATGAACGGGGCCAAGAAAGCACCAGCCAGTGCGCCCCAGGAGATGCCCATGAGCTGAGCGATGAACGTGGGCGGATTGAGGGCTATCATGAGCGAGATGACGATGAAGAACACAATCAGCACGCGCATCACCACCACCTTACGGCGCTCCACATGCTCCGACACTTCGTCATCGATAGAGCCTTCCTGCACCTCGCCTGGCATAGACTTCTTATCACGATAGATGAGGTCAAGGGTCATCGTCGAACTTGATGTGAGCACCAGCGATGCCAGCGTTGACATGGAGGCTGAGAGCACCAACAGCACCACGAGAGCGATAAGTGCCGGCGACAGTTGAACCAACATGGCAGGAACGATGGAGTCGAAGGCAATCTTGCCATTCTCAGCTATTACTGGGTCGTAGAGTCGGCCAAAGCCACCGAGGAAGTAGCAGCCTCCTGCCACGATAAATGCAAAGACGGTAGAGATGATGGTGCCGCGACGGATGGCACTCTCGTCGGTGATGCTGTAGAACTTTCCCACCATCTGCGGCAGTCCCATCGTGCCGAGAGAGGTCAGGATGACCACGCCCAACAGTCCCCAAGGATCTGGTCCGAACCAAGAGGCAAACCCACCGTTCACCGCTGGGTCGGCATCGGAGGGGAGGGCAGCCAACTTCTCGACGGCAACAGTCAGTCCGCCCTGTGCGTTGAGTACGGCCACTATCACAGCCGTGATGCCGAAGAGCATGATGATGCCTTGGATGAAGTCGTTCATGGCCGTAGCGCGGTAGCCACCCAGAATGACATAGACAGCAGTCAGAATGGCCATGATGATGACGCAATACTCGTATGGGATGCCAAAGCCCATCTCGAAAAGTGTGGAGATGCCCTTATAGACGCCTGCTGTATAAGGAATGAGAAAAACGAAGGCAATAACGGAGGCCACCACGCGCAGTCCCTGACTGTCGAAGCGCGTACCGAAGAAGTCGGGCATGGTGCGACTCTCAATGTGCTGCGTCATCAGCTTCGTGCGGCGTCCCAGCAGCATCCACGCCAGCAGCGAGCCGATGACGGCATTGCCCACACCAATCCAGGCAGAACTCAAGCCATACTTCCACCCGAACTGTCCGGCATAGCCCACGAAGACCACTGCCGAGAAATAACTGGTGCCAAAGGCAAAAGCCGTGAGCCACGGCCCTACGGAACGTCCGCCAAGTACAAAGCCATCTACGCTACTGGCCTGCTTACGGGTGTAAAGACCCACGCCAATCATCACGGCCAGAAAGATGACGGTAAGAAGAACTTTTATGAACATTGAAGACCCACCCCCAGCCCCTCCCCAGGGAAGGGGAGCTTGGTTAGTTACAGGGGGACTAACCTTTTATCATGAATAAAATTCACCCCGGAGTCTCTTACGGCTCCCCTCCCCTGGGGAGGGGTTAGGGGGTGGGTTAAAATGCTACTTGCACCTGAGCCTGAACCCAGTTGTAGTCATTATCGGCTATTTTGGAACCGCAGATGCAGCGCGTGTATTGCAACTGCAAACGGCACTTCTTGTAGAACCAATACTGCAATCCAGCCGTGAGGTTGAGCTGTCGCCAGCCCTTCACGTCCTTATTACGGTCGTAATAGTCGCCTGAAGCCACGAGGTCGATGGCCTCAACCAGTGGCACACAAGCGGTGAGATAGCCGCCCAGACTGGTCACGCTGCCATCCTTGCCCATGAGCCCCTCGGCACGCAGACTGACGGGACGGGCCTCTTTGAACTTGCCTGCCGCATAGTTGGCAAACTTATACTCGGCACCCACGCTCACACGGTCGCGACGATAGTTGTCGCCCTCCTTGATGTCGGGATTCCATGCTGCCGTGCCTACAGCATTGCCCGTACCCAGATAGCCAGAGGCCACAAGGCGAAGGCCCGACAGCGGACGGACCTCAAGCTTGGCCAGGAAGTCTTTCTGATTGTTGCGGTCCTTGCGGTTGATGCCTTGTCCGCTCATCACTGCCAGTTCGTAGTGCAGTACGTCATTGAACAGGTCGCCAAAGACCATGAGACCCATATCACGGCCATAGTTCACGCCATTGAGCGGATCGGGGCCCTCGCCTGCCAGATAGAGCACAGCCTGCGAATAGACGTCGATGAGCTCCAGTTGCGTGGGCGACATGGGATTCTCCATCGTGAAGGAGTGCTTGAACTGGCCCAGACGAACGGTCAGCTCCTTATTCTTTGTAAAACGGTAATCGGTGTAGAACTCCTGTACCACGCTACTGAAGTCGTGCATGAACAGGAACGACCAGCGGTCGGTGATGCGGGCCTTTGCCCAGAGAAGTGTGCGCTTCAGGTTGTAGCTGTTGGTGCGTTCTCCGTTGGCATCCTGATATGACCAGCCTGCCTGGGCATAGCCATTGAATGTGATGCGACTGGTGAGATTGGAGAGCCAATCAGTTTTCTGTTTTTGCGAGGCATCTTGCCCCATAGCCGACTGACTGATCATGAATGCCAAGAGCACGGCCAGCGTGGCTGTTCGGAAAAAGTGTTGTTTCGTCATGTTTGTTATTGTTTACCGGATGATTGTCCTTGGGCGCAAAGTTACATATTAATTCGCAGAAACATACATAATCATCCAAAATCTTGCATATTTCTGTAGTAAAAGAATGTTTTCTGTATCTTTATAATAGTTTTCTTGCACATCTGAGCTTTTTTTATTTACTTTGCATGAAAAGTAAAATTACCAATCTATGACACTAATCGGAAAACGACACTTCATCACACTGATCGTTGCCAGCGCATGCAGCGTTTCGGCACTGTCACAGCACATCACTGAAGTACCCTTCACACAGGTTCACCTCTCAGACCAATTTTGGGCGCCTCGCATTGAGGTGAACCGCACGGTCTCCATACCATCGGCATTTAAGGAGTGCGAACAGAACGGGCGTTTCGACAACTTCGCTATTGCCGGTGGACTGAAAAAAGGCGAGCATCGAGGCGACTTTTCCTTCGACGACACCGATCCGTACAAGGTGATAGAAGGGGCCTCGTATGCACTGGCTGCGAAATACGATGCGAGGCTCGACCACTATCTGGATTCGGTCATCGCCATCATAGCCGCAGCACAAGAACCTGATGGTTATCTGACCACCTGTGTCACTAACCGTTGTACACGACTGAGCGGATGGTGGGGTACGCATCGTTGGGAGAAAATCAACTCACACGAGCTCTACAATTCGGGACATCTCATCGAAAGTGCTGTGGCTCACTATCGCGCTACTGGCAAGAAGTCGCTGCTCAACGTGGCCATACGCAATGCCGACCTCGTGTGTAAGACCTTCGGCCCCAACGAGGGACAGATACACCGACCCGGTGGACATCCCATCATCGAAATGACTTTATGCAAGCTTTATCGCGTCACAGGCGACAAGAAATACCTGGAAGGCGCAAAATACTTCGTCGATGAAACAGGACGCTGTACCGACGGACATGCCCCCAGCATGTATTCACAAGACCACATGCCTATCTTGCAACAACAGGAAATTGTGGGTCATGCCGTGCGCGCTGGCTATCTGTTCTCCGGTGTAGCCGATGTGGCAGCACTGACGGGCGACACCACCTACTTCAAGGCACTGGAACGACTGTGGGAGAACATGGCTTCGAAGAAATTGTTCATCACGGGCGGCATAGGCAGTCGAGCGCAGGGCGAAGGCTTTGGTCCCAACTACGAACTGAACTCGCACACCGCCTATTGCGAGACGTGTGCCGCCATAGCCAATGTGTATTGGAACTACCGCATGTTTCTGGCTACAGGTGAGAGCAAATATATAGATGTATGCGAGCGCGCGCTATATAATAATGTATTGAGCGGGGTGTCGCTCAGCGGCGACAAGTTCTTCTACGACAATCCGCTGGAGAGCGACGGTGAGCACGAGCGACAGCGCTGGTTCGGTTGTGCTTGCTGTCCAGGCAACGTGACCCGCTTCATAGCTTCAGTGCCAGGTTACATTTATGCCTATGAACCCTATAAGCCCTATAAGCCTCATAAGCCCTATAAGCCCACTTCCCCTCGTGAAACCATTTACGTCAATCTCTACATGCAAGGCAAAGCTACCATCGGCAAATTGGAACTGCAGCAAATCACCGACTACCCTTGGGACGGGAAGGTGACCATCAAGGTAACAAAAGGGAGCGGTCACTATGTCATGAAGCTGAGACTGCCGGGATGGTTGAAGCAACACCCCACGGCAACTTCGCTCTACACATACACCGAACGCGCTCGTCCCTACTCTATCAAGGTGAACGGACAGTCGTTCTACCCAGAGAACCACGACTACATCACACTGGACCGCAAATGGAAAAAAGGCGATGTGATTGAGTTGGAACTGCCTATGAACGTGCGCCGTATCGTGGCCAACGACAATGCCGAGGACTTGCGCGGCAAGATGGCACTGGAGCGCGGCCCTATCGTGTTCTGCCTGGAAGGAAAGGATCAGGCCGACCAACACATCTTTAATAAGTACATCCTGCCATCGACTCCCGTCACTGCCCACTTTGAGAAAGACTTGCTCGGAGGCATCGTGGTGCTGGAGGGTGAGGCACGAAGGGTGGAACAAAACGGTGAAGTGAACAAGACTACTTTCCGCGCCATTCCATACGCCACATGGAACAATCGCGGACGCGACCAAATGGAGGTGTGGGTGGCCGACAATCCCACCACGGCTATCGCCACACCAAAGGAGACGATTGCCAGTCGCGCTCAGACCTTTGCCAATCGCGGACCTATTCAGAACGATGCGCCCGAGACTGCTCCCACAGACTCATGGGCCAGCGGAGTGAACGACCAGTGGGAGCCTAAACGGTCAAGCGATACAAGCAAGCCCTACCACTACTGGTGGCTGAAACGCGGCACCAGCGAAGCCATCAGCTATCGGTTCGACCAAGAATATGAGGTAAGCAATGTGCAAGTGTATTGGCTCGACTTCGACCACTACGACGGCTCGTTTCGCGTGCCAGAATCGTGGACACTCTTCTACGAAGCATCTGACGGACAGTGGCGCGAAGTGGAAGAGCACGAGCCCTTCACCGTCCTGAAGGACTGCTACAACAGCGTGAGTTTCCGTCCCGTCAAGACCAAGGCACTGAAGATTGTGGCCAAACTACAGAAAGGACAGTCAGGCGGTGTGCTGGAATGGAAGGTGAACAAATAGGCTTGTTTTCCTCTAAAGAAATTTAAATTCAACGTACATCCATCTTGTAAATCACAGTTTTTGCCTAAATTTGCACCCCACAAAAGAAAAAGGTAATGATAGTTTGCATTGCAGAGAAGCCCAGTGTGGCTAAAGACATAGCCCGCATCCTGGGCGCAACAGCCTCACGCGACGGCTACATGGAAGGCAACGGCTATCAGGTGACATGGACGTTCGGTCACCTGTGTGAACTGAAGATGCCCGAGGACTACACCCCCATGTGGAAAGCGTGGAGCCTGTCGGTGCTGCCTATGATTCCGCCACGTTTCGGCATCCGGTTGAAAGAGGATCAGGGAGTGAAGAAGCAGTTTGCCACCATTGAACGACTGATGCAGGCCGCCGACGAGATTATCAACTGTGGTGACGCCGGTCAGGAAGGTGAGCTCATTCAGCGATGGGTGATGCAGAAAGCACAGGCCAAATGTCCGGTGAAACGACTTTGGATCTCGTCAATGACCGATGAAGCCATCCGCGAGGGATTCCAGAACCTGAAGAACCAGGACGAATATCAAACGCTCTACCTGGCTGGACTGAGCCGTGCAGTGGGCGACTGGCTCTTAGGCATCAACGCCACACGTCTCTACACCATCAAATACGGACAGAACAGGCAGGTGCTCAGCATAGGTCGTGTGCAGACTCCCACACTGGCACTGATTGTGAACCGACAAAAGGAGATTGACAACTTCAAGCCCGAACCCTATTGGGTGCTGGCCACGCTCTATCGCGATACTATCTTCACCGCCACGAAAGGTAAGTTCACCAGCAAAGAGGAAGGCGAACAAGCATTCAGCCTCATCAAGGACAAGCCTTTCACCATCACTGACGTACAGAAAAAGAATGGCAAGGAGACACCACCTTCGCTCTATGACCTCACCTCGCTGCAAGTGGATTGCAACCGCAAATTCGGATATTCGGCGGAGATGACGCTGAACCTCATTCAGCAGCTTTATGAGCAGAAGCTGACCACTTATCCGCGCGTTGATACGACTTTCCTGAGCGATGATGTCTATGCCAAGTGTCCGCAAATCATGAACGGTCTGTTCCAGACGCGCTTCGCTGGCATTGCTCCATACGCTGAGCTGGTAAGGCCACTGGGCGGCAAGCCTCTGCCAAAATCCAAAAAGGTGTTCGATTCATCGAAGGTGACCGACCACCATGCCATCATTCCTACAGGCATTCCACCACAGGGATTGCCCGATATGCAACGCAACGTTTATGACCTGATAGCACGGCGCTTCATTGCGGTGTTCTATCCTGACTGTAAGTATGCACAGACCACGGTGCTGGGCTGTGTGGGTGAGGGAACCCCCGAGGCCGTCGAGTTCAAGGTAACTGGTCGCACCATCCTTGATCCGGGCTGGCGCGTTGTGATGAAAAAATCGGAGAGCTCCGAGGACTTGGAAAACTCTGAATCCTCCGAGAACCCGAAATCCCCCGAAGCCGAGGAGCGCACGCTTCCTGCCTTCGTCAAGGGAGAAAGCGGTCCCCATGAGCCCACCCTCAGTGAGAAGTGGACCACTCCCCCGCCCTACTATACCGAAGCCACACTGCTTCGCGCCATGGAGACAGCTGGCAAGCTTGTCGATGACGAAACACTGCGTGCTGCCCTCAAGGAGAACGGCATAGGCCGCCCCTCAACCCGGGCTGCCATCATCGAGACATTGTTCAAGCGCCACTACATCAAAAAGGACAAGAAACGTCTGGTGGCTACGCCCACAGGTACGGAACTCATCGACCTGATTCGGGAAGAACTGCTCAAGAGTGCCGAGCTCACAGGCATCTGGGAGAAGAAACTGCGCGACATAGAGGCAAAGAAATATGACGCACAGGTGTTTATTGACGAACTGAAACAGCAGGTGGGCGAAATTGTGCGCCAGGTGCTGAGCGACCCGTCCAACCGGCGCGTCACCGTAATGGCTGAAGAACCTAAGAAAAGGGCTGGCAAAGGAGAAAAAGCAGCATCGCCTGCTGCAAATGATACGGCAACAGAGGCTACACCGAAGAAAAAGCGTACTCCGAAAAAGAAAGAAGCTCCTTCCCAAACGGAAACCATTCTGGAAGGAGCTCCCTGTCCTCTTTGCGGTCAAGGCCATATCATCAAGGGAAAAACCGCATACGGCTGCTCCAGATGGAAAGAAGGTTGCACCTGGCGCAAGCCATTTTAAAACTACTTATTTTTTCACCTTATACAAACGGAAAGCCATAGCAGGCACGTTGTCATTGAGCACGGTCTGCTGCTTCTTGCCCGTCACATCGCACTTCACGCTGCCCGAAACAGGAACAATCTTATTGGGCTTGTCGAGTGTGTTCTCATCGTCCATAGAACCCTCATGCTGGAGTGTCAGTGTCTCAGCGGTACGCTCGCCAGTCATGCCAGTCAGATTGACCTGTATGTCCTGAGCCTGCTTTGAAGTGTTGACCACCTTCACGATAACCTCGCCCGAGTTCTTATCGAATACAGAAGAGGCGAACAGACCGTCCATGCCTTCCTGTCCTGCCACAGGCACCACTTTCTTGCCCTTGGCATCAGCAGGATCCTTCGTGGTGAGCGACAGCACGTTCGTACCCTTGTTCATGGCATACATCTGCTGAACATAGTAGCTCACTGACTTGAACATGCGCAGATTATCGTACCAAATCATATCGGGACGCCACTGCCAACCATCAACGTGGGCGAACAGAGGTGCGTATGTAGCCATCTCCACGATGTCGGCATTGCGCTCAATACCTGTCATGAAAGCAGCTTCGTAGAGTGAGGTCTCATAGTGGTTCCACTTCTTACCCTTACCGTGGCAAGCATACTCGCCTGCAAAGACCTTCGGACCCTTACGGTCGTAGCTGTCATAGCGCAGTGCACCACAGTTGCCATATCTCTCCTTGGCATCAGGCGTGCCGAGGAACCAGTTCTCAGGACGATAGAAGTGCTCGTCAACGAGGTCGGCCTTCTGCTCCTTCATAGCCACCCAGCCCTTCTCGAACATCTTGCCTTCTGAGTCGGGGCCGCTGGTACCCACAATCTTAATATTAGGATACTTGGCACGCACAGCAGCCACGAAAGGCTTCAGGCGCTCAAAGTAAGGCGTGTCCCACTGCTCATTGCCTATACCGATATACTTCATATTGAAGGGTTCGGGATGGCCCATGTCTGCACGAACCTTGCCCCACTTGGAATCAACAGGGCCATTGGCAAACTCAATCAGATCCAGACAGTCGTCGATGAAAGGCTGCAACTCGTCCATCTTGGCATGAGCCTTCTCGCCATTCTGGAACTGACAAGCCAGACCTACGCTCAGCACGGGCAGCGGTTCAGCCTTGATGTCCTCACAGAGCTGGAAGAACTCAAAGAAGCCAAGACCGTAGCTCTGATAGTAGTCAGCATAATAGCGATAATCGAACGTATCCTCCCAACGGTTTCTGTTCAGCGGACGGTTCTCTACCGGACCAACGGTGTTCTTCCACTGATAACGGGAGTCAAGCGTAGTACCCTCAACGATGCAACCACCGGGGAAGCGGAACACGCCAGGGTGCATATCCTCAAGAGCCTGAGCCAAGTCGCGACGCAGACCATTCTCACGTCCCTTATAGGTATCGGCAGGGAAAAGCGACACATGCTCCAGTGCAACAGGATTGCCATCGGAAAGGAAAATGCGCAGATTAGCCTTCGGCTCTGTGCGTGTGGCCTTGATAGTAACGGTATATTTCTTCCATTCGTTGCCATTCACGTCAACCTTCACCTCAGAGAAGTTCTGACGCTCATACATGGCCTGCTCGTTGATGAGCTGCACCCGAATCTGAGACTTTCCCTTAGGAGCCTTTGCCCAGACGGAGAAGCGATACTCCTTGCCTTTCTCCACACCAATGCCGAAGAAGCCCTCATTCTGAAGACCCGTGCGGCGCTCCCTGTGTCCGGGATCGCTCAGCACTACATAATGCGGACAGCGCTCGAAAGGACCATCGTTCTTCAGTTCCACATTGCCAAAGACGCGCCAGCCCATGAACGACTGGGGGAACTCAAAAGAGCGGTTCTTCACCAGTTCACCATAAAGACCTCCATCGGCTGCGAAGTTGATGTCTTCAAAAAACAAACCGTACATCGTGGAAGAAACAGGCGCTCCAAGCTTGGCCGTCTTCACCTCCATGACGTGTTGTGCCTGAGCTGACAGAACGCCAGCAAAAGCTAATGCACATGAAATAAGTTTTAGATTCATTTTGTTTTAAGTTATAATTAGGTTACTATAAATATCTCTACTCGTGCAAAATTAGTTAAAAAGTAATAGAATTACAAAAGTATTTAGTAGAAAATCGTTACTTTTGTATCTCTTTAACGAACCAAATCATTACAATAGTACCGCTATTTGGAAGAGAACAAATTCAGAATCAACTAAAAAACAGACTCGTATGAAGACAATCCTTGTAGCAGAAGACAATGACAGCAACTACATCCTGATGACCTATATCTTGCGCCGTGATTACCAGTTCCAGCGTGCGAGAAACGGGCAGGAAGCAGTGGACATGGTGGAAGAAGGCGGATTCGACTTGGTACTCATGGACATCAAGATGCCTGTAATGGATGGCTTGGAGGCAACAGCTAAGATCAAGGAAGCTCATCCCGAGCTACCGGTAATCGCCCTGACAGCCAACGCATTCGACAGCGATCGGCAGTTGGCACTGAAAGCTGGCTGTGACGATTTCCTTTCTAAGCCCGTGAGCAGCGAGAAATGTCTTGCCCTCATTGCGAAGTTCATCGGGAAATAATCACCGATATCTACACTCCAACTCTCCTACACTTTTCATTATAATAATAAGGTGTAGGCAAACGTTGGATTGTAGCACTTTTCTGTTAAGTAGCCATTTTGCTATGAGCTATTCATTTTCTTATATTCTTATGCAAAAATTAAAAAAGTTTACAATTTTGCAGCAATTATGTAAAGAAATGATAGTTTTTTACATGTTTTTTTAAAAAAGAGTATTGTTTATTAAAAAAAAGCATTACCTTTGCAAACTCGTAAATTGCCCATATTGAGCACTTTTCCTGTAGAAGACTCTATGGCAGATGTACGAAGGTATCATTGCAAAGCGAGAGAGATGACAGACTCATATTCATGAAAGAAACAAAAAAACGAAAATAGAATAGATTTGTACTTATGAAAGAGAAAGTATTAGCGTTTTTGGTTGGCCTGTTCCTCACCGTAGGAACAGCTGTTGCCCAGAACAAGATAACGGGTACGGTCCTCTCAGCCGAGGACGGCGAGCCCATTATCGGTGCATCAGTACTGATTAACGGTACGAAAAACACGGGAACAACCACCAACGTAGACGGTAAATTCATCATCACAGTACCACAGGGAAAGAAACTGAAAGTCAGCTACATCGGTATGAAGGAAGCTGTAGTGACACCTAAGAACGGCATGGTTATCAGACTGCACTCCGATGCCACGATGGTGGACGAAGTGGTGGTGACTGGTATTCAGAAGATGGACAAGCGCATGTTCTCGGGTGCTACTGCCAAGATCGATGCCGACAAGGCTAAGCTCTCAGGTGTGGCCGACGTGAGCCGTTCGCTTGAAGGTCGTGTTGCTGGTGTGTCGGTGCAGAACGTATCGAGCACATTCGGTACTGCCCCAAAGATTAAGGTGCGTGGTGCTACCAGTATCTATGGCTCCAACAGCGGCCCTCTGTGGGTGGTTGATGGCGTGATTCTGGAGAACGTGGTGAACGTGAGTTCCGACGATCTCTCCTCTGGCGACGCTACAACACTGATTTCCAATGCTATAGCAGGTCTGAATGCTGACGACATCGAGTCATTCGACGTGCTGAAAGACGGTTCAGCCACCTCTATATATGGTGCACGCGCTATGTCGGGTGTGGTTGTCATCACTACAAAGAAAGGACGCTCCGGACAGAGCAGTGTCAACTATACTGGAGAGTTCACCTACCGCTTGAAGCCCAGCTACAAAGACTATAACATCTCGAACTCACAGGAGCAGATGGGCATCTACAAGGAGATGCAGGCAAAGGGATGGCTGGAGTTCTCGGCCTTGGCCGATGGCTCATCGAGCGGTCTGTACGGTAAGATGTACAACCTCATGCAGCAGTACAACGAAAGCACGGGCCAGTTCGGACTGCCCTACACCGATGCTGCCATGAACTCATACCTGCAGCAGGCTGAGTTCCGCAATACCAACTGGTTCGACCTGCTCTTCAACAACAATATCATGCAGACCCACTCAGTGAGCATTTCGAGTGGAACAGAGAAAGCCAACCTCTATGCCTCTGTCTCGGCCATGATAGACCCAGGCTGGACGAAATCCAGCGACGTGAAGCGTTTCACAGCTAACGTGAATGCATCGTTCAACATCTCGAAATGGTTGACCTTTACACTGCGCACCAATGCCAGCCACGTCGATCAGAAAGCCCCTGGCACACTGAACCAGAACGTTGACCTGGTGAGCGGTGCAGTGAGCCGTAGCTTCGACATCAACCCATTTAGTTTTGCACTCAACACTGCACGTACGCTGGACCCCAACCAGACCTACAAGCGTAACTATGCCGACTTCAACATCTTCCATGAGTTGGACAACAACTATCTTGATAAGAATGCCATGGACGTGAAGTTCCAAGGCGAGCTCTCCTATAAGCCCATTATGGGACTGGAAATCAACGTGTTAGGATCATACCGCACCAACAAGACCACACTTGACCATAACATTCTGAACAGTTCGAACCAGGCTATGGCCTATCGCGCTGGTGTGGACGACCCGAACGTGATGTACAACAACACCTACCTCTACACCGATCCCGACCAGCCCAACTCGCTGCCCGTATCGGTGATGCCTACCGGAGGTATTTGGATCAACTCACAGAATAAAGTGCTGCAGCTCGACTTCCGTGGCACAGTGGCCTACAACACCGCATGGAAGGACGGAATGCACCGCTTCAACGCAATGGCCGGTATGGAGGCCAACCGTGTTGACCGCGAGATGTCGGAGAACCAAGTTTACGGCATCGACTATGAACGCAGTCAGCTGGTCACCATCACACCTGCCTTCTACAAGCAGGCCAAGGAAGAGGGTACTACCCTTACCAGCCGTAACAACGCTTGGGGTCGCCGCATGGCTTACTTCGCCAACGTGAACTACGGCTTCAAAGATCGTTACATCATCAACCTGACAGGGCGCTACGACGGTTCTAACCAGCTGGGACGCTCAACAAAGGCTCGCTGGCTACCCACTTGGAACGTATCACCTGCATGGAACATATCGGAAGAATCGTTCTTCAAGAAACTGCAGGAAAAGACCAACAACGCCTTCTCGTATGCCAAGCTGCGTCTGAGCTATTCACTCACGGGTGAATTCCCCGAGAACCTGTCGTCCAGGGCATCGGCCTACACCGTATTCGGTGCATCTACCATCTGGCGTCCTCAGGGCGACCAGCAGGAAACTGGTCTGGGACTCTCCATCATGGGTAATGAGAACCTGACTTTCGAGAAGAAATACGAATGGAACCTGGGTGTTGACCTCGGATTCTTCGACAACCGCCTGAACATTGTGAGCGACTTCTACTGGCGCAACAACCACGACCTCGTGGGCTATCTGAACACCAACGGCTACGGCGGTATGCTCCGCAAGTTTGCTAACTATGCCAAGATGAAGTCGCACGGTATGGAGGTTACCATCTCATCACAGAACCTCAAGTCGAAAGACTGGAAATGGAGTACTGACTTCACTTTCTCATACACCAAGACACAGATTACCGACTTGTTGGCTACCAGCCGCGTTATCGACCTGGTTGTGGCCAGTGGTGCACCGCTCGTAGGATACGACCACCGTTCGCTGTTCTCAATTCCTTTCGTGGGGCTGAACGATGAGGGTATTCCCCAGATCATCAATGAGAACGGACAGGTTACCACCAGCGACATCAACTTCCAGGAGCACGACAAACTGGACTTCCTCAAATATGAAGGTCCTACAGAACCGGCCTATACTGGCGGTCTGAACAACACGCTGCAATGGAAGAACTGGCGACTGAACGTGTTCTTCACCTACTCGTTCGGCAACAAGATTCGTCTCGATCCGGTGTTCTCCTATGCCTACAGCGACCAAACGGCCATGCCAAAAGAGTTCAAGAACCGCTGGGTGATTCCTGGCGATGAGAAGACCACAGACATCCCCGCTATCGCATCAGTAGCACAGTACTACAAGGATCGCTACATCAGCTGGGCATATAATGCCTACAACTATTCTACGGCACGTGTGGCCAAGGGCGATTTCATTCGTCTGAAGAACATCTCACTCACCTACGACTTCTCGCCGCAGCTCATCAGCAAAATAGGTCTGCGCACAGCCTCGCTGAAGTTTGATGCCACCAACATCTGGTTGCTCTACTCCGACAAGAAGCTGAACGGCATGGATCCTGAATTCGTGAACGCCGGTGGTGTGGCTTCTCCACTCTCCAAGCAGTTTACGCTCACCGTAAGATTGGGCATTTGATGGGATTAAAAAATTGAAGATTGAAAATTGAAGATTGAAAATTGAATATTAAGCAATATGACTGATTTCAAGAACAAATATCTGAGAAAGGCTGGATACAGGTGCTGTGGCATCGCAGCAATCGTGCTGGCATCGATGTCGCTCACTGCTTGTGGCGACTTCCTGGACAAACAGCCCGACGAGCGCAAAGAGCTGGAAACCGAAAACGATGTGGTGGACCTGCTGAAAGGCTCCTACCCCGAAGCTAACTACCAGTTCCTTTGCGAGCTCAGCAGCGACAACCTGATAGACAACAACGCGCCCCACCTGCCGTCGAACCCTAATGACAAGCAGATTGAGAACCACTACAACTATGCCACCTATAGCAGCTACCTTTGGCACAACGAGTTGTTCCGCTTTGCTCCGGCTACAACGGCCACTTGGACTGATTCCGACTCACCAGGCAGAATATGGTCGGAATGGTTCTACTCCATTGCTTGTACCAACCACGTCTTGGAGACCATTGACCGCATTGCAGGAAAACAAGGACTGACCAGCCGCACACAATATGGACAACTCAGTGCACGACTGAGAGCCGCCTATGCCGAGGCACTGCTGCTGCGCGCCTATGACCACTTCGTTCTAACCAACATCTTTGCGCAAGCATACAAGGACGAAACCACCAGCGCACAGGAGACCTCCATTCCCTACGTCACAGAGACAGAGTCAACAGTGTTCAAAGACTATAAGCGTCTGTCAGTGAAAGAGGTCTATGACCGCATCATTGCCGACTTGGAAGAAGCGCTGCGCTACATGAGCGACAGCTACTTCGAAGCACCGAAATATCACTTTAACACTCAAGCTGCACATGCATTGGCTGCTCGCGTCTATCTGTATCATCACGACTGGGACAAATGCATTGAGCACGCCAACGCTGTGCTGGGCACCGACGACACATCGCTCCTGCGCATGTGCATGGACTACTCAGTATTTGAAAAGTGTGCATCGGCCAAAGACTATGCCAATGCATGGCAAGATCCAGGTCTGAACAACAACCTGCTGATTCTTAATACCTATAGTACGTATGCACGCGCTATCTTCGGCTATCGTTACAGCGTAGCAGGCGAGGCTGCCAGCAATGTGCTCATGGTTCGTACCAACAGCCAGTTGTGGCGTGGTTATATCGCCACACCTATCTCACTGGTGAGCGGTATGCTCTTCAGCTCGTCATCCCACGACTACGGCTTTTTCTCCTGCAAGATACAGGAGCAGTTCGAGTTGACCGATAAGATTGCACAGACAGGTTACGTTCACCAGATGATACGCGCCTTCACCTCAATGGGACTGTTGTTGGAACGCGCCGAGGCCTATATCATGAAGAATGATTTGGTCAATGCCAGCCACGACCTTCAGGCCTATTGGAACAACTCCATCGAGACCTTCTCGGAGAAAGACAAGGAGAGTTTCGTAAAGCCTGGCTACATCAAGTACATGGACGACGCGCTACTGAAGGCAAACTTCACCAACGACCCAACAAAGGATCCAAAGGCCAACTGTCTGAACGATTGGGACTTCATGTCTGTCAACATTTCGCCAAGCGTCAAGGTGTCAGCCGCAGCTGTACCCTATATGAACTGTCTGAACGACTTCCGCCGATTTGAGACCAGCTTCGAAGGCATGCGTTTCTTCGACCTGAAACGCTGGGGAATGGAGTGGACACACTACATGGGCAACGAAAAGACACCTTACGTGATGAAAGGCATCGACG
>JAEEPT010000023.1 GCA_016284895.1 Prevotella sp. | reverse complement strand
TTAATTCGAGTAATTCGTGGTTTTAAATATAAAATGAATGGATTTCAATCGTACCAAGTTATTTTTTTTCATTATCTAAATTTGTAGCGTTTTTCATAGAAGCACAGTTTTTTGTATGTTTGTATCTGAGATTCACTTATGGGGTGCTGCTGTGGTTGCCTGTGTAGTGTTTGTAGCGATGATAGCACTTGCTTTCTTCGACAGGAAGATGCTGCGTAGAATGTTAGTCATATTCGGAGCTACGGTGGCGCAGATGGCTGTCGTGGTTGCCGTCGTATGGCTGGTCTATCAGACGAATGCCTGGTGGGCATATATCCTTTGGTTCCTGCTGGTATTGTTTTTATCGACCTGCTGGTGCCTGTATCCTTTGCAAGCCATGTGGAAACAGATGCTATGGCCAGTAAGTGTTGCGACCTTGGTGGGCGGCATCGTATTGGGAGGCAGTGCGATGCTATGTCTGCCCCTTAATGTCTTTCTGTCTGTGTATTCGGTGCTGATGGCATGCATGACGGCTTCGCTCATGCAGACCATGATGAGTTACCAGCGCAGCATGCAGCATCCAGAGGTTCTGCGTAAGAGCCTATTACCTCATGTGAGGACACTTGCCCAACCCTTGGTGATGGTCATACCGATGCTCTATGCCGGTATGCTGCTGGGAGGCGTTTCTGCACTCGAAGGCTTGCTCGTCGTCTTTCTGTTGATAGCAGCCTCCTTCGTGGCAAACATCTTGGCTGGCGTGATAGCATTGTTGATGCTGCGCAAAAAGAAGATACAAAAATGAAATGATGATGCAGGCGTCTGGAGATTGTATCTTCTACCTATTGCAAACTACAATGTCTCTCCATACGCCTTACCCATCTTCCCGCAGTCACCAATGATGTCGCCGGTACGCAGATACTTGTAGGTAGGCATCTCGAAGAGAACAGGTTTCAGTTTTGCATAGTCGGGCTTGTCTTTCTCGTCGAGCATGTCTTCCTCGATGTAAGTGTTGAGGATGGTGCAGATGTAGTTCTTGAAACCATCAATTTCGTATGTGTCGATCACCTCACATTCCATCACCAGCGGAGACTGCTCGATAATGGGCATACCCGCCTCGCCCAGATGGTAAGGGAAGATGGCAGACTTGTCGGTTTTGGAGCCACTCACCGTTCCAGTGTAGTCGGCAGCGGCTAAAAATGCTTCGTCGATGATGTTGACGGATAGTTTATTCTGCTCATCGATTGCCTTCACACTGTGGTGTGACGAATGTACGCTTAGCAGCAGTTTCGAGTGACTGACGATGCCGATGTGCGCTACCAGTAGCCAGTTTACTTTTCCTTCTTCTCCTACAGTTCCTACGACTGTGGCTGGCGTGGGATAGAGTGCCAGTTTCTGTCCAATATTCTTTTTCATAGCTATTTGTATTTTAATGAATATCTATTTGTCTATGATTCTTTTCTCTCCATTGATGATATAGATGCCCTTACGTGGCTCTGTCACCTTTTGACCATTGAGTGAATAGAACACATTGTTGCTGATATTTTCAGGTTTTACAGTACGGATGTATGATGTCTGCTGATATTCAGCGATGGCATCGAGCCACGAACGGATAGCCGTGCGGTCGTAGGAGGAATAGGTGACGTCGAGGCCTTTCAGGATGACGCTCTCGGGAGCCAGCTTGGCAATGGCACTGATGGTCTGTCCGAAGCGTCCTCCTCCCATCGAGCAGAATGGCACGATGGTCTTGCCGCTGAAATCGTCGTGCAAGAGGAATGAGCGAATAGGAGCAGGAATGGATGCCCACCAGTTGCAGTAGCCCAGCAAAATGACATCGTAGTCAGCCAGATTTGGCACGTAGGCTTTCAGTTCTGGTACTACTTGATTGCGATATTCTGTGAGTGCTTCGGCATAGAGTCCTTGCGAATTGTAGGTGGCGGAATATGGTGTCGCTCTTTCAATGCGGAAGATGTCGTAGCCCGTCATCTCGTGGATTATCTTTGCGAGTCCGTCGGTGTTGCCCGTCTGTGAGAAATAGGCGATGAGCACTTTGCCGCACGGATTCTTCGCCTTTGCAGCACTGACGCTTTTCTGCTCGCCTGAAGCATGGGTGGCACTACGAGCCACACGAAAACCTATGGCATAGAGAGGTACGTCGGCAGGGAAGACACTACGATAGGCCGAACGGATGTGCTTGGGGAAGTCGTTCCATCCACCGCCGCGAACTACCTTGTATCGTCCTTCATCATGATGAGTACCGTATGCTGCATACCAGTCCCAAGTCCATTCAGCCACGTTGCCATGCATATTGCGCAGTCCGAAGGCATTGGCGGGATATTCGTTTACCTCCACCGTATGCTGCAGGTAGCCGTTCACCCAATGTCCGCTGGCATCGTTGTTATAGCCGTAAGCATTGTAGCAGTTGGCATCCGAGTCTTGTACGTAGTTGCCGAAGTTAAAAGCTGTCTTTTTCCCCCCACGCGCTGCATATTCCCATTCTGCCTCAGTGGGCAGGCGGTAGCCGTTGGCGTTGAGGTTCCATGTGATGGTGGTTCCGCTGATGGTATAACAAGGAGTCAACCCTTCCTGCAAGCTTAGCGCATTGCAGTAGGCGATGGCATCATACCAAGTCACATTTTCAACAGGCAGACTGTTGCCTTTACGCTCACTTGGATTCTTACCCATCACACGCTCGTACTCCTGCTGTGACACCTCAGTCCGCGACATCATGAAGTCGGCTACCGTCACTTCATGGAGTGTCTCGTCAGCATCTCGCTCCGGCTCTGTAGTTGGGCTTCCCATCTGGAATGTACCACCTTCTATGAGCACCATTCCTTCATTCTGTGCTCCTGCTGTGCAAGCCGATAAAACTATCATTATTGCTGTTATTACTAACGGTTTCATCCTATAATTTTCATTTTTCATCCTTCAATCTTTATTCCATTGAGTTTTTTGAAACGCAAAGGTACTGTAAAATAGTTCAACGACACCAAATCGATTTACTGATAAATCTACCTTTTTTACTGAAAATAATGATTTTCAAGATGCTATTTTTCAGAAATCAGTAATAATGGTAGATTTATCTATGATTTCTTTTATTGTTATTTATATAATTCATAGTATTTTTGTGACCGAATATTTTTATGATTAACTAACTATTATTTATGAAACAGTCAAGATTGTTCTCTACATGGATTTTGGTACTATGTGCCTTGTTGGTTCAGGCTCAGGTGAAAATTGAATTCGACTTCAAGAATAGGGGCCAGTTGGTGACTGAGGACCACTATGGTATCTTCTTCGAAGAAATCAACCATGCAGGTGATGGTGGCTTATACGCTGAGTTGGTGCGCAACCGCTCGTTTGAGGAGGATATGAACAGCCCGCTTGCATGGAGCACCGTAGGCAACGCTACCATCAGTCTCAGCAGTGACAACATGTTGAATACCGTGCAAAAGCGAGCGTTGCGTGTGGACATCAAATCTGCAGGTGGTGGCGTTCGCAATGAGGGCTATTGGGGCATCAATATCGTCAGTGGACGCACTTATCAACTCTCCTTTTGGCTCTGTGCACAAGATACTTATAATGGTGTTATCACGGCTGAATTGCAGAAAGCCAACGGACAGCAGATGGGTAGGACGACCATCAATGTCAACGCCACACAAAAATGGCAAAAGCTGACTGCCACCATCCGAGCTACAGGCAACGAGGCTCAAGGGCGGCTGGTGCTGAAAGGCTCTGTGAAAGGTGTTGTTTATTTGGACGTGGTCAGCCTCTTCCCACCGACCTTCAAGAATCGTCCCAACGGTTGTCGTGAGGACCTGGCACAGATGTTGGCCGACCTTCACCCACGTTTCATGCGCTTCCCCGGTGGCTGCTACATAGAGGGTGCCTACGCTGATGGTGTCACGAACCGTTTTGAATGGAAAAAGTCTGTGGGACCCATCGAGGAGCGTCCCGGGCACTTGAATCGCAACTGGGGCTACAAGGTGACCGACGGATTGGGTTACCACGAGTGTCTGCAGCTGGCAGAGGATTTGGGGGCACACGCACTCTTCGTGGTCAATATGGGGTTAGGGCATGATTGGAAAGTGGACGAGAACAACATCGACCCCTTCATTCAGGAAGCACTCGATGCCATCGAGTATGCCAATGGCTCGGCAACTGATACCTTCTATGGACGCATGCGTGCACAGAACGGACATCCCGATCCTTTCGACCTTAAATATATGGAAATAGGAAACGAGCAGGAGTTCATGCTTAACCGCGACGATTACATGAAACGCTACATGCAGTTCTACACTGCCATCAAGACCCGATGGCCTGATTTTCACCTGATTGCAGACAGCTACTACTTCGATAACGTAACCGAACCTGTGGAACTGAAGGACGAGCACTACTACGACACCCCAGACTTCTTCATCAGTCAGTACGGACGCTACGACAATCAATCTAAATCTTCCACGCATATCTATGTGGGTGAGTACGCAGTGACAAAGGATTGCGGCTGGTGGGGTAACATGAATGCCGCTATCGGCGAAGCCGTGTTCATGCAAGGATGCGAGAACAACAGCGAGTCCGTCACCATGATGAGCTACGCACCCATTTTCACCCATGAGGAGAACTACGCATGGCATCCCGATATGATTCGCTTCAACTCGTCGCTGAGCTACGGAACACCCTCTTACTATGTGCAACGCATGTTCAGCAATAACATAGGGCAACAGAATATCCGCTGGAGCGAGCAGGACAACGTCCCCGCTTTCAACGCCACAAAGGGCAGTATCGGTCTCGGTACTTGGGCAACCAGCGCCACTTTCACGGATTTAAGTGTCACAGCCAGCGATACGACCTTCTCAGTCAAGAACCTCGTGGCCAACGAGTGGACGACACGCAATGGCAGTTGGGAGCTCAACGATGGCACGTTCCGCCAAACGAACACCTCTGCCGTTGATGTCACTTGCGTGCTCAACAAGCAGTTCACAACCACCAATGTGGATCTAACTGTCCACGCCACCAAGAACGGTGGTTCTGAAGGTTTCCTGATTATCTTCGACTACAAGGATGCACAGAACTATAGTTGGTTGAACCTCGGCGGATGGGGCAACTCCAGGCATGCTGTGGAACAATGCAAAAATGGAGTGAAATCCACCCTTGCCGACAAGGAAGGCAAGCTCACTGCAGGGCAGGAGTACACCATCCGTGTGCAGAAGGAAGGACAGCGTGTGCGTTGCTACCTGAATGGGGAACAGATTATCGACACCCACCTCCGTGAATATGCAGACCGACGTATCTTCACCAGTGCCAATATAGACCAAGAGGAGGGAGTCTTCTACGTCAAACTTGTGAATCCACACCCTCAAACCACTCCTGTGCTTCTCTCGTTCATCAATGGGCGCACGCTCTCTGGCGAAGCCGAAGTGCTCTCTGCCCCTAATGGCTCCGACGAGAACACCCTGTCGAACCCCTTTGCCATCGTTCCCCACTCGCAATCAGTCCAAGTAGAGAGCGATGGCACCATTCACTTCGAGGCAGCAGCCTACTCCGTCAGTGTCCTGCGCCTGAAAGTGGCTGACGTGGGCGTGCCAGTGGCAGACCCACTTCCTCAACCTCGCCTACGCTTCTCGTTCGATAGCGGCACACCTACCGACGACTCAGGCACCTATCGTGGCACACTCTTCGGCAAGGCTGCCATCGAACAGCAGTCGGACGGCAACTTCGTCCTCTCCACAGGGCAACTGGGTGAGAATAGCTACATGAGCCTACCGATCAAGGCTGTGCAGGACGCGCTCACAGGAGCCACGGACTACACCATCAGCATGAATGTGCTCCAGCGCATTGGGAACAACACCAACCGCTTCGCCTGGGCTTTGGAGTTGAGCAACGGCACTGACCAGTATTTCGGAATCATCAACTCGGGAAGCAACAACAACTGGTACTGCGAACTGAAGAACGGCTCCACCCTGAGCAACATATCCTCGTGGTCCTGCCTCAGGATTGGTGAATGGCACAACATCACTTGCACCCAGAAGGACCGAACCTTCCGCCTCTACGTGGATGGTCAATTGCGACGCACTCAGGACACCCAAGTCCATCTCCCCGAACTCGTCGCTAAGCTGAAGCTTGCAAGAATTGCTCATTCACCCTTCTCCGCAGATGCCATCATGGAGCATGCTCTGTTCGACGACTTCCAAATCTTCGACTGCGCACTCTCCGACCTTCAGGTGCAGACTATCGCAGCCAGAGCCACTGCCATGCACGACGATGCTCAGTACGAGGGAATAGCCGACATGCAGGAACTCCAAAACCTCGTCTTGGAGGTGAAGAACTACTACAAGGATGCCAACAACAACGCGCTGACCCAAGCCTACAACTCCGCATCACGCGCACTTAGCAGCGGCACCACCGCCACTCGCCGCCAGCGCTACCAGCAATTGCTCAGAGCCGTGGCAGACTATCAGGAAGAGCAACTCCAATTGGCTCGTTCCAACCAGCCTGCCGACCTCACGTTCCTCATCAAGAACAGCTCCTTCACCCGCTACAATGTGGGTTGGCAAGGAGCCGACATCCCTGCTGTGCGGACAGGCACCGACATCACCACCACCTATGTGGGCTACCACGGTGAGACCGCCGAGCAGTTCTCCCGTCCGTTCGACATCTGGCAGGAACTGACCGACCTGCCTGCAGGCAACTACCAGCTCTCTGCCCATGCCTTCTATCGTGCTGGCGCCATCGAGCCTGCCTACGCTGCCTGGCAGCAACGCGACCCGTCCATCGGCTATGCCCAGCTCTATCTTGGCGATGCTTCCGCACCGCTCCAAAACCTCTATAGCTGTGAGGACTACAGCTACAGCCCATACCAATACCCCGACAACCTGGCAGCCGCCTCCGAGGCTCTCAACAGCGACGGCCGATACAGCAATTCCCTATCCTTCGTCCTCCCTTCCGACCAGCACGCCTTGCGACTGGGAATCCGCAAACAACAGACGGTGGATGCCGACTGGGTAGCCTACGACCACTTCCAACTCCGATACTTGGGCAGTGGCACAGGAATTCAGGACCTTCACCCCTCCGCGCGTGGCGACCACCAAGCCGTCTATGACCTCATGGGCCGTCGTCTGCCCAACCTCAGCGTTCAGGAACTGAACAAGCTACCAGCAGGAATCTATATCATAGGTGGAAAGAAATACATCTCTGGTCAATAAAAGCCATCCACACACATCAGCATGACCTGAACTAAAAAACAGAATTTTTAGAACCTACCTCAAATCTATTCATAGGGGGCTCTTGTGAACGGCTCTCATGTCATGGTACGCTGGACTCAGCTACTTAACAAATACCTTTTGTGTGCTACCATCAGTGGAGTGCACTATATTGATACCCTTCACCAACTGTGGCTGTCGCTGTCCGCAAGGGTTATACACCTCCTTTGGTCTGCCATCATTGCCTCTGCCCATGCCATCGCTATCCTTTAAGAACCCTTCCACTCCAGAGGAGGACCCTCTGCTGAGCTGAAAGTTCTGCTTGACTCCCATGCCAGCATTTTGCAGTTCGAACGAGATGGTCACTCGCCCGTTAAAGCTATCGGGCTTATGGGCTGCGACGTCGATGCTGCAATCATTCAAGCTCACCACTTCCACGATTTCATCTGGTGTGCGCTTTGTGCCCCATGGAAGTTGGAACGTACGCCCCGTGGTATATACCCCTTCGTGGTACAGAACTGAATGTACGTATTCTCCGTTCCTGTCCTGATAATCCACACGAATGTTTAAGGTAGAGTTGCTGCTGCGTCGCTGAACGATTCCCTTGCGTAGCCCTTCCACCTTCAATACGTTGGGCACCCTTGTGGCTTCAATGCCTATCAGTGCCAATCCAGTTGCGTCCTTGTTCGACGAGAGACGCACGGTCCATGTTTTGGGATCGAAGAGAGCGTATGAGGCTGTGTTCGTTCGCTTGGGAAACCACTGGTGCGTGCGTACGATGGTACCTAATGCCACCTTCGGATAGAGCACTGGTGCGTTGTCGGCTACAACACGAATGAAGCAGACTCCTTTGCTGCGCACGGTATCTTCCAGACGGAGGCTGCCATCGCTGATTTCGATGTGCTCCGAACGACTCTTGGTCAATTGACCGTTCTTGGTCTCGTACCAGCTATTGTGTTCTTCGTCGATGTGATATACCTCCAAGGTTCCGCTGCCGAAAGGAATGCTGTCCAGCTTGATGCTTAGGGGTTGCTCGTTAGTGGAGGTGTTCCAAAGGACTGTAGTCATGCAATCAGGTGAGGCGGATGCCAGTCCTTTGACGTAGCTGCCAGAGACAGACATCCGACGGCGGTCGGAAGGCATCATCCCATAGAGCTTGAAGGCATTGAACAGCGCCTTGCGAGCACCACTGTCGCGGTCGATGAGTCCTAACTTGTCGCCCACGAAGAACCCCGGGTCGATGTACTGAGCCCAGTTGACGAAGCTGAGGTCCGTACACTCCAAGAATCCTGGCAGAGCGTTGAAGAAGGTCATCGCTGCCTCCGCCTTCTCCACGGGTCCGTCCTTCTGATACTCGGCGGCTGTGTAGGGCGAGTACTCCGTAAGCAACATCTCTGCCTCGTTCCTCCCCAGACTGTTCAGTGCGCTGCGCATGCCATTGATTTGCCATGAGTAGTCGGGACCGTAGGCGTGTCCCGAGAGGAAATCCAAAGGAATGTCGTTCGCCTTCACGCGTTCCACCAGTGACTGGTGCCACCAGTTGAAAGCTCCTGCTGGTCCCCCTACCTTGACATCGGGGTAGCCTCGGTTCACGGCAGGTGCTGCTGCCTCGTAGATATCTAAGTATTCGTCCACGCCGCCCGTGAAGAAACCATCCTTCAGGTCGGGTTCATTCCACACTTCCACGTAGCTATTCGTGAATCCTTTGTTCTTCCACTCTTGTGCAAAGCGCTCGTTGATGGCGCTCCATGAGCTGAGGTTGATAGGTGGATCCATGAATCCGCTCCATTCCGTGGGTCGGCTTTGGAGGATGGTGGGTGTGTAGCCGTGGGAGATGACAAGCACAGGACAATACTTCTGGGCATGAGTTAGGAGGTAGTCAACGTTTGCGAGCGAGTAGGCAGGTCTCTCTGCAGAGCCTACCACGCAGGGTTGCCCGTAGAGGTCATCCTTGCCACAAGCCATCTCATAGCGCATGGAGCGTGCCTCGAGTTCCGCCAACTTTGGAAAATCGCGGTCCAGCCATGCTCTTGACACCAAAGGCGTCTGATAGAGTCCTATTTTTTTCACCAGTGGGTATTCTTCCCATTGTGCTCCATCCACGTGAACCGTTACTTGGCTGTGCAGTGATGGCATCGCTATCAGCAGTGCGAAAGCGCAAAACAAAAATCTTCGCATCATACATCTTATTTTTCTTTACAAAACTACATTCTATTTTGCTAACACCACCTAAACAATTTACCGAAATAAAGACCAGTTTTACTGATTTTGCAGATTTTCAGCATGATCATACATATACAACTTGCGATAGTTGAGTCATATACTTCGTTATTCCGTTACGACTTCAATATCTCCGTAGCCCATGCGCTCACCAGAGGCAAGGCGGTCGGCATCGAACTTGAGCATGCGTATTTTTGTGGGCTTAAGCTTGATGGTTTGCCAGATAGGGTTGTTCACTATATTCGAGAACTCGCCTGAAGCCAGTTTTGTCCAGCTGCTCCAGTCTGTAGAGCCCCAAAGAGTGTAATGGGTAATCGTACCGTCCCTTGATTCCTGCGGTGGCAGATAGCGGAACGATGTGATGGTTTGTTCCTTGTCCCAGTCAATCATCATCTGACGGGGACTGCTGAAGAAGATGTGTAGATTTGACGATTTCTTCTCTCCGCTATTGGGAATATCGGCAGAAAGCTCGGGAGCCAGATAAACGCCAAGCTTCTTGATTATAGGCTCGCACTTGGCATCCGCGATTGTGAAGCGAATCTTGGTTGCCTTGACCGTTGGGAAGCAGATGATGCGGCAATGACCGATGGTGGTGAGTCCATCTCCGTTCTCTGCCCATGCATCCTTGAGCGGTTGCCACTGTCCGTTGACCAATGCTTCCAGCGAGAACTTCCTAACCCGCTGACCATAGCGGATATCCTCCTCGGCAAGGAAACGGTTCATGGCTGTGGGACGCTTGAAGTCGATGATGGTTATATTACCGTTCTTACTGATTTTAGCCTTCTTGGTGAGGTCTTTCTTAAACACTTCGTCAATCATCTTCTTGAAGGCGATGCCACGCAGGCTGTCGTTGGGATGGATGCGACCATTCGGCGCTATGGGGAAGTTAAGGAGCAGAGTGGAGTTTCTGCCCACTGACTTGTAATAGGTTTCCATCAGTTTCGACAGGCTCTTGACGTGTTCGTTTTCCGTGTCATGGTAGAACCATCCTGGACGTATGCTTGTGTTCGTCTCGCCTGGCACCCATGAGTCGCCATCCTCCAGTCCGTAGTGCAGCATGTGCCACGTCACCTCGCCGTCCTTGTTCAGCAAACTCCAGTTGGTCTCACCTACGTTGCCAGCCTCGGTGCCTACCCAGCGCAGGTCGCCTCGGTCGCTGCCATCGTTCCAGATGAGACACTTAGGCTGCAGTTGGCGAATCATCCTGTACGTTTCAGGCCATTGGTAGTAGGTAGTGCGGTCAATCTTCCTCGTTTCGTTGGCTCCGCCATACCATCCGTCGCCACCATTGGCACCATCAAACCACACTTCGAATACCTCTCCGTAGTTGGTCAGCAGTTCACGCAGTTGGTTGCGGAAGTAGGTGACGTATTCCGGACGGCCGTACTCTGCATGGTTTCTGTCCCATGGCGATAGATAGACCGCAAACTCCAGTCCCTCTTCCCGGCAGGCATCTGCCAGTTCTCGCACCACGTCGCCCTTGCCGTTCTTCCAAGGAGTGTTCTTCACGGAGTACTCAGTATAGGCACTCGGCCACATGCAGAAGCCACAGTGGTGCTTGGCAGTGAAGATGATGCCCTTCATGCCTGCCTGCTTGCAGACGCGTGCCCACTGTCGGCAATCGAGGTCCGACGGGTTGAACAGCTTCAGGTCCTCGTTGCCAAAGCCCCATTCCTCGTCGGTATAGGTGTTCATGGAGTAGTGGATGAATGCGTACATCTCCATGTCCTGCCAACGAAGCTGATTCTCGTTGGGTACTGGTCCACAAGGCGCAGGAGTCTGTGCATATATCTGTGTAGAAACAATCAAGGCGGTGATGATAGCCGCCGACAGTGAATACTTTCTTGTTTTCATTTATCTTATGTGTTTCTTTCCGTTTACGATGAAAAGCCCTTTGTCGGGAATGCTGTCGTACAGTCGTCCTTGGACGTCATAGACAGAGGGGTTAGTAAGTTGCTGAATGGATGGGTGAAGGGACTCCACGGCAGTGGCGTAAGGCCACTTGACAGAGGCACATCCCTCGATGATACCATTGAGAGCCAGCTGATTGAAGACTGTAAGGGTTTTGCGGTTCAGCACGTCCATCGATGGCCGCTGGCAGGCATTGGTATCCCACACGAATGGCACGACACCATTATAGACGGCATAGCGGCAAAGCGTATAGTACCATGAATAGATGCTGTCGTCGTGCTTCTCTTGACTCTCGCCTTGGGGCATGGTTCGCCACAGTGTGCCAAACTCACCCATGATGACAGGAATGCCCTTCGATGTGTACTTGTTACGCATCTGCCGCATCTGGCTCTGCATGTATGACTCCTCTCCCCATGTGACATTGTGCTTCGAGCCGCTGACATGGTTGCCAGCTCCCCAATAGTAGGCTTGGTTGCCCCATGTCTCGTCCTTGGTCATCATCGTGAAGTTGAAGGGGGCGTAGAAGTGTACTTCGAGCATCATGGCATCGGACACTGCATCCTGAGGCATCACGTCATAAGTCGATGCCAGGTCGATGCTGGTACTTGGTGACTGAACCACCAGCACACGCTTGGCATTGTTGCCGCCTGTTTGTCGAACGGCATTGACGAAGGTTTGCTCGTAGCGTATCAGAGTTGCAATGTCGCCAGCCTTGTCCTTACTGCTGTCGCCAGCGGCGTCGGGTTCGTTCATGCCAGCAAAGAGCAGGTGGTGGTCATACTGGCGAAAGCGGTTCGCTATCTGCTTCCATAGCATTCCCAAGATAAAGCAGTTCCTGCTGACCGATGACTCTGTGCGGTCGGCAAACGAGCGCTCTATCCAGCCATTGTCATAGTGGTCGTTGAGTATCACGTAGAGACTGTCTTTGATGCAATAGTCAACCACCTCTTGCACACGGTCCATCCACTTGGTGTCGATGTTATAGTTCGCGTCGCAATGTACGTACCACGAGCAAGGTATGCGCACAGAACGAAAGCCCTGCACCTTCACGAAGTCAATGATTTCTTGCGTGGTCTTCGAGCCTTGCCATGCAGTTTCATAATCGAGTGGATTGCTGAGCCAGTTGCAGGGGCCCGGCTCCATCGTGTTGCCGAGGTTCCAACCCGGATACATGTCAGCTGCTATTTCCATTGCAGTAGGCTGGGCAGGGGCTGTTAGTGGACACAATGCCGTTAGAAATGTGATTAGAAATACCGTTCTTTTCATATTGCACATTGTTTTTTGCAAAGATACAACTTTTTCGGAGAGAAGAAGGGAAACGATGTTTCATAAGCAGGAAAATATGTTCAATCCAGCAGTTTTTTTCGATGATGAAACATTTTTTCTCCTATCTGAAACATGATGCCGCTTGATTGTTAGAGAAATTCATTATTTTTGTCCGCAATTATCAACTATTAAAATGTAATGATATGAAAAAAACAAAATTCTTTTGCCTGGCAGCTGTGCTCCTATCAGCTATGATGAACAGCAGTGCTGCAAACTGGGAGAAGCCCGTTCCCCCAGAATCTACACCCATTAGCGGAAATAGTTACTATCTCTACAGTGCTTACGCCGAGCAGTTCTTCGGAATCACAGACATCCATGCCACGATGAATGCAGGCGGTTCGCCCATCCTCTTCACAGCTTCCGCCGACGAATGGACGCTGCAATCAGCTAATGGCTACCTGTATGCCGATCTTGATTACATTGGCTGCGATGGCATAGCTGGTGACATGAACACAGTGTGGTATGTAGAACGGCAGTCCGCAGGCACCTATCGCATCCGTCCATCGAAAGCCGATGCCGACTTCAGCTGGGAGCTATATCCCGACATGTGGATGGGACTTTCGTTCGAGAGTTGGACACTGAAACCATTGTTAAAGGCTGACGAAGGATCCATCGACTGGAACATTGTTGCCGAGGCCGACTACGATGCTTTTCTCAGTAAGATGGCGTTGCACCGTGTCATGACAGAACTGCAGGAGGGTGGATTCGATGTCACGGAGCTACTGTCTGTCTATAACAGTTCCACGGCGGGCAAGTCGGAATATGATGCTGCCATCGCCAGTGTCGAGGAGGTGCTCTTCGATATTCGCATGAAGAACGCTTCGGAGGAGAAGCCTGTTGATGTGACATGGAAATACCTTCGCAACCCAGACCTCACGGAGAACTGGGTGAGCGACGGACACGACGTTCCAGGTTGGACGATGGTGCCTGCCAGTTTTTGCGGTATGGGTGAGTCCGATCCACAAGGATTCTACGACGACAACAAGGTGCTTGGCTCATGGTCGGGTGGAGCCTTTGGAGACAACAGCATTTACCAGCAGCTGGTCAACCTGCCTGAAGGTAAGTACAAGTTCAGCAATTACGGCATCTGGATTCGCCATACTGGCGAAGAAGGAGACCCTGTCAAGGGAGCCTACATCTATGCCAAGGTGGGCGACAAGCTCTTTCGCGAGCCGCTGCCCGATACGGGTTGGTGGCGCGGACTGGCCGAGGTCATGTTCGAGACCCGTAGCGGTGAGGCAGAAGTGGGCATCATGTTCGAGGGGACAAATGTGGGTCAGTGTGTCATCTTCGACTTCAAGTTGGACTATCTTGGTGACAAGCCTGTTACTGAGCGTATAGCCGACCTCATTGCCAATAGCCAGAGTCTCATCGATGAGGCATCCATCAACAGCACTTATATCGAGCAACTCATGGCAGACATCAGCCGAGCTAATGAACTGCTGACCAATGGCAGCACGGAAGCATTGGAGGCACATTTCACCGCCTTTTTGACAGACTATGAAACTGCTGTTAAAAACAAGGAAGGCTACATCGCTCTCGCTGCTTTATTGAAGGAAGCCATGAAAACACTGCTGCGAGGTGAGTCGGAGGAGATGTTCAACCTCGCCGACTATATCGACGACAACGAACTTGAGGACAAGATTGACAGCCATGCCTTCGATAATAGCCAAATAGAGGAAATCATGGCAACACTTGCAGAACTGAACGAAAAGGCTAAGAATTCCGTCATTTCCGCTGGAGCCGATGTCACCGACCTGCTCGTCAACGGCCATTTCGATGGAGTGGGAGGTTGGAAAGCCACACTCAACGACTTCAGCATCGACACCGCCAAGCAGATTCTCGAACGCTGGTGGTGCGACTGGAAGGCAGAACAGGTGGTGGAGAATGTGCCTAATGGCAACTACCGACTCGAAGTGCAGGGATTCCAGTGGTGCTCGTGGGACTGGTCACAGGCAGAGAGCGACTGGAACGAAGGCGATGGCAGCCCTACCTATAAGGTGAGCTCGAAGCTCCGACTGAACGATGGCGAAGTCACCATCCACAATGTGTTCGCCTGCGGAAAGACCGACATTCAGGAAGGGTATCAGGCAAGCAGCTACTACGTTCCCAACGATGCCAATGTGGCTATGAAGTTCTTCGAGTTGGGTCTATACAATAATGTGGTGGAAGCCACCGTGACCGACCACACACTAAGAGTGGAGTTCGACTGCTCCTCCAACGGCTTCTGGAATTGTTTCAAGAACCTTCGCCTCTATTATGTGGGAGTTGACATGGAAGAGGCAATCAACAACCTGAGAAATGCCATTTCGCAAGCCGACGAGCAATTGCAGCAGAAGATGGAAGGAGGCATTCGCAAAGCCATGGAGGAGGCGACGACCGTAGGCGAAGCATTGCTTGCCGACCGTCATGCCAAGTTCGACGATGTGTCCGATGCCACCAACACCATCTTGGCACTGATGGAACAGGCAGCCGTGAGCATCAAGCAGTATGCACGTCTCGCCCATGTCCTTGCGCTTGCTCAAGAAACGCTTGCTAACCCCGATGCCGCAGCAACTGATGCAGGACAGCAACTGAAGACGCTCTACGACACCACATGGGCTGACTACCAGTCGGACTATCCATCTCTCCAGACGGATGCCATAGGGAGAGTCATTGAACAGTTCGAAGCGCTGATGGCTGAAGCTAAGATTGGCAGCGGCATCAAGGCAGGCGACGACATCACCAGCCTCTTGGTGAACCCAAGTTTCGAGAACACCTACGGCAACGACGTGTCGGTAGGCAACGCCGCCCACACTGTGCCATACGGATGGACGATGCGAGTGGAGGGCAAGGAATGCCACAGTGCTCAGGAACTGGCAGATGCAGGCATCAACAGCTGGACTGCCATCGAGGACAACGACCATGCCACCGACGGCAGCCATTCCTATTGTCTGCTTTCAGCTCCTGTTCCCGATGCCTACCTCTACCAGCGAGTCAGTGGACTCCCTGCAGGAACATACAAGGTGAGCGTTGACATGAATGTTACCTACGACGGAGGCTGCTCACGACTCACAGGTCAGCGACTGCTGGTGAACGACAATGCCCAGTACTATGGCAAGGAGGAATACTACATCGCCTCCGAACTCGACCGCTTGCACCCAGAGGAGAAGTCGAGAACCTTCGCAGGATATGAGGAGGTGAATACCAACGAGACAGGTGCCTCGGGAGATATGGGCAATCTATCCACGCTCACCGTAGAGGTGACGATTGGCAGTGGCGAAGTGTTGGAATTGGGAGTCCGTACCGACAACAACAAGTTGGCAATGAACCGAAGCTACGAGGATAACTGGTGGGACTGCACGGGTCGCTACAAGCTCGACAATTTCCGTCTCTATTGCGTCAGCATCGATGCCACGGGCATCCACGAGACCACGACTCATTCAGATACTGCCGACGCCATTTACAATTTGATGGGCATGCAGGTGAAAACGCCAGCAGTTCGTGGCATCTATATCAGAAATGGGAAAAAATATGTGAAATAAGAAGTCCTTCCACGAAAAAAATCACTATCTTTGAAGCGCCAAGACGTGGAATCCTCCAGCCCGACTGGTTCCCATGCCTTGACGCTTAAATGCAAGTAGAGTGAGAAATGTTTTCATCCTTTTGATGCTTTGCATCGTTCCATTATCTGTGGGTGCAGCTCCCCACTCACAAGAGGAGGGACAACCCCCATTCCTTAGCCGTTCTGCATTCCGAACCCTGGGCATTCGCGACGGTCTGCGCAGCAACTCCGTGACGAGTCTGCTGACGGACAGCCACGGCTATCTCTGGGTGGGCACCGCGCAGGGAGTGAACCGCTACGATGGGCATGAGGTGAGAATACGTTTTCCTGAAACGGATGACGAGCAGCTGCACGAGCTGTTCAACAACCCTGTCACCTCGATGGAGGAGGATGCCGACGGACGCATCTGGATGGAATGCGAAAGCGGCAGCTACTTTCTCTACGACACCCATACGGCGCGTTTCAGTGCCACTGCCACCGAACTGCTGAACGGTTTGGGCATAGGGTGCAAAGGCAACTACAAGGTGAAGGTGGGCAGGAAAGGGACGCTGTGGGTGTTGACCGAAGCGGCTATGAACCGCTATGACTGCCACACGGGGGACTTGAAGACTTGGGAGATGCGGCTTCCCATGCCAGGAAAGACTGCCGACGTGGTGGCGGAGGTGGCCGACGGTCTCTACCTCAGTGCGGAGCATGCCGTGTGGCATTTCAACAGCAGCACGGGAGAACTACAACGAGAGGAACTGCCCGAATCCATGCAGCACTCAATGGGTGAGCATAGTCTTCTGGCTGATGCCGACGGCACGCTATGGGTGTATAGTACGCGCGAAGAGCATGTGTGCCGATACATCGTAGGAGGACGATGCGTGAGGGAGATGGTGAACTTGCCGCAGAGCACGGGAGATTCGGAGAATAATGCCATCAGGGACATGATGGACGACGGGCGTGGCAACATCTGGATAGCCACCGACCATCGGGGCGTGTTTGTCTATAACAAGAGAACGGGTGTCATCACTTCCATGCGACACCATCGGGAGAAGCTGCTCTCGCTGGCGTCGGACAATGCCACCTGCCTGACCACCGACCGCGACGGGACCGTGTGGGTGGGACATTTGAAGAGCGGACTGTCCTACACGAGCGATGCATATCATATTATGAATGCGCATGCGCTGCAGTGTGGTGATGTTCTCGCCATGGCATACGATGCGCACGGACAACTGTGGATGGGCACTGACGGCGACGGCATCTACATGGAGAGGCCTGACGGCAGTATCGTGAAGACGGATTTGCCGAATATCACAGTGATGGATCTGCTCAGCGACGGCGAGGGCGGTATGTGGATTGGAACCTACAATCAGGGACTCTACCACATGACTGACGCGCGACGGTGGAAGCGGTATGCCTCTGACAACGGCACTTTCCCCTCGGAAACGGTGTGGACACTTGCCAAGGACACCGAGGGCAAGGTCTGGACATCGTCGCCCATCGGCAAGACGGTTGTTTTCAATCCGAAGGATGAAAGCTTTCGTGTCGTCACCACGCGCGAGGGTGATGATATTCGTGGGAACGCCATCCGCTTCGATGGTGCCAACACGATGTATGTGGGCTCCGTCTATGGCTTGTGGGTTTTCAATCTGAAGAGCGGCGACTATCGTGTGGCTTTTGGTAACCGCGGTGGCACTCGGCAATGGATGAACCAGATGATCATAGACCTGAATGCTGACAGACAGAAGGGAGTGATGCTATTGGCGCATCCCGATGGCATCACGATTTTCGATACGAAGCGGGATACGCTTTACTACATTCGTCATACTGACGATGTCATCAAGGGCATGGCTCTCGACCACGATGGATGCTATTGGCTCTGTACCACCAACGGGAATGTGGTGTCCATTCTTCCAAAACGCAAGTCCGACGGCATGGAACTCATCAGGCGCAACTTCCTGCCCCACGTGGGTATGCCCCAGTTCTATTTCAATGGCGATGCCATGGTCTGTTCCCCTCAAGGCGAGATACTCATGGGAGGAACAGAAGGATACATGAGCATCAATCCACGAGGGTTGATGGCAACGAAGCGGGAGGAGCACAACGTGATGATCAGCGGGATTTCCATAGGTGACAGTCTGCTCAACGAGCTGACAAGTACCGTCAGGCTCCATCATGACGATGCCTACCTGAGCGTAAGGTTCTTCTCGGGAAGTCTGGAGAACGTGCAACGCATTCGCTATGCCTACCGACTGAAAGGGCAGATGAGCGACTGGGTCGTGACGGATAAAAACGAAGTGTCGTTCTACGCTTTGTCGCCTGGCGACTACACCCTTCAACTGTGTGTTTGCCGTGAAGATGGCACGATGAGCTCGCCTCGCGAATTGCGCATCAGTGTGGCACCGCCGTTCTATCGCACACTGCCTATGTACATGGTTTATTTGCTGATTCTCATCATGGCAGCATTCCTCCTATGGCAGATGATGCGGAAACGGCAGAGGGAACGCACAGAACGTCAGAGGCAGCTGATGGAACGACAGAAGAGGGAGCAGATTACCGAGATGAAGCTGCAGTTCTTTACCAACATCAGCCACGACTTGCGCACACCGCTTACTCTCATCATTTCGCCTCTGGAGCAGATGATAAAAAGGATGGAGAAGGGGAGTACGCCCGATAATCTGCTGACTGTGCTGAAGAGTATCGGAAAGAACGCACAACTGCTGCTGAGCGAGGTGAGCGCTCTGCTCGACTTCCGCCGCTTGGATGCTGGTGGCGAAACACTGAACTTGCAGAGTGGCGACATGGTTGACCATCTCAACAGCATACTGGTGTCCTTCAGTGACTATGCCGAAGAACGTGGCATCCACCTCGCCTTTAACCACAATGTTGACAGTTTTGTGATGGATTACGACCGCGAGAAAATGAACAAGGTGGTATATAACCTCTTCTCGAACGCCCTGAAATTCACTCCTGCGGGAGGAAGCATATCATTGTCTTTCAACGGTGGGCAGGACAGTGCGACCATTGAGGTTGCGGATACAGGCAAGGGCATTCCCGACAGCGACAAACCCAACGTATTCAAGCGATTCTATCAGTCTGCATCCAACGACAGCTTCCAGACGGGTAGTGGCATAGGACTTCACATTGCGAGCGACTACGTAAAGCTCCATCATGGAACCATCAACATCACCGACAACAAACCTGTAGGCAGCGTCTTCACCATCACACTACCAGTTAGAGCATCAAGCGCTCAGGCTGTTCCGCTCTTAGAAGAAAAAGCCATGCCGACGGATGAAATCCCTAAGGAAGACAATCGCAAGACCATCCTCGTGGTTGACGACAATCAGGATATGCTGTCGTTTGTCAGTGCCTGCATGAAAGAGAATTACCACGTGCATACAGCCACCGATGGAATTGCAGCACTCAAGCTATTGGAGCATGAGCAAATCGACTTGATGATCAGCGATGTGATGATGCCTGGCATGGACGGTTTTGAGCTATGCCAAAGGGTGAAAACCGACATCAACCTATCTCATATACCCGTCATCCTGCTGACGGCACGCACCACTGATGTCAGTCGCATTGAAGGTCTGCAGCTGGGTGCTGATGACTATATCACCAAACCCTTCAACGTGGAGATACTGCGTCTTCGTGTGAAGAAATTCATAGACTGGGAACAGAACAACCATCGTCAGTTCCGTCAGAAAATGAATATAGAACCAAGCGAAATTACCATCACTCCACTCGACGAGCAGTTTATCAAGAAAGCCATTGCCTTGGTTGAGAAAAACATCGCCGATTCCGAATTCTCAGTCGAAACGATGGCGACGGAAGTAGGCATGTCGCGCACCACACTCTACAAGAAACTGATGACCATCACTGGCCAAGGCCCTGCCGAGTTTATACGCACCATTCGTATCAAGCGCGGAAGGGCCCTGTTGGAAAGCTCCCAGATGCAAGTGACAGAAATAGCCTACGCTGTAGGCTTCACGACAGTCAAGAGTTTCACCATGAATTTCAAGGCAGAGTACGGTATGACACCTTCAGAATTCCGCAATCAATCATAAAACTTTCCCCCACTTAAACTTTTTTTTAACATGAATGATATGAAACAGATATTTCCAAAAAACAGCCATAAATTTTTCACTTTTCACTTTTCACTTTTCACTTATCTTGTCTGCACACTATTCTCAATCACAGCTTCTGCACAATACACTCTGAAGGACTGGAACATTGAGAATATAGATGAGAACAGTACGCTTCACCTGAATGTGAGCGAGTACAAATTGAACTACAACCATCCTTTGCCCTATGCAGACTGGCAGAAAGGATGGACGGTGAAAGCTGACTTGCGCTGTGGGACGCTTGGCACGGAACAGGTGTTCGTGTGCAAGGAAGGTAAGGCAAGCCATCTCATTGGTAGTAATTCGCTTGCTGGCGATATTTCCATCGGCTACGACAATATGCATGGACAGTTCTTTGTGGAGGTTATTGACAAGGATGAATATCCCCACCGTCTCTGTGCCGGGCCAAGGGTTGAAAAGGGACGTTGGTACACCGTAGAGGCACGGGCTGAATATAATACCCGCAAGGATGCATCAACAATACAACTGATGGTCGATGGAAAGAGTGAAGAACTCACATATCCAGGCAAGGCATTGCGTCATAACTGCTCGCTGTGGATCATCGGTCATGGTTTCCCAGGAGGTTTCCCTAATGCCTTGCAGGTACGCGACGGCGACATGCGAAACCTGTCCATCAGTGGAGAATCGCTACCAAGAATTGAAGGGCAGAATCCGATCTTTACAGATGTGTTCACAGCCGACCCAGCATTTACCGTCGTGGGTAATACCGTTTATGCCTATGTGGGTGAGGACAAGGCTGGCATTGGAGGATGGTTCAATATGCCCCATTGGCTCTGCTATTCATCGACAGACATGATTCATTGGACATCTCATGGCACAGTCCTCTCAGCAGCCGATTTTCCCTATGCTCAGCCCCACGGCTCGTGGGCAGGACAAGTGGTGCAGGGAGCCGACGGTAAGTTTTACTACTACGTGACACTCGACAATAAACAAAACCGCCAGCACACCATCGATGTGGCAGTGAGCGATTCGCCAACAGGTCCTTTCTTCCCAGCCCGAAAGGATGGAACACCGCTTATTACAGACGATATGACTCCCGATTCCCATCGACCTAATGCCGACATTGACCCAACGGTATTGATTGACGACGATGGCACCCCTTGGATGGCATGGGGAAATGGTGATTGTTACATGGTACGGCTCAAGAAAAACATGATAGAACTGGACGGAGAGGTCAGGAAGGTGCCAATGCGCAACTACTCCGAGGGACCTTGGCTTTTCAAACGTGGCAAGCGCTATTATAACGTCTATGCTTCTGACGCACCTGGTGTACAGCCCGAGCAAATGGCATATTCCTACGCTGAGAGCATACAAGGTCCATGGACCTATGGCGGCTTTGTCAGCACCTCGGCTAATCACGGCTTTACGATACATCCTTCAGTCATTAAGTTCAAAGGTAAGTGGTACTACATCTACCATGATGGCTCTTATAGCCAGAACGGAGAGCCAGGTGGTGACTGTCGCCGTAGTGTGTGTGCTGAATATCTGAGCTTCAATGCCGATGGTACCATTCGGTTCGTATCTCTGACTCAAGAGGGATTGAGCCAACATAAATGATGTCTTGGCTTTTTTGTAAAACAAACCTTCGACTTTATTATCTTTCTTCTTCTATTATACTGAAGCTTTCATTTGGTTGTACTAAAAGCCGAGTCCTCAGCGTAGCTCAGGCGAGGGCTCGCTTAAACGATAGTGAGCACTCGCGCAACTAGTTGAACCTTTAGAGCTTGGCTTAAGCCAATCAAAGAAGTGGTTCAGTCATTCCCCACAGGCGGTTCGGTAAATTCCCTTATACGCTTCAAACAATCCCTAAAGGCATAGGCTGTAAATTGAAACATATACCACTATAATAATCATCAAATATACCAATCTAATAACCATATTTCTATGTTGTGAAACTAATTCACGCATCTGTTGATTAGCAATATAACAATGAACAATACATTATTGTTGTTCCATATAGAACTGGTACACTCAGCCTTATAATTTGATATATTATCGCATTATCATTTACAAACGAGCGGATGGGAAAGAAAAAGGTTTGACAAAATGCAAATAGCCCTTCGAGCAAATAAATGACTCGAAGGGCATAATTCTTATAGATGGCACTTGAGCATCTCCCTTTTGGTTTGGAAAAACTTCCGCAGTCCAGAATACGATACTCAGAATGGCACTAATAAACCAAAAAATAAAGTTTCACTTCTTCATAGCTCTGAAGTAAACCATTGCTCCCTCAACCTGAAAGTCGAGGATAGCATATTGAGGCTCTAACCGATTTCGTAGGGTTACTACAGTTTCGAAGGGAGGAGTGAACCATCCTATGCGTGTCATCACGGTCTTGGCGAGCCAGTCTGCAACCTTCTGTTCACCGGCGATATAGAAACAGGCCAACAGTACACCGCCAGATTTGAGCGTTCGCAGCATTTCCGAGTACGCCTTATCCTTGTTGGGGAATACATGCAGGCCGTTCATGCAGAGTACGAAATCGAATGAGCCTTCTTCGAACGGTAATGCTCCAACGTCGCCCTGCATGGTCTTGATATTTGTGATGCCTGCCCCACGAAATCTGTACTCTGCCTGTTCCAACATGTCCTTGCTATAGTCCAGACAGGTGATGTCGGCTTGTTTCATCCGTTTGTACTTCTCCGTCGTGAACACGGCTGTACCCACAGGTACGTCGAGCAACTTACCATTGAAATCATCTGGAATCCACGTCAGCACCCTGCGGGCTATCTCGTTGTCATCGACACCGCCCCAGAGCAACTTGAAATACAACTTACTCCACCATTTACCCTGCGTGATAGCATCATCATAGAAACTCTTGCTCAGCTTGTACGAGTTTTTAATTCTATCTGCCATAATCTACATCTTATTTCGTTTGACGGTGCAAAGGTACGGCAAAGTGGTTGCAACATGGTTGCAAAGTAAAGAACTGATATCAGTTTCTCGCTTCTGGCTTCTGGATTCGGAAGTTGATGGTATAGTCGCCCTTCGTGGCTGTCTGAAGGTTTTCAAAGCCCGTATCTGTAAGGATATTGCTGATTATATCTATCGGAAGGATATTCATCGCGTCTATCTGGTCAGCCCAATAGCGCATGCTAGCATTGCTCTCCAGGCCGTAGGAGAACA
>JAEEPT010000250.1 GCA_016284895.1 Prevotella sp. | reverse complement strand
ATGTGCAGTCCGTCAATATCGTAGCGGTTGACGATATCAAGCACAACTTTGCAGATGTAATCACGGTTCTCGGGTAATCCGGGATTCAGAATCTTCATGCCGTCGTAGTCGAAGCATCGCTCTGGATGAGTGACCACTACATGCTTCTTATCTAATGTGCGTGTCGATTTTGTCTTAGCACGATAGGGATTGATCCATGCGTGCAGCTCCATCCCTCGTTTGTGACATTGTTCAATCATCCATTGCAAAGGATCCCAGTAAGGGTAGGGTGCCTGTCCCTGCTGTCCAGTGAGGAAACGGCTCCATGGCTCAAGCGAACTGCGGTAGAGGGCATCGCATTCAGGTCTAACCTGGAAGATAATCGCATTGACGCCATCTTTCTGTAGCTCATCGAGTTGAAAGGTTAGCGTCTGCTGCATAGTCTCAGTGCCTATTCCTTCAAACTGTGAGTTGACGCATTGAATCCATGCGCCACGAAACTCTCGTTTCTTTTGGGCTCCCATTTCTGTTGTGACGCATAAAAGGAAGAACAGAATTGTAGCAGAAATGATTTTGACTCTCATGTGATATCGGTTTGACAATTATTTTTGTTGGATGTTCTTACTATGATTTAGTCTTTCAGTCGTTCAAATATCTCCTTTGACCAGTCAGCCCCGTTCTCCGGACAGAAGGTCCTAAATCCCATCTGACTGGCCACAGCCACGTTTCTGGGGCCATCGTCAACAAAGAGAATCTCGAAGGGAAAGGTCTTTTCTTTCATCAGGACATTGCGGAACATATTGACATCGGGCTTCATGCACTTCATCTCGTAGCTCAGATAGCAGGCATCCATATAGTCGGCCAGCGAGTGTCCCTCTCCATCGAAGTCGGGGCTCAGCACCCACGACATCATGAAGGGATTGGTGTTTGAGAGCAGCAGTAGGCGGTAGCCCTGTTTGCGCAGTTCGCGAAGCACTTCCAGGTTGCGCTTGGGCAGTTCCTTGACGTATCCGAGCCAGCCATATCTGCACTCATCGAAGGTTAGTTCGCGTCCCACAAGCTTGCTCAGCTCTTGTCTGAACGTCTCCGCGCTGATTTTTCCCTCTTCCACATCGCCGAAGATACCCTGCTGACGGTATGGGTCGAGCATTTCTGATGCATTCTCCAACCCTAACTCTTTGAATCGCTCTACTGCACCAGGCTGATTGAGCGTGATGATGACTCCTCCAAGGTCAAACATCACAGTTTTTATTGTTCCCATAGGTTCTGTTTGTTTTTGCGTGCCTCGTCGAGCGAGAGCAGCTGTTGCTGTTCGTCGGCATACTGTCGACGCATTTGTTCGTATTTTTCGTTAAGTTCTTGCTCCACTTGTTGCTCGTTGGCCATGAGTCTGGCGGCTACAAGTGCGTTTTGCGACGCATCCTTCATCCACACCACCGGTCCGTTATAGACGGGGGCTATCTTCAGGGCCACGTGCAGCTGACTGGTCGTAGCGCCTCCTATCATGATGGGTATGTTCAGTCCGGCACGCTTCAGCTCTTGAGCCACGTTGACCATCTCCTCCAGACTTGGGGTGATCAGTCCTGAAAGGCCTATGATGTCCACTTTGTTTTTGATGGCTGCCTCTACAATCTGTTGTGCGGGCACCATCACCCCCATGTCTATCACCTCATAGTTGTTGCAGGCCATGACGACGGCCACGATGTTCTTCCCTATGTCGTGCACATCGCCCTTGACCGTAGCCAAGAGCACCTTTCCTGCCTTGGTGGCTCCTTCGGTTCGCTGGGCTTCGATGTGGGGCTGCAGTATGGCCACCGCCTGCTTCATGGTGCGGGCAGTCTTCACCACCTGCGGCAGAAACATCTTGCCTGCGCCAAAGAGCTGTCCCACCTCATTCATGCCTGCCATGAGTGGCCCCTCGATGATATCGACGGCTCGGGGGTAGGTGAGCAGGGCCTCTTCCAGATCGGACTGCAAATGGTCGCCAATGCCCTTGATGAGGGCTTGGGCGAGGCGCTGGTCGAGGGGGAGGGTGGGGCTGTTGCTGGGAGAGGTTGGGACTGACTGGGACTGATTGGGACTTGGAGTGGGAGAAGCTGCCGACAAGTTGTTGGCGAGCTCAATGAGACGCTCGGTGGCATCGGGAGTCCTGTTGAGAATGACATCCTCGATGATGGTGAGCTGGGATTGCGGAATGTCAGTATAGAGTACCTTAGTGGCTGGGTTCACGATGCCGAAGTCCATACCCGCCTGAATGGCATGATAGAGGAAAACGGCATGCATGGCCTCGCGAATGTAGTTGTTACCGCGAAACGAAAACGACAAATTACTCACGCCGCCGCTGACATGCGCTCCAGGAAGATGGTCCTTAATCCATTTAGCAGCACGAATGAAATCGAGCGCATAGCTGTTGTGCTCATCGATACCTGTTGCAACAGCCAGAATGTTTGGGTCAAAGATGATGTCGAGAGGATTCATTCCAACTCTCTGAGTTAGAATATGATATGCTCTTTCTGCTATTTCAATTCTTCGCTCGTAGGAAGTGGCTTGCCCTTGTTCATCGAAGCACATCACCACTACGGCGGCTCCGTAGCGCATCACGTCGCGAGCGTGGGCAACAAACACCTCTTCGCCTTCCTTCAGCGAAATGCTGTTGACGATACTCTTTCCCTGTACGCATTTCAGTCCTGCAACGATGACGTTCCAATCGCTGGAGTCAATCATGACAGGGATGCGAGCAATGTCGGGTTCTGAGGCAATCAGGTTGAGAAACGTCGTCATCTCCTGTTGTGCATTGAGCAGCGCGTCGTCCATGTTGACATCGAGCACCAGTGCTCCGTCGGCTACCTGTTTGCGGGCAATAGATAGAGCTTCGTCATATTTTTTCTCTTGAATGAGGCGCAGGAACTTGCGCGAGCCAGCCACATTGCATCGTTCTCCTACGTTGGTGAAGTTGGAATTGATTTCCAATAATTCGAGTCCGCTAAGCCAAGTCTTTTCTGGTTGTGGAGCTGGTGTGTGTGGCTTTTTGCCATCTACCAAAGATGCATATTGCTCGATGAAGTCAGGTGTAGTGCCGCAGCATCCTCCCACGATGTTGACGATGCCCTCGTCAATGAGTTCGCCTATCTGAGGTGCCATCGTTTCGGGTGTCTCGTCGTAGAGTCCCATTTGGTTGGGCAGCCCTGCATTAGGGTGGGCTGTGATGTAGTAGGGAGCTTTACGAGCCAGTTCGCGCAGATAAGGCTTCATTTGCCTGGCGCCAAACGAGCAGTTCAGTCCGACGGAGAAGATGGGGTAGGTGCTCACCGATGCGAGAAAGGCTTCGAGTGTTTGTCCGCTGAGCGTGCGTCCGGCCAGATCGCTGATAGTGGCGCTAAGCATCAAGGGAAGCTGTCGGCCCGTTTTCTGCATGGTCTGCAAGGCTGCATCGATGCATACCTTGGCGTTCAGTGTGTCGAAGACAGTCTCAATGAGCAATAGGTCAACGCCCCCTTCGATGAGTCCCTCTATCTGTTCGGTATAGGCATCGAAGAGCTGATCGTAAGTGAGGTCGCGTGCAGCAGGATTGCTCACATCTGGCGACATGGAACACGTCTTGTTGGTGGGACCAATCGATCCGGCAACAAAGCGTGGCTTTTCGGGGGTTGAGTATTTTTGAGCAGCCTTACGAGCCAGCCGTGCACCTGCTACATTCATCTCTCGGGCGAAATTCTCCATTTCGTAGTCGGCCTGAGAAATGCGCTGCGCGTTGAAGGTGTTGGTCTCGATGATGTCGGCTCCTGCTTTGAGATAGCGTTCGTGTATGTCGGTGATGACATCAGGACGTGTGAGGCACAGCATGTCGTTGTTGCCCTGCATCTGCCTGTCGGCATCGGCAAAGCGAGCGCCTCTGAAGTCGGCTTCGGTCAGTCCGTACTGCTGAATGACAGTACCCATTGCACCGTCGAGAATCAAGACTCGTTCTTTGATAATATGAAAGATGTTGGCAGTCATGTTTGTGTTTACTCCAAACTATTTATAAACCTTCATGGCCCTGTCCATCTCGCGCCGATCCTCCTTCTCCTTGAGCGTCTGTCGCTTGTCGTAAGCCTTCTTACCCTTGCAGAGTGCAATGTCCACCTTGGCTCGTCCGTTCTCGTCGATGAACACGAGCGTTGGCACGATGGTGTAGCCCGTCTGCTTGGTGGCGCTTTCCAGTCGGCTGATCTCCCTTCGGGTGAGCAGCAGCTTTCGGTCGCGCTTCTGTTCATGGTTGTTGTAGGAGCCGTAGAAGTAGGGGCTGATGCTCATTCCCTTGACCCACAGCTCGCCGTGGATGATGGTGCAATAGGTATCTACTAAGCTGGCCTTTCCGGCTCTGATGGACTTGATTTCCGTACCCGTGAGCACGATGCCAGCCGTAAACTCCTCAATGAAGAAGTATTCGAAGGCCGCCTTCTTGTTCTTTATCTGTACAGGACTCTTCTTCCTGATTTCCTGTTCTGCTTTGTTCATGCTGATTGTTCTGCCACGTTGGCAAATTTCTCTATGTTCTCGTCAATATATCGTGCCACCTGCTGGGTATATTCTTCCTCGTTCTCCACGAACTGATCGTCCAGGTCGTCAAACTCGGGGTACTGTTCGAAGAGCGCCATGAACTCCTCGTCGGTACAGTCCTTCTCTATCTCCTCGCCATACTTGGCATAGAGCGTGTGGGCATCGTAAACGAGCTTGGAGAGCTCCCTCATGTGCCACATCTTGTTGAGCGCCTTGGCGAATGGGTTCTTGAAGATGAAGGGCCCGTAGCCGTTATGTATGAGCTGCACGAAGCCGCCGTCCATCACCTCTTCGTGCAGAATATCCCAA
>JAEEPT010000249.1 GCA_016284895.1 Prevotella sp. | reverse complement strand
GATGCCATAGAAGTCATAGACCTCGCGCTCCAAGAGGTCGGCCACTCGCCAGATGTTAGACACGGTGGGGATGTAGGCCAGCAACTGCCCGTCGGTGTCGCCAGTGCCGTTGGAAGCGATGTTATCGCCACATACCTGACACTTGGCCATCATCTTCACCGAGCAGCGCTCATGGGTCTTGGTGTTCTCCAGAATGTAAACGCAACCGAGACCCTCTTCGGCACCGAAGTCTTCGCCTACAATCGTGACAAGATAGTCAAAGCCTTTCTTGTCCTTCAAGTTCTGCATTTCGTGAGCGAACTTGTCAAATTCGAATGATAGGAACTCTAATTTCATGCCTGCTCCTCCTTATTAGCTTTAAGTTCGTCAACAAATTCCTGTGGCACATCGGTCACCACGATAGACTCGCGACGATGATCGTTGTGCTTCGAGCGGAACGTCAGTTCCTCATTCGAAACGCCCAGAGCAGCCTCCTCAGCAGTCTGCTTGTGGTTAGCGCCACCGAAGAATTTCTCAATCTTCACCTTACGCTGCAGCTGCATCATGCCATACATGATAGCCTCTGGGCGTGGGGGACAACCGGGAATGAACACATCGACAGGCACAATTTCCTCAATGCCCTGCACCACGTGGTAGCTCGACTTGAAGGGACCGCCGCTGATGGCGCATCCGCCTACTGCAATCACGTACTTTGGCTCAGCCATTTCGTCGTACAGACGCTTCAGGGCAGGAGCCATCTTGTGCGTAATGGTGCCGGCACACATGATGAGGTCGGCCTGACGGGGAGAGTTACGTGTCACCTCGAAACCGAAGCGGGCAAAGTCGTAGCGGGCGCAACCGCAAGCCATGAACTCAATGCCGCAGCACGAGGTAGCGAAGGTGAGCGACCAAAGCGAATTGGAACGGCCCCAGTTGATGAGCTGGTCGAGCGAACCCGTCACCACATTGACACCACCCTCATGGAGCTCGTCAATAATCTTCTCCAGCGAGGCATTGTCGTTCCACTCCTCGTAGGGAATACTCTTGATGTGCGGTTTTCTTACTTCCATTCCAAGTCTCCTTTCCGCCAGGCGTAAGCAAGACCCAGCACTAACACTACCAAGAAGAAGCCGATAGACAGCAGGGCCATCGTTCCGAACTCCTTCACTACTACAGCCCATGGATACAGAAACACCGTTTCCACATCGAACATGAGGAACAGGATGGCGAAGAGGTAGAAGCCCACCGACACAGGCAGCCACGAGCTGCCACGTGTGGGGATACCACTCTCATACGGCTCACCTTTCACCTTCGCGTAAGACCGAGGTCCTATCAGCTTGGCTATGATGTAAGCCGCTACCACCAGTGTAATAGCCGTCAGCAAGACGGTAATTAACAAAGTGAAATTCATAAAGTTTATAAAAAGTTGTTATAACAATATTGTTTGCATGCTTGTCCTAACACGAACTCCTCACGGGGTAGGCAGAACGCGTGCAAAGGTACGAAAATAAATGCAAACTCTTCACATATTTATCACTTTTTTCCAAATCTTTTTTAATGCGGCTTTCGTGAAAACGTCAAACACTCAGAGCGAGAAAGTCAAACACTCAGAGTGAGAAAGTCAAATACTCAGAGGCATTTAAAAGAAACACACTCTACGTTCTTCAAAAACACAATATTTTATATAATGTTCGCGACGCGCGAGCAGAAGAGCTCACACATAAAGAAGAATCATAAAATTCACATTATTTTTAGCGATTTAATTCCATTTTTCTCCATATCTCATTTTTTTATCCTATCTTTGCAAGCGAATTCCAAATTTGAAGTCAAATCCCAACCAAAAATAACAAAAACAGAAATGGAAAGAGACAAGATTGTTTTCGACTTGATTGAGAAAGAGCATCAGCGCCAACTGAAAGGCATTGAACTGATTGCCAGTGAAAACTTCGTTAGCGACCAGGTGATGGAAGCAATGGGGTCGTATCTCACCAACAAGTATGCCGAGGGCTATCCCGGCAAGCGCTACTACGGCGGTTGTCAGGTTGTTGACGAGGTGGAGCAGCTGGCCATCGACCGCGTTTGCAAGCTGTTTGGTGCTGAGTATGCCAACGTGCAGCCTCACTCGGGCGCTCAGGCCAATGCAGCCGTGCTGCTGGCTGTGTTGAAGCCCGGCGACACATTCATGGGTCTGAACCTGGATCACGGCGGCCACCTCTCTCACGGTTCACACGTGAACACCAGCGGCATCCTCTACAAGCCCGTGGGCTATAACCTGAACAAGGAGACGGGCCGCGTGGATTACGACGAGATGGAGCGACTGGCACTGGAGCACAAGCCCAAGCTGATCATTGGTGGCGGCTCGGCCTACAGTCGTGAGTGGGACTACAAACGCATGCGCGAGATAGCCGACAAGGTGGGCGCTCTGCTCATGATAGATATGGCTCACCCTGCTGGTCTGATTGCTGCTGGTCTGCTGGACAATCCTGTCAAATATGCACATATCGTGACTTCTACCACCCACAAGACTCTGCGCGGCCCTCGTGGCGGCATCATCCTGCTGGGCAAGGACTTCGACAATCCTTGGGGCTACGCCACACCGAAGGGAGAGATCAAGAAGATGTCGGCCCTCATCAACTCAGCCGTATTCCCCGGACAGCAGGGCGGTCCGCTTGAGCATGTCATTGCAGCCAAGGCTGTAGCCTTCGGCGAGGCACTTCAGCCAGAGTTCAAGGAGTGGGCAAAGCAGGTGCAGAAGAACGCCAAGGTGCTGGCCGACGAGCTGATGAAGCGCGGATTCAGCATCGTGAGCGGCGGTACCGACAACCACTCTATGCTGGTTGACCTGCGCTCTAAGTATCCTGATCTTACGGGTAAGGTGGCAGAGAATGCACTCGTGGCAGCCGACATCACGGTGAACAAGAATATGGTGCCGTTCGACAGCCGCTCAGCTTTCCAGACCTCCGGCATCCGTCTCGGTACGCCTGCCATCACTACACGTGGTGCAAAGGAAGACCTCATGATTCAGATAGCCGCATGGATTGAGGAAGTGCTGAACGATCCCACCAGCGAGAGCGTGATTGCATCGGTTCGCCAGCGCGTGAACGAGAAAATGAAGGAGTATCCCCTCTTTGCATACTAAGTAACCCCTGCCCCTCACCTTGATGGGAAGGGAGTGGTCACCGCTTTTCGGGAAATAGATTTCGAAAAGAAGGCGATTTTTACAATCCCCAAATTCGTTTTGCTGCAAGGTTTTTATTAACTTTGCAGCAAATTTTATATTTACTACTATGGCAACAGTTGACGACAAGAAAGTGATCTTCTCGATGGTCGGCGTGAGCAAGACCATTCAGCAGAACCAAAAGCAAGTACTCAAGAACATCTACCTGAGCTTCTTCTACGGAGCCAAAATAGGTATCATCGGCCTTAATGGTGCCGGTAAGTCAACGCTGATGAAAATCATCGCAGGACTTGACCAGCAGTATCAGGGCGAGGTGGTATGGAGTCCCGGCTACTCGGTAGGCTATCTGCCACAAGATCCCCCACTCGACCCTGCCAAGACCGTGAAGGAGAACGTGATGGAGGGAGTGCAGCACGTGTATGACGCTCTGGCCGAATACGACGAGATCAACCAGAAGTTCGGTATGCCCGAATACTACGAGGATGCAGAGAAGATGGACCAGCTCATGGCACGCCAAGCCGAGCTGCAGGACATCATCGATGCTACCGATGCGTGGAACATGGACTCGAAGCTGGAGCGCGCAATGGATGCGCTCCGCTGCCCGCCGGGCGACTGGAGCGTGGAGAACCTCTCAGGAGGCGAGCGCCGTCGCGTAGCACTCTGTCGCCTGCTGTTGCAGAAGCCCGACGTGCTGCTGCTCGACGAGCCCACTAACCATCTCGATGCCGAGTCGATAGACTGGCTGGAACAGCATCTGCAGCAATATGAAGGAACGGTGATTGCCGTCACCCACGACCGCTACTTCCTCGACGATGTGGCAGAATGGATACTGGAGCTCGACCGTGGAGAGGGTATTCCCTGGAAGGGCAACTACTCAAGCTGGCTGGAACAGAAAAGCCAACGCCTGTCACTGGAAGAGAAGGCCGCCTCAAAGCGCCGCAAGACACTGGAGCGCGAGCTGGAATGGGTGCGCATGGCTCCCAAAGCCCGTCATGCTAAAGGAAAGGCTCGACTGAACAGCTATGAGACGATGCTGAACGAGGAGCAGAAGCAGAAGGAGGAAAGACTCGAGATATTCATCCCCAACGGTCCGCGACTGGGCAACAAGGTGATTGAGGCTTCACACGTGGCAAAGGCATACGGCGAGAAGATACTGTTCAGCGACCTGAACTTCGACCTGCCTCGTGGCGGCATCGTGGGCATCATTGGCCCGAACGGAGCCGGAAAGACCACGCTCTTCCGCCTCATCATGGGACTGGAGCAGGAAGATGCAGGCACCTTCACGGTGGGCGAGACGGTGAAGCTGAGCTATGTGGATCAGCAACACAAGGACATCGATCCCGAGAAGACGGTCTATCAGGTGGTGTCGCAAGGCAACGAGACCATCCGGATGGGTGGTCGCGACGTGAATGTGAGAGCCTACCTCTCGCGCTTTAACTTCAGCGGAGCTGATCAGGAGAAGAAATGCGGCGTGCTCTCAGGTGGTGAACGCAACCGTCTGCACCTAGCCATCGCGCTGAAGCAGGAAGGCAATGTGCTGCTGCTCGACGAGCCAACCAACGATATTGACGTGAACACGTTGCGTGCACTTGAAGAGGGTCTGGAGGCTTTTGCCGGATGTGCCGTCGTAATCAGCCACGACCGCTGGTTCCTCGACCGCATCTGCACGCATATCCTCGCCTTC
>JAEEPT010000248.1 GCA_016284895.1 Prevotella sp. | reverse complement strand
ACCTGGCAGCAGGCTCCTATGAGCTGGGCACTGTTACAAAGGTTGAGGGCGATGCCAGTGTGGCAGATATTCTCATTGAGGGCATTTCGGGCAAGCGCTTCCAGTTGGAGTTGAAGGAAGGCAAGCTCTTCCTCGTTCTGGAGGACATGCGCGAAGCTACCACCGTAGTGTGGAACGGCACGTCTGAAAGCAATATCTGGGACCTGGCCGTGACCAGGAACTTCCTCAATGGCGAAGAGAATGTGTATGCCGCTCAGGGCGATGACATCGTGTTCAACGACAATGCTCAGACGGGTAATGTGGTGGTGAAGGGCGCCGTGAGCCCCAATAGCATCACTTTCGAGAACAACACGCTGGCCTATGTGCTCACGGGCGACAGCATCCTTGGCGGTGGAACTATCACCAAGAACGGCAAAGCTAAAGTGACCATCAACACGGAGAATCGTACTGGCGAGACCATCATCAACGAAGGTACGCTTGAGGTGAACTCGCTGGCCAATAATACAGGCATCACTTACGGTGCACTGGGCAATGTGAGTCGCAAGATTACCATCAACGACGGAGCCACACTGGCCGTAAGCCAGCCCATCATTACCGATCAGCCCTTCAGCGTGAGCGGTAGCGTGAACATCAGTGTGCCTTCGAACATCTCGTTCACCCTGAACAAGGGACTGAAGGGTACTGGCGCTACAGTAAACAAGATAGGTGCAGGAACCCTGACACTGGGCACGGCCAACACGTTTGCAGAACTGGTGATCAAGGCTGGCCGCGTGAATGCCATCGCCACGAACTATGTCGATCAGCTGCCCTCGACCGTTGAGTTCCAAGGCGGTGTCGTGTGGGGAGCCAACGATGAGAGCAACAGCATCACTAATCGCGTGAACTTCGTCGTGCCCAAGGGCAAGACAGGTTCTTTCTACGGCTCGTTCCGTGGCGTATATTCGGGCAAGCTGACGGGTGAAGGTACGTTCAACGTGTATTCCGGCGGTGTGCGCTGCTACTGGCAGGGCAACTGGAGCGAGTTTGCAGGTACCATCAATGTGGGCAAGGAGAACCGCCAGAACAAGAAGAGCTATCAGCCGGGCTTCGACTTCCAGAACAGCTACGGTCTGCCGCATGCCATACTGAACGTGAACGAAGGCGTGCTCTGCAGCAATGGCGGCAATGACTTCGTAGTGCGCAGAATGGGCGGAAAGGGAACGTTCACTGGTTCAGGCAACTGGATTGTGGGCGACAGCACCAACTTCACACTGAGCTGTGAGGTGGGCGTTACGTCGGATCGTACCGACGACTATGGCGGCACCATCACCAAGAGCGCTACTAAGCTGAAGAAGGTGGGCTCAGGCAAGATGATGATCTCGACGGTTGGCAACATCAATGCCACACTGACCGTTGATGAGGGTACTGTCGCGTTCAATGATACGAAGCTCTCTACGATGGTGTGCGGCTCTAACGCAACGACCATCAACGAGAAAGGACGCATCGTAGGACAGGGCTACCTCAACCAGCTGACCATGAACAGTGGCGCTGAGCTCATTCCCTGTGCCTCTCTCTACAACGAGACTACGCCTGGCACCATCAAGACAGGTGCCTTGATGAACGTGAAGGATGGCGCTACCGTCAACTTCCTGTTCAATGCCTCGAAGAAGTCGCTGCTGCAGCCGGCTATGCTCACCATGAACGGTACGGTGAAGGTGACACTGCTCAATGGCTATACACCGCAGAAGGGCGATGAATTCACCTTGTGGGAGGTGGTTCGCACCTTCTCGGGTACACCGAAGTTCGAATTGCCCGAACTGCCCGACGGACTCTACTGGGATGTAACTGACGTGAACAAGCAGACAGGTGTGCTGCGCGTCACCGACGATCCTTCAGGCATAGGTCGCATAGCCAGCGATGCTCAGGTTGACTGCCAGGTGTTCACACTCAGCGGCATGAAGGTGACCGAGTATCAGTCTGCGAGAAGTGCTGCCGTGACAAAGGCTCGACAGCAGAGACTGCAGACCGGTACATACATCGTGAAGATGAACGACGGTCGTCGCACCGAGGCTCAGAAGCTCATCGTAAGATAAAGAACGAAATCAAAGCATACACTCATGAGTAAAATAACGATTAAGGACAAGACGTTTGAGACCTCTATGCCAGAGGCTCAAATCAAGTGGCGCGTGAAGGAACTGGCACAGCAGATTTCAAAGGATATGGAGGGCAAGAACCCGCTGTTCCTGGCTGTGCTCAACGGCGCTTTCATCTTTGCAGCCGACCTGATGCGTGAAATGACCATCCCCTGCGAGATTTCTTTCGTGAAGCTGGCTTCCTATCAGGGAACCACTTCTACGGGAAAGATCAAGGAGGTGATGGGCATCAACGAAGACCTGACTGGGCGAACAGTCATCATTCTGGAAGACATTGTAGAGACGGGACTCACCATCAAGCAGATGATAGAGTCGCTCGGCACGCGCAATCCCGCCTCTATCCATGTGTGTACGCTCTTCTTCAAGCCCGAGAAATTGCAAGAAGACCTCAATCTGGAATATGTGGCTTTCCGCATTCCTAACGACTTCATACTCGGCTACGGACTGGACTACGACCAGCAGGGACGGGGACTGAAAGACCTATACACACTGGTTAAAGAATGATATGAGAACAGAGTGACATTAATAACGAAAAACTAAATAACGACAGAAATGAAGAACATTGTGATTTTCGGTGCTCCAGGCTCAGGCAAGGGAACACAGAGCGACAAGTTGATTGAGAAGTATGGCTTGGAGCATATCTCGACGGGCGACGTGCTACGTGCTGAGATAAAGAAAGGGTCGGAACTTGGCAATACCGCCAAGCAGTTCATTGACAACGGACAGCTGATTCCCGACGAGCTGATGGTGAGCATCCTCGCCTCGGTTTACGACTCGTTCGGACGTGAGCACAAAGGTGTCATCTTCGACGGTTTCCCCCGTACTATCCCGCAGGCTGAGGCCCTGAAGAAGATGCTCTCGGAGCGTGGCGACAAAGTGGCTGCCATGATCGAGCTTGACGTGCCAGAGGACGAACTGATGAAGCGCCTCCTGCTGCGCGGTCAGCAGAGCGGTCGTGCCGATGACAACGAGGAGACTATCAAGAAACGACTTGTGGTATATCACAACCAGACACAGCCACTCATTGAGTGGTATGCCAAGGAAGGCCTGCACTACCACATCAACGGACTGGGCGAGCTGGACAGAATCTTTGCAGATATCTGTGCCGTGGTGGACAGTCTGTAAAACTCTATGCTTGAAGAAAAACAAAAGGAATACGAAGCCGCACTTCGTCATGTTATTGAGGAAGCTGTGGACAGAAAGATGAAGACGCCACGCGACTTCGACTTTCTTGCGGAGGCTATCTTTGAGAAGTTGCACCAGTCGCTCAGTGCATCTACACTGAAGCGTTTTTGGGGCTATCTGCCGCAGTATTCCACTATAAGAGTTTCCACACTCGATCTTCTTGCACAGTTTGCTGACTACAAGGATTGGGATGCTTTCTGCCAAGAGACACAGATGGGGAATGGGGGAGAAAAAGCTCAGGGCAGTCTCTCCCCCAGCACCTCGTCTGAAAGACCAAGACCTCGACACACATTATTATATATTACGATTGCTGTCGGGGGGCTACTGGTCGTTGGTGTCATCATGATGTTCTTAGCTCCTTTTACTGATAATCGCAACCAAGAAGGAATGCCGTCTGCCGTTTCCTATACGCTCAAGCGCGGGCAGATTTTTGAGACCAGCGACGACTACCTGCGACTTTTCGGCATTACCGACAATAACCACTATTGGGATCAGCCACTGCCTCATCATGAGGGTGTCGTCATCTGGGGACCGGAATACCATCATCCAGTGTGGCACAACGACGGTGAAATCGACAGTCTCATGCCCACCATTACCGAGTGGTGGGAACCAGCAGACAGTTTGACTGATGGAAAAGAGCGCAAGCTACTGATGGAAGAGCGTAACAAACACCTCTACTTTACTGTGATGCGGACGAACGAGCTGCGCATCACTTTCATGAAAAACATTTCTGAATCAGGATACATGTTCCTCGGAGTCTATCGCGCTGACCAAGAACGTTCTGACAGTACCCATGTGGTGTGGGAACGTGTTGCCGAAGAGTGCGACCTCTCAAATTTGTCGTACCTCGAACAGTTGCGTCACTAAGGTTTTTCTTTCGAAAAACGTCCATTCCATCGAAGAATACAGGAAAAGAACCAAAAAGGACTAAAAAGAGCCAAACAAGATTTTCTTGGAATTTGGCTCTTTTTGCATTTAAGGATAATTTTGCGGAACAAATAGTTTTAGTTTACGTCCTGGATTGTTGTGAAACAAGGAAAGGACGTTTTTTTATTCCCTGCAAATACTAAATATCTATTAACCATAACATACTTTGAAGTATTTGCTTTTTTTCTTCCATCCTGCTCCATGAAAGGCTTTGGGATGTGGAAGAGGAATAGCACTCGGCGCATCTTTTACCCTAATCTTTGGTAGTTTGCAAAAAAAATGATACTTTTGCAGCATAATAGAAAATAAAGGATTATGCCAGAAAGTAATTTCGTTGACTATGTAAAGATATTGTGCCGGTCGGGCAAGGGCGGTAGAGGCTCTATGCACCTGCGCCACGTGAAGTATAACCCGAATGGCGGTCCTGACGGCGGTGACGGCGGCAAGGGCGGCAGCATCATTCTGCGTGGTAATCACAACTACTGGACGCTGCTCCACCTGAAGTACTCGCGCCATATCTTTGCAGAACATGGGGGCAACGGCGGCAAGGACAAATGTCACGGTACGGACGGTAAGGATATCTACGTCGACGTGCCTCCCGGCACGGTTGTCTATAAT
>JAEEPT010000022.1 GCA_016284895.1 Prevotella sp. | reverse complement strand
TCGAGCCATCATGATTTGCAACCCAAACAATCCTACCGGCTATCTCTACACACGCAGGGAAATGAACCAAATTCGCGACTTGGTGAAGAAATATGACCTATACCTCTTCTCTGATGAAGTGTATCGTGAATATATCTATACAGGTTCGCCCTATATCTCGGCCTGTCACCTTGAAGGAATAGAACAGAACGTCATACTGATTGACTCTGTCTCAAAGAGATATAGCGAATGCGGAATACGCATCGGAGCACTCATCACAAAGAATGCAGAAGTACGTGCTGCCGTTATGAAATTCTGTCAGGCACGTCTGTCTCCACCTCTGATTGGACAGATAGTAGCCGAAGCTTCACTCGATGCACCAGAAGAATACTACAGAGACGTTTACGATGAATACGTAGAACGACGCAAATGCTTGATTGACGGATTGAACCGCATACCTGGTGTATATTCGCCCATACCGATGGGAGCTTTCTACACGGTTGCAAAGTTGCCTGTCGATGATGCTGAGAAGTTCTGCCGGTGGTGCCTTTCAGAGTTTGAGTATGAAGGGGCTACAGTCATGATGGCCCCAGCAGCCGGATTCTACACCACACCTGGAGCCGGAAGAGATCAAGTACGTATAGCCTACGTGCTGAAGAAAGAAGACCTGAACCAAGCTCTGATTGTATTGAGGAAAGCGCTGGAAGCATACCCCGGTCATACTACTGCTGAATGAATCTCCCTTTATTCCTATCCCGCAGAATATACAACAGCGAAGCTGATAGCAATCGCTCTTCCGACGAACAACCCCAAAATAGAAACGTTAGCAAACCTGCCATACGTATCGCTATTATAGGAGTTGCCATCGGACTTGCGGTCATGATTATCACCGTGAGCGTCATTCTGGGATTCAAGCACACCATACGCGACAAGGTCGTAGGATTTGGAAGTCACATCCAGGTAGAGAACATTCTGTCAATGAACACCATGTCGGAATATCCCATCTGTATTGACGACAGCATGTTGCAAGTGCTTAATGGAATAGAAGGCATCAAGCATGCTGAGCGATACTCCGTGACACAAGGTGTGCTGAAAACCGACAGCGACTTTCTTGGCGTAGCCATCAAGGGGATAGGACCTGAGTATGACCTGTCGTTCATCAAGGAAAGTATTGTTGCTGGCGAGCTGCCAGAATTCTGCGACTCAGCAACGAAATACCCACTGGTCATTTCACAGACAATCGCCAACAAACTGCAACTGGAGATTGGCGACCGTGTTTTCGCCTATTTCATCAATGACGAAAGTGTGCGTGCCCGCCGATTCAATGTGGCAGCCATCTATCAAACCAACATGACACGATTCGATGACTTCTATTGTCTGTCGGACATTTATGCCACGAGCCGCATCAATGGATGGTTCACCGATCAATGCTCTGGAGCAGAACTGTTAGTGAACGACTTTGAACGTTTGGAACAAATCAATCGAAACGTTATCAAAACGGTCAACCGTAAGCAAGATCGTTACAACAATGTTTTTTCTTCGCGTACCATTCTGGAAACTTATCCACAAGTGTTCTCCTGGCTCGATTTGCTCGACATTAATGTATGGATTATACTGGGACTCATGGTGGTACTGGCAGGATTTACCGTCACAAGTGGCTTGCTCATCATCATTCTGGAACGAACTCGCATGATTGGCATCCTAAAGGCTTTGGGAGCTCGCAACACCACCATCAGAAAGACATTCCTCTGGTTTTCCACTTTTATTATAGGCCAAGGACTGCTCTTCGGAAATATAATCGGCATCGGATTGGTACTCTTGCAGAAAACCACCGGCATCGTCACACTTGACCCGCAAACGTACTATGTGAACGAAGCCCCAATGGAAATTAATATACCCATCATCATTCTACTGAATGCTGCGACGCTGATTATCTGCTTATTCGTACTCATAGCCCCCAGTTATCTTGTCTCCAAGATTCATCCTGCACGCTCAATGAGGTATGAATGAGGCTTCATACAGATTCTTTATATTTTTTAAAAACGATAGCATACTGTGAAATTTATAGCAGAATGTATCATTTTTTCGATATTTCTTTTTAACTTTGTAGCGCTTTGTGCATTTTTGTGTCGTAAAAGCAATCTCCTTTGGAATTGTTTAAATGCGACTATAGCGACTGACAAAACTAAAATAAAACGATATAATGCATTTCAAATGGAATTACAAACATCCTACACCACCACAGCAACAGGCAGCTAATGAGCTTGCAGAGAAGATAGGGATGAGTCCTATAATAGGACAACTCCTCATTCAGCGCGGAATCAAAACTGAGTCATCGGCAAAACGATTCTTCCGACCCATGCTCAGTGAGCTTATCGACCCATTTCTGATGAACGATATGGACGTAGCCGTTGACCGTCTGAATGATGCGATGGGCAGAAAGGAACGAATCATGATTTACGGCGACTACGATGTGGACGGATGCACCGCCGTTGCATTGGTATATAAGTTCCTGCAGCAATTCTATTCCAACATGGAATACTATATCCCTGACCGATATGAGGAGGGATACGGCATCAGCAAGAAGGCACTCGACTACGCTGCACAGCAAGGAGTGAAACTGATTGTGGTATTGGATTGTGGAATCAAGGCAATCGAAGAAATTGCATACGCGAAAAGCCTCGGCATCGACTTCATCATTTGTGACCATCACGTGCCTGACGATGTGCTGCCATGTGCAGTAGCCATCTTGAATCCGAAGCGTACAGATTCGACCTATCCCTTCAAGCACCTTTGCGGATGCGGAGTGGGATTTAAGTTCATGCAGGCTTTTGCAAAGAACAATGGCATCCCCTTCTCACAACTCATACCCCTACTCGACTTCTGTGCCGTCAGCATAGCCGCCGACATTGTTCCCGTAATGGGTGAGAATCGCATCCTGGCATTCCACGGATTGAAACAACTGAACCAAAATCCTAGCGTAGGACTCAAGTCAATCATTGAGATATGCGGATTGACGGGGCGCGAACTGAACATGAGCGACATCATCTTCAAGATAGGGCCTCGCATCAATGCATCAGGTCGTGTGCAGAATGGCACAGAGACAGTAGATCTTTTGGTGGAAAAGGACTTTCAGAAAGCGCTGGCTGAGGCAATTCATATCAACGAGTACAATGAGCAGCGAAAGGACATAGACAAGCAAATGACCGAAGAAGCTAACCAGATTGTGGAACGTCTGGAAAGCCAGGAACACCAACCAGCCATTGTGCTCTATGATGAAGGATGGAAGAAGGGTGTTGTAGGCATTGTGGCCTCACGCCTTACCGAAATCTATTACCGCCCCACAGTCGTTCTTTCATGTCAAGACGGCATTGCGAGCGGTTCAGCAAGAAGCGTTGCTGGCTATGACATTTACGATGCCATCAAAAGCTGTCGTGACTTGTTGGATAATTTTGGCGGACATACTTATGCTGTAGGATTGTCAATGAAAGTGGAGAATCTGAAAGAGTTTCGACGCAGATTCCAACAGTACGTAAGCGAACATATTCAACCCGAACAGACAGAGGCTCTGGTGGAGATTGATGCAGAAATAGACTTCAAGGACATCACCAAGAAACTGCAAAACGACTTGAAACGACTGGCGCCACACGGCCCCGACAACCCCAAACCGCTGTTCTGTACTCGCCATGTCTATGACTATGGTACATCGAAAGTCGTAGGACGACAACAAGAGCATATCAAGTTGGAACTGGTAGATTCACGTTCAAGTAATGTGATGAACGGCATTGCCTTCGGTCAAAGTGCTGCTGCACGCTATATCAAGTCGAAATGCTCGTTTGACATCGTCTATACCATAGAAGAGAACATATACAAGCGCGGTGAGGTTCAATTACAGATTGAAGATATAAAGCCAAGTGAAGAGTAGTTTTCGAGAACTATTAAAGCAATACTGGGGATTCGATGATTTCAGAGGTGTTCAAGCTGAGATCATCGAATCTATCACTAGTGGACACGATACATTGGGGTTGATGCCAACAGGTGGAGGAAAATCGATTACCTTTCAGGTGCCAGCCCTCGCAATGGAAGGTGTGTGCGTAGTCATCACACCACTCATTGCACTGATGAACGACCAGGTGCAGAACCTACGAAAGAGAGGCATCCGAGCTGCTGCCATACACTCTGATATGCAGCAAAGCGATATTGTGCGCTTAATGGAAAATGCCATTTTTGGAGGCGTTAAGCTCTTATATGTGTCACCCGAAAGATTGTCTTCCCCCCTGTTTCGCACGAAGTTAAGGCACATGAAAGTCAGTTTCTTCTGCGTGGATGAGGCTCACTGCATCTCGCAATGGGGATATGACTTCCGCCCCAGCTATCTCGACATTGCTGATATCAGAAGTGACTTTCCCGACACACCAATGCTGGCATTGACGGCTACAGCCACCCCTGATGTTGTGGAAGACATTCAGAAACAACTGCGTTTCAAGGAACAGCGTGTGTTCAAGATGAGCTTTGAGCGCAAGAATCTCTCCTATATTGTGCGCTATACAATGGACAAAGCCGACCAGCTCATTCATATTCTCAAAAACGTGGAAGGCTCAGCCATCGTCTATGCACGAAGCCGACAGCGTACTAAGGATTTTGCCGAAATACTGACTAATGCCGGCATTTCAGCCACATTCTTTCATGCCGGCCTTGAGACCGCTGAGAAGAACCAGCGACAGAATGACTGGCAGCAAGACAGGGTGCGCGTGATGGTTGCAACGAATGCTTTCGGCATGGGAATCGACAAGCCCGACGTTCGTGTTGTGATTCACATAGATTGTCCGAGCAGCATTGAAGCCTATTTCCAAGAGGCAGGACGTGCCGGACGTGATGGACAGAAAGCGTATGCTGTCTTGTTGTGCAATCGAAACGATGCCCGTAAATTACAAAAACGCATACGCGACACGTTCCCTGAAAAAGACTATATCCGTCGCATCTATGACTGCCTGGCCTACTTTTACGAGGTTGGCGTGGGTTCAGGCTATAACAAGACATTTGAGTTTCCGCTTGAGCGTTTTTGCAAGACTTATGGCTTTTTCCCCATTCAAGCAGATGCTGCATTGAAGATACTTGATCATGCTGGCTATATTGAATACATAGGTGAACAAGAAAGTCAAGCTCGCGTCATGTTCATACTCGAACGCGATGAACTCTATCGACTGAAAGGAAACACCCCGGAAGAGGACTCAGTCATCATATCACTTCTTCGCAACTATAGTGGATTGTTTAATGACTATGCCTATATTGACGAATCGCAGATTGCCCAACTAACAGGTCTTAGCAAGCCTGTTGTCTATGGAATCCTTAAGGACCTATCTCATAAGCGGATCATCAGTTTCATTCCCCGCAAACAGATTCCCTATATCCGCTACACTCAACGACGTGAGGATTCCTGCTATCTTCAGTTCCCGCCAGAAGTCTATGACCAACTCCGCGCACAACTCGAAAAACGAATCGAGGCCATGACGCAATACTTCATGACAAACAATCAATGCCGCTCACGCCAATTACTACGTTATTTTGGAGAAGAGCAACGTGATGATTGCGGACAATGTGATGTTTGTCTTGAGCGAAAAGGAATTAGCAGAGACGAAGAGAGAAAGGCCGAGAACTGTATCCTTGATTTGCTGAAAGATGGCAAGCCGCATGAACTCAAAGAGCTGAACGACCTGCCATTACCTTTTCCTCTTTTGGATAAGGTGTTACGCTACCTTCTTAATGAGGAAGATGTTATCACAGAGGGGCTGAACATTTATCTTCCCAAATAGCTCACTAATCCTTATCCTCGAATTTCCATCCTTCCGAAGCGTATTTGTTTCTTGGAAAGACAAAGACATCATCATCAATACCTCCAGCGTGGAAATCTGAAATCTTAATTGTTGTCCAAATGAAGGCTACCTTGATGCGCAAGCGAATAGGAGCATAGGTGTGAGGTGCTAAAAGAGCCTTCACCTCCTTAATCGTTCCCTTTGCTTTTTTCTTCTGCTTGAGCGTAATCAGAAGTCCGTCATACTGTTTAGTGATGCTGTAATTGAAGTCATCTAACGTGAACTTGAAACGTGACGCGTATTTATCTTTATTTTCCGAATTAGGATTGTAGATTTCGACTATCTTTTTTTTCTTTATCGCCTTATAGTACCTTTCTCCATCATTCCAAGAGTCAACACGACGGTCAGAATAGCGCTGTTTCTTGTCTTTCAGCCAGATTTTTCCTCGTGTCTTGAAAAGACCTACGATATTTACATCATAAACAAGACTGGAACCTTCACTACCAAAGACCTGTTCATAAGCCGTTTCGAATATGCGTCTTGCCTGCTTCGCATTGGGTGTTTCTTCCTGCGCATACCCTGAGAGACTGATGAACAACAAGAAAAAGATGGACAGAATACGTCTATATCTTCTGTTCTCCTGAAAACTAAGAATCATCTCTATGAAATCTTTATTCTTTTACAAAAAGCATTTTTTATCAACAAATGAGGGAGATGCCCTACTCTATTCGAGCATCTTCCTCATGAATATTATCCTTTAGCAGAAAAACTTACCCACCGAAGTTATCGTACATGATTGACTCTGACTCCACACCCAGTGAGTCGAGCATCGAGACAACAGCTTTCGACATGGGGCCAGGACCACACATGTAGTACTCAATATCCTCGGGAGCCTCATGATCCTTCAGATAAGTATTGAGCATCACTTGGTGTACAAAGCCCGGTGTGTACTTCACGCCTGCAGCATCGGCAGCAGGATCAGGACGGTCGAGTGCCAGATGGAAGTGGAAGTTGGGGAACTCCTTCTCAAGACCGAGGAAATCGTCAAGATAGAACACCTCATTCAAAGCACGCGCTCCGTAGAAGTAGTGCATCTCACGATCGGTTGTGTGCAGTGTCTTCGTCATGTGCATAATCTGCGCACGGAGCGGAGCCATACCGGCACCACCACCTACCCATATCATTTCCTTCTTCGAGTCGAAGTGCGGATGGAAGTCGCCATAAGGACCACTCATGATCACTTTATCGCCAGGCTTCAATGAGAAGATATAAGACGATGCGATACCGGGATTCACTTCCATGAAGCCGCTGCGATCAGGCTTAAACGGCGGTGTAGCAATACGTACCGTCAGCATGAACACATCGCCCTCGGCAGGATAGTTAGCCATAGAGTAGGCACGGATGGTGGGTTCGGGGTTCTTACATTTCAAGGGGAACAGGCCGAACTTCTCCCACGATGGCAGATATTCTTCACCAATAAGCGACTTGTCGAAATCCTTGTCGTAGTCAATGCAGTCGAAGGCAGGAATCTTGATTTGTGCGTATGAGCCGGGCAGGAAGTCCATGTGTGCGCCAGCAGGCAGCTGTACTTTGAACTCCTTGATGAACGTAGCCACGTTCTTATTCGAAATGACGGTACACTCATATTCTTTCACGCCCAGGATGCTCTCATCGACATGAATCTTCAAGTCACCCTTCACCTTGCATTGGCAACCCAGTCGCCATCCGGCCTTGACTTCCTTGCGTGTGAAGTGCGAGCGCTCAGAATCGAGAATCTCACCACCACCTTCAAGCACCTGCACCTTGCACTGGCCGCACGATGCCTTACCGCCACATGCCGATGGCAGGAAGATGCCATTCTCGTTGAGCGTAGCCATCAGGCTGTTGCCTTGCGGCACATTAATGGTGTTGGTACCATTGATTTCAATATTCACGTTACCGCTGGGCGACAAGTATTTCTTTGCCACCAGCAGGATTACAACCAACAGGAGAATTACGGTGAGGAAAACTCCTATACTATATGAAATAAATTGTATCATAAAACCCACCCCTTTAACCCACCTCCTTCCCCTCCCGAGGGGAGGGGTGATGAGTTACTTTTGGGGTCTCCTTTTATTAAATGTTATACATTTGTAAACTTAAATTACTATTTCTACCACCAAACCCATTAGACTTTTTGACGTCTCCAAGTCTATACAGGCTCCCCTCCCCTCGGGAGGGGTTGGGGGTGGGTTTTTAGATATTTAGTCCACTAAAACACATCATAGCCATAGCCATGAGGCCTACCACAATAAACGTGATTCCCAATCCCTGCAACGGACGAGGCACGTCGCAGTACTGCATCTTCTCACGAATGGCACCCAGAGAAACGATAGCCAACGTCCAACCGATACCAGAACCGAAGCCATAAACAAGGGCATCCCATACGGAAGTGATAGCCTGCGTATTGGCTGGATCAAGAAGAATACGCTGCTGCATGAAGAGCGAAGCACCCATGATGGCGCAGTTCACGGCAATCAGCGGCAGGAAGATGCCCAGAGCGGCATAGAGCGAGGGTGAATAGCGCTCAACCGTCATTTCCACGAGTTGCACCATACCTGCAATGACACCAATGAACAGGATGAATGACAGGTAGCTGAGGTCAACCCCTTCTACCAAGCAACCATCGCCCAGCACCTTTGTCTGCAAAAGATAGTTGACAGGCACGGTGACGGTAAGAACGAAGGTCACAGCCAATCCCAGTCCTAATGAGGTTTTCACCGTCTTCGACACGGCCAGATAAGAGCACATGCCAAGGAAGAAAGCGAATATCATGTTGTCGACGAAAATCGACCTAAAGAATAAACTTATTGCATGTTCCATAACTTACTTCTCCTTATAAAAATATGCACGGTGAATCCAGATCACAATTCCCACCAGAATAAGTGCCATAGCGGGCATCGTCATCATGCCGTTGTTGATGTAACCCCAGTCGTAACAGAAATCAGGAATAATCTGAATGCCAAGCAACGTTCCACGTCCTAAAAGTTCACGGACGGCACCCACGATAACGAGAATCATGGCATAGCCGAGACCGTTACCCACACCATCGAGGAACGAGGGCCAAGGCTTGTTCTGCATGGCGAATGCCTCCAGACGGCCCATCAGAATACAGTTAGTGATAATCAGACCTACATAGACGGAGAGCTGAACACTCACGTCATAAACGTAAGCCTTCAGGATTTGGCTAACAATAGTCACCAGCGCAGCAACAACCACCAACTGTACCACGATACGGATGCGATTGGGGATGGTGTTACGGATGATAGATATAATCACATTTGCAAATGCGGTGATCACTGTTACTGCCAAGCCCATCACAATTGCTGGCTTCAGCTGTGAGGTTACAGCAAGTGCTGAGCAGATACCCAATACCTGAATGAGAATCGGGTGGTCGAGGTTCAACGGATTCGTGAAGGCCTCTCTATTTTGTTTGCTGAATAATGCCATAGTTTTATTCCTCCTCTGCTTTAGGTTCGTCAACAGATGTAGAATCAGAGCACTCAACAGACTCAACCAACTGGCTCATTGAATAGCCCTTAAGATTCTTCAATCCATCTTTAATCATTGCATCAACGCCATTAGAAGTCAGCGTGGCACCTGTTACGCAGTCAACCTGCGAGGATGGGTCGTCCACCTTTTTCACAATTGAGAGCACCACATTGCCACTCTCATCCCAGATGCTTTTGCCAATGAACAGCTCCTGCCAAGCCTGTGAATCCTTGATCTCAGCACCTAAGCCGGCTGTCTCACTCTCATGGTTGAAGTAGGCACCATACACCTTACCGTCTTTATCGACGGAGAGATATCCACTGATGCCACCCCAAAGTCCCATACCTTTCAAGCTGGCCACAAGAATGTCCTGACCATCAATCTGGCACTCATAGACTTTCTGTCCATCGATTTCCTTCTCTTCCTTCACCACCTCGGCATACTTGGCTTCAGCTTCAGCGCCATCCAAGTTGCGGATGTTCAGCGAATAGAGAATCTGCTTTTTCACATCAAGAGCCACGTTCGCATCCTGCATGGGCTTCAGCGCCTTGAAGATGAAAGCCAGCAGGAAGGCCACAACGACTACAAGAACCGCACTATATATAATAATGTACGTATTCGAATTAGTATTTAGCTTGCTCATAATTTTCAATTTTCAATTATCAATTTTCAATTAAGAGTTGCCTCCTCTCTTCATTCGTTTCGAGATATTGCGCTCCACGACGAAGTGGTCGATGGTGGGAGCAAACATATTCATGAGCAGGATGGCCAGCATCATGCCTTCGGGATAGCCGGGGTTCATCACGCGAATGATGACAGCCATTGCACCGATGATGAAGCCGTAGATCCACTTACCGCACTCAGTACGGCAAGAAGTCACGGGGTCGGTTGCCATGAACACGGCACCGAAGCAGAAGCCACCCAGCACCAAGTGCTCATACCAAGTGATAGGAGTCATGCCCAAACTCTCAAAGAGGCAAGCCGTCAAGCCACCACCTACAAATACGCTCAGCATGGTCTTCCATGAAGCGATGCCTGTCCATAGCAGCAGGATAGCTCCCAGTGCGATAGCCACGACTGAGGTCTCTCCGATAGAACCAGGAATGAAGCCCAGAACCATATCGTTGAGTGAAGCCGACACGTCGGTACCAGCACCAATTTGACCAAGCGGTGTAGCCATTGTATAGCCATCGGGCAGTGTGTTACCGAAGCCGAGGATGCTCTCGTTAGCCACCCACACCTGGTCGCCACTCATCTTCGTGGGATAAGCGAAGAACAGGAATGCGCGGCAAAGCAATGCCGGGTTGAATATGTTCATGCCTGTGCCGCCAAAGATTTCCTTACCGATAATCACGGCAAAGGCAACAGCAACTGCCAGTATCCAAAGCGGGCAGTTGACAGGAACAATCAGCGGAATCAAGATACCGCTTACCAGGAATCCCTCCTGAATCTCCTCGCCTTTCCACTGTGCCCAGGCGAACTCAATGCCAAGACCTACGATGTAAGAAACAAGAATCTTAGGCAGAACAGCCAAGAATCCGAAGATGAACAGGTCGAGAAACGAAGCAGAAGCGAGTGTGCCTGCTGCCAAATAGTTCTGATAGCCCACGTTGTACATGCCGAACAGCATAGCCGGCATCAGCGCAAGGACTACCATGCTCATGATGCGCTTCGAGTCGATGGCGTCGTGAATGTGCACGCCCGTCTTTGCCGTGTCGTTAGGCACGAAAAGGAACGTCTCGAAGCCGTCGAACAACGAGCGGAAGGCGTGTAGCTTACCACCTTCTTCGAAGTTCGGCTTTATCTTGTTCAGATAATTTCTTAAAGCGCTCATTATGTTACTTTGATTGATTGATGATTATTTTCTTGTGTAGTGAGAACGTCAAACGCTGGGAGTGTTTATGTTAAACGCACTTAGCGTCTATGTTAAACGCATCGGACGGTCCGTTAAACGCATTTAGCTGTTTTCTTTTCTGAGGATATTGAGCCCCTGTCGCACAATGCGTTGTAGCTCCAGTTTTGAGGAGTCAACAAACTCTGCCAGCGCAAAGTCCTCAGGTGCAACCTCGTAGATGCCCAACTGCTCCTGGCGATCAATATCGCCGGTGATGATTGCCTTGATGAGATACTCGGCATAGATGTCCATAGGAAGCACCTTGTCGTACTCACCACTCATGATGATATGGCGCTCACCACCCTTGATACGGGCATCGGCAACATAAGCTTTCTTCTTGCCACAGAACCAACAATTCTGCAACCAGGAGAAATAGCTGCGATTCACAGAGAACTGATTGAAGCGAGGCATAATCCATCCGAGCATTTCATCGGCATTGTCGCCTTCGGGAATCACCGTTATCTCAGAAGAATGGGCTCCAAGGAAACCTTCTTTCGTAGTCTTACGGCCTGTGAGCACATTTCCATTGATGATGCGCACATGATGACTGGCATCATAGCTGTTGCTGAGCAGTGTGGAAAGCTCTTCACCCACCAACATGTCAACATGCAGGGGCTTTAGCACTTCACTTCCGCAAAGGGCGACGGTACGGCGCAAATCCACCTTACCCGTATTGAACAGGCGACCAATGAAGAGCACCACGGTGGGATCGCCTATCGTCCACACCACTTCGCCCTTATTCACAGGGGCTACGTTGTTCACCTGAACACCTACGTTGCCTGCAGGACACTTTCCTTCAAACACGTTCAGCTCCACATAGTTTTCAATCTGTCGCTTCTGCAACTCTGCCTGAAGATCGGGCTGAATGCCAATACCAAGATAGGTCTTGGCAATCTTTGAAAGGGCTATAAGTCCCGTTGCGAAGTCGTCTTCCTGCCCCTTCACCTCATATTCGAAGCGGCAAGCCAGCGGTTTGTCACGAAGTGCCGATACGAAAATGGCCTTAGGCATCGTCTCCGGATTAGTGGATACGGCATAAGGCAACTGATTGATGTAGCCAAAGATACCTGCCTCTAAGAGCGCTTCACAGACAGCTTTGCCGTCCAACTTTGTTACATCCTTCTTACCAAAATCAACATACTCCTGCTGGGCATCGGCATCTACCCTCACGCAGAGCACTTTACGACGCTCGCCTCGCTCCACGGCAGTGACCTTTCCACTAACAGGCGAAGCAAAACGAACCGTGGGATACTGCTTGTTGACAAAAAGCGCATCCCCAGCCTTGACATGATCGCCCTCCTTGACCACGACCTTCGGTACGATTCCTTCAAAATCATCGGGCATCAAAGCATACTTGCCGTTCGATTTCAACTGGAGCTTTGTTTCCGAAGCGCATCCCTGAAGGTTAATGTCCAGGCCTTTACGCAACTTAATCAAATTTGCCATATAAAAATTAGAAAAAACGTTATTACTCACTATAACGGCTGCAAAATTAGCAATTTTTGATAGAAGAGCCTCAATTTCCGCGCGAAAAATAGAGCTTTCACAAGATTTTATCGTATTTTTGCAACACTAAAAACACGCGCGTAAAGCGTTTGCAAACTCGGATTGACAGATTGAAGATACTTAGACATATTCTGAGCGGATTGATATGGAGCTTGATTGCTCTGTACGTCTTGCTGATGACACTCACCCACATACCTGCCTTCCAAACGAGGTTAGCCAATAAAGTGGCGACTGAGATTGGCAGAAAACTGGGTACCAAGGTGCAGATGGAGCAAGTGAACTTAGGCTTCCTCAATCGTATCATCATCGACAACTTCCAGCTCTATGACCAGAAAGGCGAAACACTGTTGCGCGTAGGGCGCCTGTCGGTAAGAGCCGAATGGTCGGCCTTACTGAACGGTCGCATCAGCATTTCTTCGGCACAACTGTTCGGAGCACAAGCCAATTTGTACAAGACCAATGCCGAAGCTCCAGCGAACTATCAGTTTGTGATTGATTCGCTTGCTTCTAAAGACACAACCTCAAGTTCTCCCATACAGCTACGCATCAACTCACTCATAGTGAGACATTCAAGCGTTTCCTATCACAGAAGGGATGTACCTTCACTCGATAGAATCAGCACTAATCACCTAAGCTTTAGCAACATAAGCGCACACGTCACACTCAAGGAACTGAACGAAGACTCCCTCAATGTCAACATCAAGCGCTTGGCTCTGAACGAACATAGCGGACTGAAGCTGAAGAACCTGGCACTCAAATTAGAGGTGGGCAAAAAGAGGAGCCGACTTTCAGGATTGAAGCTTCAACTGCCCGAGTCAGCTCTTTACATCAATGAAGTCGAAGCGCATTATGACGCGAATCGTCTGAAAGAGACTTTACGCTATCACGTGGACAGCTTAGCCTTCAGCGTCATGCTAAGCGACCTGAGCTTTCTGCTTCCTAATTTAAAAGATGTACGCGACAGAGTGGATTGTAAGACCCTCGCGCAGGGAAGTTCAAAGAGCATCCGCGTTCCATCGCTCGCCATCAACTCCACCAACAATCTGCTCATGCTGAGAGCTACAGGATGGGCCGAGCTTTTAGACCAAAAGTATCCTGAATGGCAGGCAGTTGTGAACCAGTTATCCATGAGCGACAACTCTGTCCGGCTGCTGAGAAGTGAGATTCCTGGCCTTCCTGAGTTCTTAGAAAACATTGGCATTTTGAACATTCACGGACGTTTTGAGGGAAGCCAAACGGGCGACATGCAAGCATCTTCGATTCTTACGACGGATATTGGAGAATTAGAAGCTCATTTCCATATAGATGCCAACAAGACGTTCGCTGGTAGTCTCACATCGGAAGGTATCGACCTCAAAAAACTACTGAATAACGAGCAATTCGGCCAAATAACAGGAAGGTTCAATGTGGAAGGCAACAGCAAGCAACTAAACGCGACTAGTGAGTTTCCTTCTTTCGAATACAAGAACTATACCTACCAGAACATCAAGCTGAATGTTTCTTGTCTCACCAACGACCTCTTGCACGGCAACTTCGACCAAACATCGGCTACAGGAGTGCTGAGAATAGACGATGAGCACATCAAGACGCTACTCAATGGCGAATGGGAAAAGAATGGAAAACAAATGAGAATCAAGGCCGAAGGCCACATCAGCGACTTGTCTCCCATGGCGCTCCATCTGTCCAACCAATGGGGCAAATCGGTATTCAAAGCCAGTTTCGCTACCGACATCACCGCCAGTAACTTGAATGATGCACAAGGGAACATCAAGTTCTACGATTTCTCCATGACGGATTCTACCGATGTGTACAGCATTAAGAACGTCCTGCTTACTACAGGCTTTGAAGGGCAGCGACATTATCTGCAGGTCAATGGCGACATGGGCAACATGGAACTGAACGGAGAATTCGACTGGAACACCTTGCCACAAAGCTTCATCAACGTGGTGGGAGCTCACCTCCCCACTCTGCCCGGACTGCCCTCCATGAACGATCGAGTTACAAACAATTTTGAGGTCAAGCTCGAACTCCGTTCCACCCAATGGATGCAAAAACTGCTCAACATTCCCCTGAATCTTGATGAACCTATGACGCTACATGGCAGCATCGACGACATCAATCGCAATCTCAGCATCATAGGAAATGTGCCGTCATTCACTTACAACGGCAGTTCATACAGGAATGCCGTTATTGAGCTGGTTTCTCCAAGCGACAGCATCATTTGCGACATCAGTCTCAAGAAACTCATGAAAGACGGAACGGGCATGGATCTCGGCTTGAAAGCGAATGCCTCTGACAATCAACTACAGACAAGCCTGAACTGGAACAATCATGCCCAGGGCAGGAAGTTCATGCAGGGCAACCTCAACGCTATCACTCAGCTCTATAGCGACGACAAAGGAAAAGCCGAAGCGCACGTACACATTCAGCCGTCTCACGCCACCATGGGCGCAGCCAAATGGGACGTGATGCCTTCAGATGTTTTCTATGCTGAGAAGAACTTGATTGTAGAAGGCTTTTCCATTAAGCACAACCAACAGCACCTGACCGTTGACGGAATGGCTTCTGCCTCAGCGGCTGACACGCTGACCGTAGATATGAAAGATATGGATGTGGGCTATATCATGGACCTCATCAATTTCCACCCAGTTGAGTTCAACGGCTTGGCAACTGGCAAAGTCTATGCCACCCATCTGTTTGGAAAGCCCGTGGCATGGACTAACCTTACGGTTGACCAGTTCACATTCGAAAACGGAACGATGGGCACGCTATATGCCAACGCTCAATGGAACAACGAGAAGCAGCAGATTGATATTGATGCCAAGACTGAAGACGGTCCCGAAGCCGTGACCATCATCAACGGCTATGTGTCGCCTGTTCGTGAAGACATACTCCTGAATATCAACGCTCAAGGCACGCATATCGATTTCTTGAAGACATATACAAGCAGTTTCCTGAAGAACATAGATGGCCATGCTTATGGAGAACTGAAACTCGTGGGACCTTTGGGCAAGATGGATCTCGTAGGCACACTTGTAGCCGACGGACAAGCCGACGTCATTCCATTGGGAACAACCTATAAGCTGGTACGCGATACCGTACATTTCATACATAACGACATTCAGTTCAGCAACGACACCATCTACGACAAGTACGGCAACACGGCAACTATCAGCGGAGGCATTCATCACGAGCATCTGTCGAACATGACATTCGACCTCGACATTGAGACCTCAAGACTGCTGGCTTACGACTTCAAGGACTTTGGTGACCAACAGTTCTGCGGAAGTGTAGTTGCTTCAGGACACGTCGATATGCACGGACGCCCCAAAGAAATAACCATCAACATCAATGCCACCCCCCTACTCCCTACGACCTTCTTCTACAACGCCTCATCAAGCGGAAGCGTGAGCTCACAGGAGTTTATTACATGGAGGAACAAGGAGGAGGCATCAACAAATGAAGATACAAAAGTGCTCAAAAGTACAGCACAGGACATTCCGTCAGACCTCTTCCTCAATTTCCGCATCAATGCCAATAGAGATGCCACCCTACAACTATTAATGGATGCCAAGACAGGCGACCACATCACGCTGCACGGTTCAGGCATGATACGTGCTTCTTATCATAACAAAGGTGCTTTCCACATGTTCGGCACCTATCGAGTAGAAAGCGGAAACTACGGCATAACAATACAGAACATCATCAAAAAGAACTTCAAATTCAAAGAAGGCGGCACGATTGTCTTTGGGGGAATGCCAATGGATGCAAGCCTTCAGTTGCAAGCCATACATACCGTCAATGGCGTGTCATTGTCAGACTTAAATCTGGGAAACTCGTTTTCAAATAATACGGTACGCGTGAACTGCCTAATGAATATCCTGGGACAAGCAGGCGCTCCACGTGTAGAGTTCGACCTTGACATTCCAAACGTAAATAGTGAAGAGAAGCAGATGATTCGCTCAGTCATCACAAGTGAGCAGGAAATGAATCAGCAAGTGCTCTACCTTCTCGGTATAGGGCGTTTCTATACTCAAGACATCAATAATGCCAGCTCACAGACCTACGACCAAACACAGTTGGCTATGCAATCATTCCTGTCAGGAACGCTTTCCACTCAAATCAATGAAGTCATTTCTCATGTTGTGAAGAATGACAACTGGAACTTTGGTGCCAACATATCCACAGGAAATGAAGGTTGGCACAATGCTGAATACGAAGGTATCGTAAGCGGACGCATGCTGAACAACCGTCTGCTCATCAATGGACAATTTGGCTATCGCGATAATGCCACACGTGCCAATCATACTTTCATTGGTGACTTCGACATTCGATACCTCCTCAAACCGAATGGCAATTTGGCTCTGAAAGTTTATAATCAGACCAACGACCGCTATTTCACACGTTCCTCACTCAACACGCAAGGCATTGGTATCATCATAAAACGTGACTTTGACGGCATTGGTGACCTGTTTCCACGAAAAAAGAGGAACCTTAAAAAGCAATAATCTGACTGTTTCCACCTGCTTTTTCGTTAAATGCATCGGAGTGAGCGTTAGATGCATCGGAGTGAGCGTTAGATGCATCGGACTGAACGTTAGATGCATCGGAGTGAACGTTAGATGCATCGGAGTGAACGTTAGATGCATCGGAGTGAACGCTTCAGTTTCAGCTGTTTAATTTACTGAAACAACTGAAACTGAAACGCAGCAATGACTATTACCCGTTCATTGACATGAGGAACTCTTCATTATTACGAGCTTGAACAAGACGGTCACGAACTGTATTCATAGCCTCCATCGGATTCATCTCAGCAATGAACTTACGGATAATCCACATGCGGTTGAGCGTAGTAGAATCCTGCAACAGATCATCACGACGCGTGCTTGACTGCACAAGATCAATGGCTGGGAATATTCGCTTGTTAGAGAGCGTGCGAGAAAGCTGAATTTCAGAGTTGCCCGTTCCCTTGAACTCTTCAAAGATGACTTCATCCATCTTAGAGCCAGTATCGACCAAAGCCGTTGCAATAATGGTAAGTGAGCCTCCTCCCTCTATATTGCGGGCTGCACCGAAGAAGCGCTTAGGCTTCTGCAAGGCATTAGCATCAACACCACCCGTCAGCACTTTGCCACTTGCAGGTGAGACCGTGTTGTAGGCGCGAGCCAGACGTGTGATAGAATCCAGGAAGATGACTACATCATGTCCGCATTCCACCATTCGCTTAGCCTTCTCAAGAACAATACCGGCAATCTTCACATGACGGTCGGCAGGCTCATCAAAAGTAGAAGCAATCACTTCTGCATTCACGGTACGACTCATATCAGTAACCTCCTCAGGACGCTCGTCAATCAGCAGCATCATGATGTATGCTTCCGGATGATTTGCAGCAATGGCGTTAGCAATATCCTTCATGAGTATAGTCTTACCAGTCTTTGGCTGAGCCACAATCAAGGCACGTTGTCCCTTACCTATCGGCGAGAACAAATCAACGATACGTGTTGAAGGATTCGTTGTTGCAGGATCTCCACACAGCATGAACTTCTCCTCGGGGAACAAAGGTGTCAAATGCTCGAAAGACACACGGTCACGTACTTCCTCTGGATTTCGTCCGTTAATCATGTTTACATTTGACATAGCGAAGTATTTCTCACCATCATGAGGAGGACGTACCGTACAATCAACGACATCACCTGTCTTCAGGCCATATTTTTTGATTTGCTGTGGAGCAACGTAAATATCATCAGGCGATGACAAATAATTATAGTCACTTGAGCGCAGGAATCCGTAACCATCCTGAAGAATCTCCAACACTCCATTACCAGAGATGAAATCTCCGAAATCATAGCTTGCGGGTTGAGTGACAGGTACAGGTTGATAGGCAGATTCTGAATGCTGAACAACCGGACGGTCGAAGATGTCAAGAGTAGGAATGGCTGCTTGGTCCTCAATAGGCAGGTCAACAACTGGTATGAAGTCAGTGCCGTCACAGGGATCGCCTTCCCAAATGCCATCGGGATTAGCATCATAAGATGCCATCTGTTCTTCTCTGACATATTGGGTGGACATCTTCTCCTGCAACTGTTCCAGCATTTCTTTGTCAGGAGTCTCTTCGTCTATGAAATGACTGTCGTCAATCTCCTCCGGAATCATCTGCTCTTCCTCAATCTCCTCATTCAGCATTGCATCCTTTTTTGCTGCTTCAGCAGCTGCAATAGCAGCCAGTTCGGCTTTCGACTTACGACCACGATGCTTGGGGAAATTTGCCAAAGGATCAGCTTGTGTAGGACTCTCCACGTTCTGAGGTTCTACGGGTTCAACATCGAAGAGTGATGGAGATTCAACACCATTCGACTTCTGACTTTTGGTATCATAGTTCTCTCCGTCTTTACCATTGACAGTATATACCTTATCGGTATCTTTCTTCGAAATTCTTGTACGTTTGCGTTTTGTTGTAGATCCAGAAGCGCTTTCTATAGCAGCCTGATCCAGAATTTCATAAACGACTTTCTCTAATTCGTCATCCTGAGATACTTCCACACCCAATTCTGCAGCAATACTGAGCAGTTGGGCAGGTTCCATCTGTTCTAATTCTTCTTTTGTATACATAATAAACGTATAACTTTATTTTAATTGAAATGTTTTTTAGGGTTAAAGCGTTTCCAAGAATGAGAAACGCGGTGGAAAACTGAGTGCAAAAGTACGAATTATTATTTATACAAAAGAATGAAGAAATAAGAATTAATTTCTGATTTGCAAAAATTAACCATTATTCTTCATTCTTTTGTACTCTAAAAGCCTCAAAGAGGCTCAATCTTTCTTTAAGGGAATAAAAACGCTAAACGTGGAGCCTTCATTTAGGACAGATTCCACATGAACGTCGCCTCCTATTTTGTGTGCGAAATCAGCGCATAGCTGAAGGCCTAATCCAGAGCCCTCCTCACCACTTGTTCCATAAGTTGACTCACCTTTATGGAAGATATTTCCAAGACGATCGGATGAAATGCCTACTCCATGATCACGTACGCTGACCTTTGCAAATCCGTCTTCCTCCTTCATTGTTATATCAATAACCGAGCCTTCTGGGCTGAATTTGACGGCATTCGACATAAAGTTGCGAACAATAGTTTTAAGCATATCGTTGTCAGCTCTTACAACAAGAGGTGTTTGCGTACCGACATATTGCAGTTTAATCTTTTTTGTGAGAGCTATCATCTCGAAAATGTCAACGACTCCAGGTACAATATCATTCAAGTCCAAATCTTGAAGCAGCACATTCAAACGGCCTGTCTGACTCTTAGTCCATTTCAACAGATTATCGAGCAAGTCATGACATTCTTCCGATTCTTTGTTTGCTTTATCCAAGAGTTCAAACAGTTCAGGTCCGATTACTTCTGGTGACATTGAGGAAACGACCAAATTAAGTACCATACGGATTGAAGCCATGGGTGAACGCAAGTCATGTGCAATCACAGAATACATTTTGTCACGATTCTTAATCGTAGCACGCAGTTCCTCGTTTTGTTTCTGAATAAGGCGCTTTGCGGCAACAAGTGTAATCTGGTGCATCACACGCACCACAAGTTCCTCTTTGTTAAAGGGCTTGGTTAAGAAGTCATTAGCTCCTACTTGAAAGCCATGAACAAGATCGCTTGGGTTGTTCAGTGCAGTTAGGAAAATAATGGGTATATCAGCAGTTGCAGGATCTTTTTTCAAGATAACAGCAGTGTCGAAGCCACTGATATCAGGCATCATTACGTCAAGCAGAATCAAATCAGGCTTTTCTGCCTTCGCCTGCTCAATGCACATGTTTCCGCAGTTAGCTGTACAGACTTGAAATTTCTCATTTGTCAACAATATCTTAAGCAAAAGTACATTGCTTACGACATCATCGACGATCAGAATCTTATAGTCGGATCGGTTTATCTTAGCCTCAAGTTTTTCTTCCATCTGTAGATTAGTAGGAAATGGTTAATTATTACAACATGCAAAAATAGCGCATTAATTTGTAATCACCAAACAAATGCGCCATTTTTTGTAGATTCGTATGAATAACCCCAATTAGCCTAAACAACTTGGCTGAAATGGTAATATACTACATCAAAAGCATAGGCTACCCACCTGATAGACGAGAGCTGAGACAATCCAAGCCAAACAGGTTGTATAGCCAGCGGCAAAAATCGCCCACCGCCAAGATGCCGTTTCATTCTTGATAGCCACTATCGTAGCTATACATGGAAAATAAAGCAGAATGAACAGCAGATAGCAATAGGCCGCCAATGGAGTGATGCCGTCTTGAAGCATTTGTTGGCGCAGATGCGTATATTTCTCACTATCATCACTAAAAGAATCGTCGTCAGCAAATGAATCGTCTCCACTATACAGTACGCCCATGGTTGAAGCTACGATTTCCTTCGCGCCAACACCTGCAATCAGCGAAACATCCAGTTTCCAGTTGAAGCCTTGCGGCATAAACACAGGTTCTATAGTCTTACCAATACGTCCGATAATAGACTGTTCCTGCTGCTGCTGAACAGTGAGCGACTCATCGTGAGGGAAATACTCCATGGCCCACACAATGACTGATGCAACAAGAATGATGCCGCCCATCTTCTTCAGATACTCCTTTCCCTTCTCCCATGTATGGCGACCGATAGCCTTGGCGGTTGGCCATCTGTATGGAGGCAGCTCCATCACAAAGGGTGTGTCCTGTCCTTTCACAAGATAAGCTGAGAACAACTTGCTCACCACGACCGACATCAAGATGCCTACCACATAAAGTGAAAGCATCACCCATGAACGATATTGAAGGGTGAAGAAGGTTCCTGCTATCATAATATAAATAGGTAAACGCGCAGAACAGGACATAAAGGGAAGTATCATCATCGTGATGAGCCGTGACCTACGACTCTCAATCGTTCTGGTAGCCATTACTGCTGGCACATTACATCCAAATCCCATAATCAAAGGGATAAACGACTTGCCGTGAAGACCCATCTTGTGCATCAACTTGTCCATGATGAATGCGGCGCGAGACATATAGCCCGAGTCCTCCATTAACGAGATGAACAGATACAAAATCAGAATCTGCGGCAGGAACACGATCACCGAACCCACACCGCCAATCACGCCATCGACCAGCAATGACCGCAGCGGGCCATCGTGCATCGCACTGCCTACATGTTCGCCAAGCCATGCCACACCAGCTTCAAGCCAGTCCATCGGATATTGGCCCAACGTGAACGTCACATAGAACATCACGAACAGGATGAGGAAAAAGATGGGGAATCCCAGATACTTGTGCGACAAGATATTGTCTAACTTGTGTGTCAGTCGATAGGTGTCGTGAGCGGTACCCAGCTTGTAACCCGCCTCGGTGAGTGCGCCGCGGATGAAGCCGTATTTCGCATCCATGATGGCGGTTTCCGAGTCGTTGTGCGTGTCGCGTTCAATCTGCCGAGCAGCAAGGTCACGAGCCTTCAAAATCTCATTGTTTTGCGCATCATGCTGGATGAGTTCTTCGGCACCCTTGTCGCGCTCAAGCAACTTGATGGCAAGATAGCGCGTGGAGTAATGGCTGCTTAGGTACGACGATGCCATGATGGGGGCCTTGACGGTACTGATGGCACGCTCTACATACTGTCCATGGTTGACGTGGATGTGGCGGAAATAGTTCTTCAACGGACGGTCGCCATCGGCAAAGTCCTCGATATGGCTATGTTCCAGATGCTGGTCGGCCTCGAGGGCGTGCCACTCCTTAATCTCTCGAGCAACCTCAGGATTGATTTTGCCCTTCTCGTCAATATAGTCACCGCCCTCATACACGTTGATAATCACATGGAACAGCAAATCGACGTTAAAGCCGCTGCGGAACGATGTGGGAATCATGGGTACACCGAACAAGGTGCTCAACGTGTCGATGTCCAACTGGTCGCCACGGCGCTCGGTCTCGTCATACATATTCAGTGCGCACACCATGCGCAGGTTCATGTCAACCAATTGTGTTGTCAGGTACAGGTTGCGTTCCAGATTGCTGGAGTCAATGACGTTGATTACCACATCGGGACGCTGTTTTAACAGGTGTTCGCGCACATATAACTCCTCAGGGCTGTAACAGGACAACGAGTAAGTGCCGGGCAGGTCGGTCAGGTTAAAGTCATAGCCCTCGTAGTGGGCATGAGCCACACTGGCATCGACCGTAACACCCGAGTAGTTGCCCACGCGGGCGTGAGCGCCGCTGGCATAGTTGAACAGCGATGTCCTACCATAGTTCGGGTTGCCAATCAGCGCATCGTGGTTCCTACGTCGTTGGCGACGAGCCTTAGCCTGCAACGCCGCTTCGGTCAGGTTCACCGTCTCGGTGATGGTGGCGCTATCATGAGTGTCGCTGGCATCATCATAATGCTCGCCCTCGCCAACGACCTCAATCAGTTCCGCCTCATCGTGACGCAACGACACCTCATACCCCATAATCTTATATTTCACCGGGTCTTGCAGCGGTGCGTTCAGCAGCACCTCGATGGCTTTCCCCTTGATGAACCCCATCTCGATAATGCGCTTGCGGAAGCCGCCATGACCCAGCACCTTCACAATCACACCACGTTCACCAGTCTGCAGTTCTGATAATTTCATTATTTAATGCATTGACAGGGCATGTCCGTGTACTCCGAGACGCAGTCTCGGACAACAACCCTTTATTTCCAAAATGCAAAATAACTACTATTCTCTTCCACCCGCAATCCCCAAAAATGACTAAACATCATAAAAAAATATCCCCATAAATGGGGATAGTACAATGTAAGCATCCGAATAAAAGTGACTTTCGCTGGTCGTTTCGGATGCTTACGTTACTCCCCAAACGAGGGGAAATTTGAGGCGTGGGAGGTTATCATGTGTAGTAGGCG
>JAEEPT010000247.1 GCA_016284895.1 Prevotella sp. | reverse complement strand
GATGCTCACCTTGGGCTTGTGCTCCATGAAGTAGTTGGCTATGAGCGGAATGAGATGGTTGGAGCGCACCAGAATGGCAATCGAAGCGGTGGGAATGCCCAGTTGGATGAGCTGGCTCACCTGCTGCACCAGCTGGTCCAGCACACGTGTCTGATAGTCGTCGTTGGGCAGTAGGGCAATGCTCACGTAGCCGCTCATGGGCTTCTTCTCAGGCACGTTCTGCTCCACGTCTTTGTAGGCAGCAACGCCCTCTGCGTTGGCGGCCTCAGTGAAGAACTTGTTGTTGAACTCCACCACGCGGCGGTCTGAACGGTAGTTGGTGTCGAGCGAGTCGAGCTTCAGCTGGCCTTTCGTGGCATGAGGAAACTCGGCTGCGATGTTGGCCAGCAGTCGCCAGTCGCCACTTCGCCATCGGTAGATGCTCTGCTTCACGTCGCCCACAATCAGGTTCTCCGTGTTGCTGTGGCTCATCGTTTCTTGCAGCAGCACCTTGAAGTTCTTCCATTGCACGGTCGAAGTGTCCTGGAACTCGTCGATCATGATGTGTTCAAGCTGGGTGCCTATCTTCTCGAAGATGAAAGGCGAGTCGCTGCTGTCTATCAGGTCGTGGAGCAACTGTTGCGTGTCGCTCAGCAGGAAGCGGTTGGCTGACTCGTTCAGGGCTCTTACCTGCTTCTCTATCCCGTCGAGCAGTCTGAGCTGGTTCAGGTGTCGGAGCGTGAGGTCGGCTGAACGGTAGAGACACCACTTGTGCAGCATCTCCTTCAGCATGTCCACGAACGATTGTTCGGCCAGCTGGTGAATGATGGCGCGATTCGGGTTCGACTTCGTGTACCATGCTTCGGGTCTTTCTGCGCAGTCTTTGACGCGTTTCCCTGCTGCATCTTTGGGCAGTTCGTCGTTAGCCACTTTCATAAGGAACGCGCCCACGCCACTCGTACCGTAGGCCAAATCCAAGGGGGCAATCCCCGCCATACTGAGCCCCTCAATCATCTTGGCGGCCAGTTCCTTCATGCGTTCCTTTGAATGGAGGCGCATGTCGCGTAGCTCCTTCGTATAGTTCTCGAAGAAGTGGGGCTGCGCCATCACCTCATAGAGCTGGCGGCTGTGCTGCTTGTAGTAGTCCTTGAACAGCGTTCGTCCGAACTGCTTGATCTGTCCTATGATGTTCCATGAGCGGTCGTCGCCAATGCTCTCCTTGATGTAGCTCAGAATCCATTGCAGCATGCGGTCGGTGGCCGACAGGTTCTCGATGAGCTCATCTACGGCCAGCTCCTCCACCTGCACATCGTTGAGCCCGATACGGAGGTTGGCTGTGAGGTCCAACTCGCGTGCCAGGTTGCGCAGCACGCTCTGGAAGAACGTGTCGATGGTGTTGATGCGGAAGTAGCTGTAGTTGTGGAGTAGGAGAGAGAGGGCTATGCCAGCCTGTCTTGATACAAACTCGGGCGAGGCATTCAGCTCCTTGCACACCTTGTCGGTATAGCCCTTCGATGATTTCAGTCCCTTCCAGATGCCATACAGTTGGCTCAGGATGCGCATCTTCATCTCTTCGGTGGCTTTGTTCGTAAACGTGACAGCAAGTATCTGTCTGTATGCCAGCGGATTATTGACTACGAGTTTAATGTATTCTGTAGCCAGCGTAAACGTCTTTCCGCTACCGGCACTCGCACTATATACTAATAGGGGTATGTTCATAGCAATGATTTTGAAGCCTCAAAATTAATTCAAAAAAGGGAAACAACCGTGCATTTTAGGACTAAAAAATATTAAGAATGGTCTGTTTTTCGAATATTATCATTAATTTTGCACCTAATTTTCAAAAAACATAAACATTTTACATAGCATGTATAGAAGCAAAACATGTGGCGAGCTGAGACTTGCCGATGCCGGACAGGTAGTGAAACTGGCCGGATGGGTACAACGCACCCGTAAGATGGGTGGCATGACGTTCGTTGACCTTAGAGACCGTTATGGAATCACACAGCTGGTGTTCATCGAGGACACCGACGCAGCCCTCTGCGAGCGTGCCAACAAGCTGGGACGCGAATTCTGCATACAGGTAGTAGGAAAGGTGAGCGAGCGCGAATCGAAGAATGCGAAGATGCCTACAGGCGACATCGAGATTCTGGTGTCGGAACTGAACATCCTGAGCGAGAGCCTCACACCTCCCTTCACCATTGAGGACCAGACCGATGGCGGCGACGACATTCGCATGAAGTATCGCTATCTGGACCTGCGCCGTCCTGCCGTTCGTAAGAACCTGGAGCTGCGCCACCGCATGACCATCCTCATTCGCAACTTCCTCGACTCTCGTCAGTTCATTGAGGTCGAGACGCCCATACTCATTGGCTCTACTCCTGAAGGTGCTCGCGACTTCGTGGTGCCTTCACGAATGAATCCCGGTCAGTTCTATGCGCTGCCCCAGTCGCCTCAGACGTTGAAGCAGCTGCTCATGGTGTCGGGCTTCGACCGCTACTTCCAGATTGCCAAGTGCTTCCGCGACGAGGACCTGCGTGCCGACCGTCAGCCTGAGTTCACACAGATTGACTGCGAGATGTCGTTTGTTGAGCAGGAGGATGTGCTCGAAGTGTTTGAGGAGCTGGCTCGTCATCTCTTCCGCGAGGTGCGCGGCATTGAGCTGCCTCAGCTGCAGCGCATGACGTGGCACGAGGCTATGCGCCGCTTCGGATCGGATAAGCCCGACCTTCGCTTCGGTATGGAGTTCGTTGAGCTCATGGATGTGCTGAAAGGCACAGGCTCGTTCTCTGTCTTCAACGAGGCTGAATACATTGGCGGCATCTGCGTACCCGGCTGTGCCGACTACACGCGCAAGCAGCTCGATCAGCTCACCGACTTCGTGAAGCGTCCGCAGGTGGGTGCCAAGGGATTGGTCTATGTGAAGTTTAATGCCGACGGCACGGTGAAGTCGAGCATCGACAAGTTCTACGAGCCAGAAGTGTGGCAGAAGGTGAAGGAGGCAATGGGAGCCAAGGACGGCGACCTCGTGCTCATCCTCTCTGGCGACAATGCCAATAAGACGCGCGTGCAGCTGTGCACACTCCGCTTGGAGATGGGCGACCGTCTCGGACTGCGCGACAAGGACAAGTTCGTGTGTCTGTGGATTGTTGACTTCCCCTTGTTCGAGTGGAGCGACGAGGAGCAGCGCCTCATGGCCACTCACCATCCGTTCACGATGCCGAACCCCGACGACATACCTCTGCTCGATACCGATCCTGCAAAGGTGCGTGCTGTGGCCTACGACTTCGTGTGCAACGGCGTAGAAGTGGGTGGTGGCTCGCTTCGTATTCACGACGGCAAGCTGCAGGAGAAGATGTTCCAGATTCTGGGCTTCACCCCCGAGCGTGCTATGGCTCAGTTCGGCTTCCTGATCAATGCTTTCAAGTACGGAGCACCTCCTCACGCTGGTCTCGCCTTCGGTCTCGACCGCTTTGTGTCGCTTATGGCAGGGCTCGACAGCATTCGCGACTGCATCGCTTTCCCGAAGAACAATAGTGGGCGCGACGTGATGCTCGATGCTCCAGGCGAACTGGACCCCAAACAGTTGGAAGAGCTGCAATTGAAGATTGACCTACGTCAAGAATAATTAACAAAACTGCAAATATGCCTAAAAATCAGTTACTTGTGTTGCGGAAAAGTACTACTTTTGCTGTCGGTTTAAAACTAATTATTCAAAAATAGTTAACAAATAGCATTTTTTAATTGTTTTATTATCATGGCAGAAAAGAAAGCTACAAAGAAGGCTGCAACTGAAGTAAAGGAAACAGCAGCTAAGAAAACAACAAAGACAACAACTAAGAAAGCTGCTAAGGCAGTAGGATTTGCAGTAACCGCAGAGAATATCGGCTTTAAGGCTGGTGACGTATATCAGACTTTGGCTGCTGCTGAGAAGGCTCTCAATGTTGAGGAAATTGCTAAAGCTGCAAAAATTTCTACCGAAGAGACTCTGCTCGGCCTCGGCTGGCTCTTCAAGGAGGGCAAGCTCCTGAGCGCTGACGACAACAAGGTTGCCTTGGCATAAATGTTTCCGAAAGGAAAAGCTAATAAGAAATTATTATATAATAAAAAGAAAGGTCGGTAAAAGTTGATAGTTACCGACCTTTTTTTCTTCTTTCAATGACATACGAGCAACAGATATTGCGGATACTCACGATTGTAGGCGAGCGCGGCATCAGCGTCTCTGCACTCACCATGCACATCTACAATCAGAATACAACGTTTTTTGCTCAACCCGACTTGCAGGAACTGCGCCAGTTCGTAAGGCAATATCTCGCCCGTAACAGTCATTCGCCTCAGTCGCTCATTGAGAGCACAGGAAAACGCGGCTACTACAGGCTGAATACAAGTAATAGTGCTGATGCCCAGCAGCTGATGTTCAAGTTTCGTGATGAAATGGCAACCGATACAGACGATGCCGATTCCACGAAGGAACAACAGGACCTGTCACTCTCACTCTTCGATTGACACTTCTATAGTGACCACGAATTAGACGAGTTTATTTCTAAAGTGACGAGTAAAAACTGTAGTCGATTACTCCTCCATTAATTTGCGGTAGCGGGTGCGACGTGGTTCTTCTATTCCGAGTCGTTGTGCCTTGTTGGCTTCATACTCCGAGAAATTACCCTCGAAGTAGAACACCTGATGAACCGTTTCGCCACTATCCGTGGTGTAGGTCTCGAAGGCGAGGATATGCGTGCAGATGCGGTCGAGGAACCAGCGGTCGTGGCTGATCACGACGGCGCATCCGGCAAAAGCCTCAAGACCCTCTTCAAGTGCACGCAACGTGTTCACGTCAATATCGTTGGTTGGCTCGTCGAGCAGCAGCACATTGCCTTCCTGCTTCAGGGCGATGGCCAGGTGCAGACGGTTGCGCT
>JAEEPT010000246.1 GCA_016284895.1 Prevotella sp. | reverse complement strand
AGTCGAAGATGACGGGCTGAAGCTTGCCGAGGTCAATGTTGCCATCCTCGTCGAGGAGGCTCTCGTCAGCACTCATATTGACAATCTCGCCCACAACGCGGGCACCGCCGTTTTCGTCTTCATCGAAGGTGACAACCTTACATTCCAGCGTCAGTTTGTACTCGTTGATGATAGGTGCATCGACATTGGGACTCGGTGTGATGGTGAATCCTGCCTTGGCCACCTTATCGGGCACGTCGTTGCCTGACACGATGCCGAAGTAATCACTCTGGACAATGTCACCTTTTGTTGCAAAACTGATAGTAAATGCCTGCTTCAAGCGGATGTTGTCAGTGGTCTTGTGTTTGGATAGTTCGAAGGTGATGTGCCTGGGACCGCACTGGCCTCCCCATGCAGCCATCATCACGTCGGGATTCTTGTTCTCGTCCCATGTGGCAATCATGATGGCGGGCAACGGTGTGATAACAGCCTTGTCGCTGAAGTTCTTGCGACCCTCAACGGCCTTTACCTCGATTTTCTCCTGAGTGGGATTCTCGTTGACGTTTGCCTCACTCTTCTGCTCCTTATTTCCACAGGCGGTGATGAGCAGTGCGCCTGTCAGCACAAGGGCTGATGATTTGATAAATTTCTTCATACCTTTATTCTTTTTTATGTCTTGTATTTCTCGGTCATAGCATACAGGGTAGCACCATGATGGTCTTCCAGTTTATTCTATTGCTTTCTGAATTTATTCCGTAGCCGTTTATAGCCTTCAACACCCAGAATGGTCAGTCCTCCATACTGGCAGGTCTTGGCCAGTCCGAAGAGCACAGCCCACAGAATGCCCTTTGCTGTTGTACTGATGGGCAGAAGCATCTGGGCGAAGGACAGAATGTAGAAGGGTATGCAGCAAATCAGGACGATAGCGCCAGTCCTAAATGACAGGGATTGCAGCCAATCTTTGATCTTCATGCCCATTCAAAGTTTTCCTTTCCTGCACCGACCTCGAAATGATACTTCGCGATACCGAGATCCAACTGGGTATAACCAATCAGCGAGAAGCTTCTCTTGGCGATTACCTGGGCTGGCTTGCTGTCTCTGGCGGGAATATATTCAAAGAAGAATTTCTGCTGGTTCACGGCTGTCGGGGCAAGCAGGGCAGCTTCGACACCCTTGCGGAACCACAAAGGAGTGATGTCGCTGGCGTTACTCGTTTTTTCCACGGTCTTGATCTTATGGCCCTCTCCCTGTGTCTCACCATAGCCGATAGCGATATAAGTCTTGATGACCTCACCTTCTTCGAGCATATAAGTTCCTGGTATCTTTGAGTAGCTGAGTCCCACCCAGCAGGTATTCAAACCGAGTGTCTGAGCCAGAAGAACCAAGTGTTCGCCGTAGTAGCCGATGCGTTCATCGAGGTCATCGGCCTTTTGACCAGCCATGACCAGATAGTTGGTTACGTTGGAGAACTTCCCGTACTTGGCCAGTTTGCCTTGAAAGGCTTTCGGCTCATTCTTGATCAACTGGATATGCAGATGTCCCTGACGGTTCTGCTCTTCAATCTCCTTTTCCAGCACCTTGACAATGTCTTCTGCCAATGGCTGTGCTTTGTATGCCCTTACGCTATGACGGGCTTTGATTGCTTCTTCTAAAGTCATACTATTTCTTTATGTTGGTATAGAGTTTCTTGCAATACTCCCATCCGCCTGTTGACCAAAGGGCGAGGAAGATGAGTACCGGCTGGAAGAACAGTCGGATGAGACGGGCCTGATCGGTGTCGAGGCCGAAGGCATCAATATGGTTCACATACTGGTTGATGTTGCCCGGGAAGATAAGCACATAGAAGAGTGCAAGCAGCGCACCTACGAGCGCTTTCTTTTTCCAGAGGAACAGCATGCCAAGGCCGAGGGCTATCTCCACCACGCCCGATGCCAGCACGACGAAATCAGTAAAGCCCGGACTGAACTGAAGCCATGTGGGTACTTGTGCTACGAACTCCTGACGAGCTATTGTCAGATGACTGATACCAGCGTAGGTCATGAAGATCCCAAGTAGCAGACGGAAGCAAAATTTGATATATTTCATTATTGTGTTGGTTATTTATTTCTTTAATGTGTCGATGATAGCGTCAAGATCATTGGCCAGGTGCATATAGTCTTCAATCTGCAGAGGACAGGCCTTCAGCGTTTCACTCATGCCGGTAGGGATGAGTTTGAAGACTTGTTCCTCCAAATCACGCCCTTTCTCAGTGAGGCTGACTATCTGCTGACGTTTGTCCAGTTCGCCCTTCTTGCGGGTGACAATGCCCAGCTTCTCCATGCGCTGGAGTAGGGGAGTCACCGTGTTGGTTTCAAGCATCAGCCTGTGGGCGATGTCGTTCACGGGCTGGCAGTCTTTTTCCCAAAGCACCATCAAAACGAGATACTGCGGGTAGGTGATGCCCACCTCCGTCAGCATTGGCGTATAGGCCTGCGTGATGAGTCTTGCTGCTGTATAGAGACGGAAGCAAATCTGGTTGTCAAGCTGTAATTCTGCGTGCATAATTCAATTCATTGAACATGATTAGCCGAGCATTTCCTGAATGTCCTTCTCGAAGTCCTTGGGTTCAGCAGTTGGCGCAAAGCGCTTAATGGTCTCACCATCCTTCGAGATGAGGAATTTTGTGAAGTTCCAAAGAATGTCGCTGTCCTTCTCAACACTCTTGCTCAGGGTCTTCAGCAGGGCGCGGGCTGCCTTTGCCTTCAGTCCCTTGTATTCCTCGGTGGGTGCCTGTGCCTTCAGATATTCGAAGATAGGCTGAGCATCTTGACCGTTGACATCACCCTTTCTCATAATCTGGAAAGTCACACCATAGTTCAACTGGCAGAACTCCTCAATCCGAGCATCACCCTCAGGATCCTGCTCTTTGAACTGATTGCAGGGGAAGCCAATGATGACGAGTCCCTTGTCCTTGTACTTCTGGTTCAGTTCCTCCAGTCCTGCAAACTGAGGGGTGAATCCACACTTGCTGGCTGTGTTCACAATCAGCAATACCTTACCTTGAAACTGTGAGAAATCAATCTCCTTGCCTTTGCTTGAAAAAGCCTTGAAATCATAAATCTTTTGCATACCTTTATTAATATTTAATTGTTACTTCTGTCGTTTGCGATGCAAAGGTAAGAATAATAGTTTATATCGCAAGCGATTTATCTGGAACTTTAAGAGAGTTTAACAATGTATCGCCTGCGATATTTCTGCCGTTATAGCTATTTATCTTTAAATTAACGTAATTTCCTCCTTCCCTCCCTTTTTCTTCTGAACCCCGCATGTACAGTGCATTTGAGCAAAAAAAAGGGAGGGTAGGAGGGATATTTTGAAAAAAACTCAAAATAAAGAAAATAGCGAGAATGTTCAACGCATCTAGCGAGAATGTTCAACGCATCTAGCGAGAATGTTCAACGCATCTAGCGAGAATGTTCAACGCATCTAGCAACTATGTTAGGCGCATCTAGTAGTATGTCAAAGACCAATATTTTTTGTCATTGCGCTCATGTTTTTATCAAAACTTGATGATTTCTGCTAAATAATCGTTATCTTTGTACACTATAAGTGCACAACCTAACTTGGAGAATCAGATGGAGGTTGCCAAATGTCTCGAAGTGGATATACAAGAACTGCTGAGAATGTAGGGTAAAAAAATGAGAGTGGTATGATACGAAATATTCTTTTGGTCGCATTAGGTGGTGCTATCGGCTCTGTATGCCGCTACCTGTTATCTGAAATGAGTGATGCATCGTGGCCATGGGGTACGTTTACTGTAAACATCCTCGGTTCGTTGCTTATTGGATTCCTGGTAGGACTGGTCAGCAAAGGCATTGTCTCACCAGAAATGAAGCTGCTGCTCGTAACCGGCTTTTGTGGTGGCTTCACGACTTTCAGTACCTTTGCCAATGAGTCCTTCAGTATGATGAAGGCTGGCGATGCATTGCAGATGGCATTATATCTGGGTGTAAGTGTTGTCATTGGCATTCTGGCCGTGTGGCTGGGTATGAGTATTTCAGAGACCATTAATTGATGAAATGATGAGTAGTGTCGTGATAGCCATATTCCTGTTGAGCATCGGGGCCAGTTTTGTGCAGCGCACTACCGGCTTCGGCTTTGGCATCTTCATCATGACGATGCTGCCGTTCTTCCTGCCTACATACGGCGAGGCCACAACTCTCTCTGGACTTCTGGCCATTACCACCTCGGCTGTCATCGTGTGGCGAATGAGAAGCTATGTCACTTGGAAACGACTTTGGCCGATATTGCTGACGTTTATTGTTGTATCGACAATAGCCATCTTTGCTTTGACCCGCATTGAAGACCACATATTGAAGCGAATCCTGGGTGTGGCTCTCATCCTTATCAGCATTTATTTTGCGCTGTTCAGTCAGAAGATAAAACTGCCGACAACGAAGAAAGTACAGGTTGGTGCAGGAACACTGAGCGGACTGATGGGAGGCTTCTTTGGTATGCAAGGTCCGCCAGCCGTGCTCTATTTCATCCAGTCGGAACCCACCAAGGAACACTATATGGCTATGGCGCAGACCTACTTTCTGATTGGCAATGTGATGATGACTTTTGTTCGTGCCTATAACGGCTTCTTTACCACGACCGTCCTGACAGACTACTGCTTCGGACTTGGTGGAGTCATCATCGGAACAACCCTTGGAGCCTACGTTTTCAAGAGCATTCCCAATCGCATTTTCCGATACATCGTTTATGCGTATATCGCCATAAGCGGCGTGATTATTCTAATGACAAATTGAAATGCAATACAGGTGACTTACAGGAGAACCAGGAGGCTGTCGATTCCTTCGTTGGAAGGAAGCCAGAAGAGAAATAAGGCAGATATGTAAGATGGAAGAGGATGAAAACGATGATTGTGATAAGAGAAGCTTCTTTTTTAAT
>JAEEPT010000245.1 GCA_016284895.1 Prevotella sp. | reverse complement strand
CGCCAACAGCGCTAAAAGGATTGTTTTCTTCATAAGGCATCTTAGAATTTATTTGACTGTAATTTTCTTTTCGTATGCAGCATCGTTGATCTTCATGCCAATAGTGTAAATACCAGATTAATGCAGATGAATATCGTTTTTCTCATAATTTTTAATCTTTTATTTGGTTATCAACACTTTTTTGCCGTCATTGATGTACAGGCCGCGGTTGGTGGGCTTGCCGCTGAGGCGGCGGCCCTGCAGGTCACAGTATGGGAGCGAATGAACTCCCTGCTGCATCTCAGCATTCAGTATCCGGGTTTCACCGGGCGTGCCGTCGAACGCAGGTGCGCTGAAGTCTTCCTTGGTGAAGATGCGGTTCCCGTCTTCATACAGCGCCTGGAATGTCATGTAGTCATGCGTCCTTGTGGGATGTATGAATCTCATGCCGAGGATGAGCGCGTTTATGGAATAGCCCACCCCTTCCACGGCCAAGTAATAAGTAATGCTGTCGTCATCCCCCCGATGCTTGTAGCGGTGACGGACGAACAGCCGCCCGCCGACGCTGATGCTGTCGACACGCTCCTCCGGGTCCATCCTCAAGGAGAACCACAAAGATGTGCCCTCAAACCTGTCTGGGTCAAGCTCTATATGAACCATCTCTTGGCTGTTGCCCTTCATCACGCAATAGGCAGTGCTGCCCTCTTCGCGGATGGCCAGGTCATACTGCCATTCGCCACCGTCCTCCTGGCGGTAGAACTTGCTGTATTCCCTGCCGCCTATCACCGTGTCCCCCCGCTGTATATACCTGACGATGGAAACCAGCTCGTCGTATTCAAGACGGTATTCGTCCTTGAACTCAAAATGATGGGAGACATACTCCCACACACGCCCCTCCTTCAGGAAGGAGGTATAGCCCGCCCTTGGTGAAGCAGCGGCGGGAATTGTCACGATGAACAACAGTAGCGACGCCATCCACTGCCGTTTCAACAAATTTCCTATACGATGTCTCATTTCTTTGCCCATAATAAAAGTCTCCTATTCAATTATTAATTCAGCTCCTTGCTTAACCTCGAAACTATCATTGACAAGCACGCCATCTGCCTTTTGTATGCTGGTCGTTCCCGTCGACACCACGACATTGCCCGTTGGATATATACTGGTAACATCGTTCCCAATCGTTGTGTCATATACAGCATGCACGTGATTGTGGGTGGTAAGTGGTGCCGATAATGTCGTCTGTCACCTTGCCCACGCCGTTGACGTAGGCGGCATAGCTGTCGCTGCCTGTGCCGCCCACGGAGAGCGTCGATGCCGCGTTCAGTGTAACACCGACCGACATATTGCCGGCAGTTGAGACCTTCAGCTGGGCGCTGGCAGTGAAGAAAGAATATACGCCCGCAATGCATATAAAAATCGTTTTTCTCATAATGTCTTGTTTCTTTATTTGCTTATGAGTACTTTTCTGCCGCCCAAGATATACAGCCCTTGGGCGGGCTTGCCGCTGAGGCGGCGGCCCTGCAGGTCGTGGCAGGGGAGTGCAGGCAACACCGCCCGCATCTGGCCCTTGCCGCCAATGCCGTCGGTGGCATCGTGCACGGCGGGGGCGCTGAAGTCATCTTGTGTGAAGATGCACTCGCCGTCCTCATACACGGAGAGCAGCGTGTAAACAGTGCCGTCGTTCACCTCAGCCCCCCACACGCGTCCCGGTCCGCCGGGGTGACCAATGCCCTCCACCCACACAAGGTCGGGATCAGGCCAATAATCACCTTCATAGTCATCGAGTTTTACGTGGTAGCGGCGGAAGCGGCCGCCCTGTGCCTCCAATGTGTCAACAGAGATAAGGGTAGTGGTGTGGTCGAGCCAGATGTAGGCACTCTCGCCGGGGAGAAGGGTGAAGTCGTAGCGGAGGACCTCCTCTCCATCATGTAGGAAACCCGCGAACAGGCCATATACTTTCCTGTCTGCCTCGCGCCACAGATCAGAAAAGGATGTTCTCCCCATGCTTTCAGAAGACGGCTCCACTTCCCGATACATCTTCTTGTATGTCTTGTCACCGACAACGCTGTCGCCGCTGATGAAGAAGTTCCAATACTCCGTTATCCATCTGCTCTCAGTAGGATGGTGCATCCACACTTTACACTTCCACACCTTGCCCTCCTTCAGAAACGGGCGGTAGTCATCATTCTGAGCCATCGCTGCTGTACAAACAGCTAAAAAGGCTGCCAATGACAATAAAAAACGATTCGCTTTCATAAAGACACTTCTATTAATGAGTTAACAATGTATTAAATAATACGAAGTTTTCATCACTTTATTATAAATTCCGCACCACTTTTACATTCGAAGCCATTCTTCAACAGTACCGTACCGTGGTTGTCTATTATCATCCTGGCTCCTGAGAATTAGTTTGGGAGGCACTGATGCCTCCCTTTGAGAAAGAGACTATTCGCTAGATATTAATGTACCCGCAATAATATCCTGTGTAGATGCGACGAGTACGCACAACCAGATTATTTTTTCTTTTTAATATTCCACACATGTTTTATCAGTTCTGCCACTATGTTTATCAGTGTGCATGCAATGACTATCTGTATGATTGTACTCCACGACAGACCATACCCCCTGACTAAATACAAAATGGCAGAAAACAGCGGTAATATTACAAGGCTCACTGCCAGGCATGTTATTACAGTTGAACTGATCAAACGTAAGACTCTGTACTTTTCCATTAATAATAATGCGTCATTAATCAAATAGATTATCTAATAACAAACGCCACGATTCTTCATTGCCAACATGATTAATGGTTGATTAGGCGGGGAAGGCGCGTGAACCTCCCAACCTTGATTGGTGCACTTTGCAGGAATCACTCTTTTGCGTTGGCTTTGCGTTTCTGGTCTGGACATAATACGAATCTTCCATGCTGGAAAACAATTGAACAAACTTGCCCTCGTAGTTTATTTAGTTATGAGTACTTTTTTCCCGTCCACGATGTACAGCCCATGGGCGGTCTTTCCGTTGAGGCGGTGGCCCTGCAGGTCGTGGCAGGGGAGCACGGGTGACTCTGTCCGCATCGCGCTGGTGCCTACGATGCCGTCTGTAGTGCCTGTGTTGGTAGTCAGCTCAATGTTGGTCTGCTGGCCGTCGTGCCAGGCAATGAGCCGCTTGTTGGTGCCCACGTATACGGTGTCGCCGTCGATGTGGAGGATATCACAGTGCTCACCTTCCACTAGCTCCAGCTGCCTTACGGTGATCTCCTCACCGCTGCGGCTGATAAGTCGGCCGTCGTAAGCGATGCACCACAACGTGCCGTTAGCGTCAAATGCGAGGTCTCCAAATGGTTTGACATACGGACTGACACCTACTATCAGTTCATAGAAGCGGAATGTCTCCCCGTCGTACTCAGCCAGGTAGCCACCCCTGCAGCCTATCCACACATGGCCGTCGGCATCGATATCCATGGCTCTGCTGTCCATCATATCCTTGCCTAAGGGAAACAGGCTTTCGTCAAAGTCTGCCATCGGATAGACCAGGCCTTCCTCAGGGGTATAGCGGCTGAGGCTGAAGTTAATCCTACCGCCTACATTATATGCTATCCACAGCACGCCGTTGGCGTCAACTTTCATTACTTCAATGCCCGAACTGTCCAGTTTAGTCGAGCCTACACGAACAGTTCCTTCGATTTGGTCATTGACAACACGTGCGAAATCGCTTAACTGTGAAATATACATCACCTCAGAAGGCCCAAATGCTATGGATGTAATATGGTGAGTAAAAGGGAAATCATCTTCGAAAGGGAAAGGGTTATCTTCAAAAATGTTCCAAGGATAATGATGATTGCAAATCTGCTCAGGGGTTATTTCCGACACATACGCACTGTCAAGCCCCACCCACAGGATGCCCTCATGCATGACTGTTGAAAAGACCTTGTCGTTGGGCAACGCCGAATTACTGCTGTTAAGCAGTGTCTGCGTGCCAGTAGCCTTATCAATTGTTATCAGGCCATACTTGGTGCCAACATACAGCTTCTGCCCGTCATGAGTCATGCTGGTCACCAGATAGTTCCCATTCGTATAATACCATTGTGTGGCTCCTGACGGCAACGAACAGGCAATCAGCGCCAACAGCGCTAAAAGGATTGTTTTCTTCATAAGGCATCTTGGAATTTATTTGACTGTAATTTTCTTTTCGTATGCAGCATCGTTGATCTTCATGCCAATAGTGTAAATACCAGAGGCTGGTCTGGGAAACGACAGTGTGTGCCGTCCTTCGCTCATTCTCTTGCTACTGACTACATGACAGCTTGGGTAGTAGATGTCAGACATAGCAACCAACACATTGGCTTCAACAGCCAAATCGAATGTAATAGTCAATGAATGGTCATCTGTAGAGACTGAGAAGAACGGGTCGTTGCTGTAGGATACACCCTCCGAGAGGGCTGATTCAACATCCATCTCTCCAAGCATTGACTTGATGAACAGCTTTGCTTCTGTCTGTATGGAGTGGACGATGAAACGTCCTTCCCTGTCCTTGGCGTTCCGGGAGAGTTCGCTGCGCACCTCCTCCCAAAGGGGCAGATACTCCTGTATGGTCAGGTCACGAAGTAACTTCACCCCCAGCACACCACCTTCGTCCACCTTTTGGCAAACCAGCCATATCGCCTCCTGGTTCTTCTGGCAGAAAGTCAGCAACTCGCTGTATTCTAACAATTCTTCATAGCGGTTAATGAAAATGGATACTTTTATTCTACCCGCAATTTATAGTAAAAACCAAGCGAATTAACACTTTTAACACTCTGCGTCGGCTTTTTTGTTTGTAAATTTAAATTCAGGGTCAAATTTCTCTCCTTTTCTTATCATAGCAGTTACAATCTGGATGATTTTGTTCTTCACGTTGTTTTTGCAGATTCCGTCACACTTCCCTGTCTTTTTCA
>JAEEPT010000244.1 GCA_016284895.1 Prevotella sp. | reverse complement strand
ATGAGGTCCATTTCCGATGAATCTCTTATTGAGTATGTTCTTTTATATCTTGACATCAAAGATATCGACCAGATTTTCCTGCTTTTTGGATATAAGAAAGTGAAGCGTGTTTGGCTAGATCGTGTTGCACCGCAGGGGGAGATGTTCAGGCCTTACAACATACTTTATGCTTGGTATTACTTTGTTGCTAAGCGGCCAGAGGCATACGTTAAAAGCATTGAAACCAGACATATGAACCGAATAATGGCTGTATGAATACGGAACGTTCAAAGTCGTTGGCGCCACATACAGGAAAAGTGTTTGAGGCCATTTCCAAATTAGAGTGCATCAAACCTTTCACGCTTGTAGGTGGTACAGCTTTGTCATTGCAGATAGAGAAGCGCCAAAGTGAAGACCTAGACTTCATGAAATGGCTTGCCAAACGAAATGAAAAGCCAGAAGTCAACTGGCCCTCCATCTTGAAGGAGTTAGAAAGCATCGGCTCCGTCAGGAACTACGACGTTATTGGATTCGACCAAGTGGTTTTTAATTTCGAAGATGTGAAGTTGTCATTCTATGCTGCACCACATAAAGCCATTCCAACTATGAGAAGGATTCCTTATCTCAATAATCTTTATCTTGCCGATATAGAATCCATAGGAGCAATGAAAATGGAGACAATGCTTCGTCGAGCAAAGTTTAGGGATTATTATGATATTTACTCGATAATAAAGGAGGGGGGCGACATCGATAAAATGATTTCCGCTGCATTAGAGCACTCAGAGCACAAGTTGCGTACACGTGGTTTATTCAAGATGTTGACAACTGGACAGAATTTCATCAAGGAAAAGGGTTTTGAGGAACTAATGCCTGTCTATGATGTCACACACATGGATATCCAAGAGTTTATCAAGGCAAAACTCTTAGAAGCGAAATCACCTCACCACCTCAAAATATTAGGGACAGAACTTTTGTAGAAAGGACTTGCAATGATGGAGACAAACGTTCAGAAGAAACCCCGTTTAGAGTGGCTTGACGCCCTCCGCGGATTTACTATGATTATGGTAGTAGCAAACCACGTTGCCGGCATGGCTTTCGGCGAGGTGGTGAAACATTCGTCATCATTACAGTTTCTAGTAATGTTTCGTATGCCGTTGTTCTTCTTCGTTAGTGGATTCTTAGCATATAAAGCGAGTCTCACGTGGAACTGGGAAACATTGAAGACATTGCTTCTAAAGAAGATTCGAGTGCAAACGATACCAACGATTGTCTTCTTCCTTTTCGCCGCTGCCATTATTGCTAAAAAGTTTGGACCGACTGTCATATATTGGCTGGGGATGCCACTAAAGGCCGGCTACTGGTTCACCATCGTGCTGCTCTATATGTTCGTGGTCTACTATCTCTTCTGCTTCTTCGAGAGTTTGCTGCAGAAGCGATTTCCCAAGATGCCGTCATGGTTACCCATCACCGTATTGTTCCTTATCTCACTAGTATTCTACGACACATGCTACCAGCCCAAATACTTTTCATGGGCAGCAGGATACAAGGGTAAGATAAGTGCGTTTATGGGCTACAGCAGTCTCGGAGAACTTTTCCGGTACTTCCCCTTCTTCCTTTACGGCAATATCGTACACCGCTACTGGCAGCAGGCGCAGCGAATTATGGACTCACAGTGGTTTTTCCCGACAATCATATTCATTCTCATCTATGCCTGGTTCGACTCACAAAAGTGGCACTGGCTGCGCATGGCATGGGCCATCATTCCGTTGACACTGGCACGATTCACATTGCTCACCATCGTTTTCATGTACTTCCGTCACTATGCCAAGTACTTCACGAAGATTACGATCGTCGGAGCCTCACTCCAATACATTGGACGGCGAACGCTAGACATCTACCTCATACACTACCTATTCATGCCGAACCTACCGACCATCGGTACCTTCTTCAACCAATACCGCCACAACTTCGCCATCGACACAACGCTCTCAGTGCTGATAGCCCTGCTGGTCATCGGGTTCAGTATCATCACCAGCAACATCCTACGTATCAGTCCGTTCTTCAAGAAGTGGCTGTTCGGACGGTCGTGAACATCATAAAAAAAGCGCTTCTTCTTGGAAGCGCTTTTCTGTTTTTTTCAACCTACCTGACTGCCAGGTTTGACGTCTCTCGTGGTGGTGACCACGCTAAGACTCTCGTCGAAGTCGACAGCGCTGAGAATCATGCCCTGGCTCTCAATGCCCATCATCGTGCGCGGCGCGAAGTTGGCCACGAAGAGGATACGCTTGCCGATAAGCTCCTCAGGATTCTCGTAGAAGGCGGCAATACCTGAGCAGATGGTGCGGTCGGTGCCTGAACCATCGTCGATGGTGAACTGCAGGAGTTTCTTGCTTTTCTTCACTTTCTGACAATCCTTCACGAGACCGACACGGATGTCAAGTTTCTCGAAGGTCTCGAAGTCCACATTGTCTTTTACAGGAACAGCCTGATACTGGGCAGCCTCATTTGCCTTCTTGGTTGCCTCCAGCTTGTCGAGTTGCCTCTGGATGACCTCATCCTCAATTTTCTCAAAGAGCAGGGCGGGCTCGCCCAACTGGTGGCCAGCCTTCAGGAGGTCGGTAGAACCCAACTGTTCCCATTCGAACGACTCAATATTGAGCATCTCGCGCAGTTTCTTACTGCTGAACGGCAGGAAGGGCTCGAAGGCAATGGCGAGGTTGGCTGTCAGCTGCAAGCAGATGTTCAAGATGGTCTCGCAGCGTTTGGGATCCTCTTTCCACACCTTCCAAGGTTCGCACTCGGTGATATAGCGGTTGCCGATACGAGCCAGGTTCATAGCCTCGAACTGGGCATCGCGGAACTTGAACTGCTCGAGCAGCGTCTCCACCTTCTCCTTCACATCCTTGAATTCTGCGAGAGCAGCTTTATCGACATCCAGCAACTCGCCACAGGCAGGAACGACACCGTTCCAGTACTTCTTCGTCAGCTGCAGGGCACGGTTCACAAAGTTGCCATAGACGGCCACGAGCTCGTTGTTATTGCGGTCCTGAAAATCCTTCCAGGTGAAGTTATTGTCCTTGGTCTCAGGGGCATTGGCGGTCAGCACATAGCGCAACACATCCTGCTTGCCAGGCATGTCGACCAGATACTCGTGGAGCCACACGGCCCAGTTGCGAGAGGTCGAAATCTTATCGTTCTCAAGGTTCAGGAACTCGTTGGCAGGCACATTGTCAGGCATAATATACTTGCCGTGAGCACGCATCATGACGGGGAAAATGATGCAATGGAACACGATGTTGTCCTTACCGATGAAGTGAACCAGACGGGTGTCCTCGTCCTGCCACCACTTTTCCCATGAGCCCCACTTCTCGGGTTCACGCTCGCAGAGCTCCTTCGTGTTTGACACATAGCCGATAGGAGCGTCGAACCACACGTAGAGTACCTTACCGTCGGCACCTTTCACGGGCACGGGGATGCCCCAGTCGAGGTCGCGCGTCATGGCACGGGGCTGCAAGTCCATGTCGAGCCACGACTTGCACTGGCCGTAGACGTTTGAACGCCACTCCTTATGACCCTCCAGAATCCACTGCTTCAGCCACTCCTGATACTCGTTCAGCGGCAGGTACCAGTTCTTGGTCTCTTTCATCACGGGTGTAGAGCCGCTGATGGTCGACTTAGGATTGATGAGCTCGGTCGGCGAGAGGTCGCGTCCGCACTTCTCGCACTGGTCGCCATAGGCGCCCTCGTTGTGGCAGTAAGGACACTCGCCCACGACGTAGCGGTCGGCGAGGAACTGCTTGGCCTCCTCGTCGTAGAGCTGGGCGGTAGTCTTCTCAACCAGTTTGCCTTCGTCGTAGAGTTTACGGAACCACTCGGCGGCAAACTTGTGGTGAGTCTCCGAGGTAGTGCGGCTATAGACATCGAACGAGATGCCAAACTCCTCGAACGAGTCCTTAATCATCTTGTGATAGCGGTCAACGACATCCTGCGGCGTGATGCCCTCCTTGCGGGCACGGACAGTGATGGGCACACCATGCTCATCAGAGCCACCGATGAACATCACCTCACGCTTCTTCAGACGCAGGTAACGCACATAGATATCAGCCGGTACGTAGACGCCTGCCAGATGGCCGATGTGTACACCGCCGTTGGCATAGGGAAGTGCCGACGTCACGGTCGTACGCTTAAAGTGTTTATTTTCCATTCTTTTTTCGTTTTTCTGATTTCTGAGGTGCAAAGATACATATTTTTAATGATACAAACACGTCAAAGCAACAAAAAGTGCTCATCGGGCGTTTTTTTTGCCATAAAACGATGGCGTTTTCAGTTTTTCTTCGTATATTTGTCGCCAAAAGGAACAAAACTGTTAACAATTAAAACAAACAAGTAATACAAATAATCTGAATCTGGAACATGAAAAAGTTATTCTTACTGGTTGTGGCAGCACTATTTGGCTGGCAGACCACACAGGCACAGGAAGAAGTAGAGTACGGCCTGTTCAACCACCTCGGCGTTGGTGTCTCATTGGGTACTGACGGTATTGGCTTCGATGTGGCAGCACCCATCACGGAGTGGGCTGCCATTCGCGCCGGCATGTCAATCTTCCCGTCCATCAAATACGATGATGACGTCAACATCAGGTCTAACAGTAAGTCGTTCACCAAGAAGGACGTCAACATTGAGGGCAAACTCAACATGAAAGACTTCAAGCTGCTCTTCGACTTCTATCCCATTAAATCGAGCGGTTTCCACCTTACAGCCGGTGCCTTCATCGGTTCTAAGAAGATCATCACGGCATATAATACAGAAGAATTCCTGGCCAGGGAAGAGTGGGGTGTGTCGGGTATCATGATTGGCGACAACCGCGTTACTTCAGACAAGAATGGTAATTGCGAGGCCAACATTGAGGTGGCCGGCTTCAAGCCATACCTTGGATTCGGCTTCGGA
>JAEEPT010000243.1 GCA_016284895.1 Prevotella sp. | reverse complement strand
ATTCGCGAGTTTTCACCTTAGTGAAAAGCCGCAAGTGTCTGCTCAGACTCCTGCGGCTTTTGTTCTCCCGTTTACAGCGGTATCTCCTTGTACTTTTTGTTATAGACGCCTCTGCTCATTTTTGTCACGAGCTTTTCAGCGGCCCATTTGCTGAGGAGTGCTCCTGCGCTGTTCAGCTCTTTTCTGATTCCCATCTGCACGAGCAGTGCCGGGGTGATGTTTTCCATGGGCAGTGTGGCGTAGGCATCGCGAGTAGTGTGCTGTCGGCGCATGGGAACGAAGTTGCCGTTCTCGCGCTCCTGTGCCTCCATCACCATCTGTCCGAAGAGGTGCATCTGTGCCATGAGGCACCAGTCGCCTATGAGACATGCAAACTCCAGGTCATCGTCGGCCACCTGCAGCTGTTCGCCGTTGATGGCTGCATCTATCTGTCTGCACACGATTCTCACCAGCGTGTAGCGCATCATGATCACGGGTATTCGCTTGCGGAAGTAGTCCAGACAGTAGTCCTGCTCTATGCGTGCCTCGTCGGTCAGCCTGCGTTCGTAGTCGTAGCAGTAGTCCACGAGGCGCTGGCACCCCAGCTCTCCCTTCACCTGCTCCAGCTTCAGTCCTATGCTCCGTAGCAGCTCCTCGCGCCCGTGGTCGCGTATGGCTTCGCGTCGCTCTATCATCTGGAAGTCGTTGCTGGGCATGAGGAACAGGGCCAGTCGCGTCACCAGTCCGTCGAGCACTGTCGTGGGCTTCACCTTGCGGTTCATGGCCTCCTGCGTGCCGCTCACCACTTGGTTCCAGTTCACCTGTATGATGCCGTTCACGCTCTGGTCGTTGGCAAAGTCCACGCCTGCATACTCGTTGTGGAACGACTTCAGCTCCAGGTCGTTCTTGCCAGCCCACGAGCCCTGTTGCGCCCTGAGTGCGGTGGCCAGCTCCGGTTCGCAGGTGTAGCAGTGCAGGTGCATGGGTTGCATGTCGGGGCCGGTGCAGTCGTTGTCGATGGCATCGGTCAGTCGGCGGTAGAGCATGGCGTTCGACACTGAGCTGGGTACGTATCTGATCACGGGGTGCTGCTGTTCGGGTGCTTCCGCCTTGGCGTTCTTCGTCGAGGCGGCCCTTTTCTTCATGTCCTCCTTGTACTTGCGCTCCCACTCTCGTCCCACTCTGTCGGCTGCCTGCATGGGCGCCATGATCAGTCGGTCGAGCTCTGTGATGAAGCTCTTGCCCGATGCCGCCGAGCCCACGATATAGACGAGGAACGACAGGCGGTAGTCCTTGCCGTCGAAGTGCTCCCACCACGCTCGTGTGAGGTAGGTGCCGAGCATGGCTCCTGCTGCCAGCACGCCGCCCATGCGCAGCCGCTCGGGCAACTGTGCTACAGCCTCTCTATACCCCGGTGCGTCACCAAGAAGAGGCGCAAGCCTCTGCCACCAGTAGTCATAGTCGATCTCAGCACTCTTGCGAGGCACTCGGTCATCGGCTTGTCCATCCAGCTGTATGCCCACAGCTGCCAGCACCTTCTGGAACCGCTGGGGTATGGTTCGCCATCGCTGAACGGCACAAGCATCAGCTGCAATACGGGCAATCTCGTCTCGTCCTCTTTCTTCCGCAATGTCTTTTCCCACAGACGTGACCTCAAGCACCCTCGCGAGTAGTTCCGGGTCGAAGTCGGTGATATACCGAAGGTCGCAAGCCAGTCGGTACAGACTCTGGTGGCGGTCTCCAGCCTTTGGTGTGCCGCCCAGGACGGTTCTGAACCATTGTTCTGCAATGTCTTCATAGCTCTTTCCCCGATAGCCTCCGTTCATTAGTTCCACATTGTGAGCAGTGCCTTCGTCGGCTTTTCCGTCCAGCGGTGCGCCTTGTCCAGCGGCTCCTTCAGCCATAGCAGCGCCTGTTGTGGCAGGGCGAGCAGGCACGTCAGCACGGTCAGCAGCAGCCGCAGCACGAGCAGCAGTGGGTTGAGAACTACCCCCACGGTATTGAGGGCCGAATTTTTCATCATATTCAGGATTGTCATAGTTGAAAAGTTGTGATTTGTTGATGTAAAGTATGTCTTCGAAGCCCGGGCAGAACGAGCACCGCGATGCGTCCTTGCAGGCCGCGTCGGGCTCCACGCCCAGCAGCTGTGAGAGGTGTGCCTGGTTGTCGGCAATGTTGCCGATGTCGGCATCGGCCTTGGCCACGATTCTGATTCCCTTTCCGCTGGGCGTGATGTGAACGAGCAGTATGCCCATTGCCTCCGCCATGTCGCCCAGTTTCTCATGTCCCGTCTTGGCCAGCATGCCGTCAATGGCCTTTGCAGGGTCTTCCACGTGGTCCACGTCGAGCATGAACAGTCCGTTGAGCCTTGCCGCCGCCTGCTTGCGCCATCGTCCCTTGAATCCCTTTTTCGACACCGTTTCATCGAACGTTGCCTGATACATAATCACTGGCAGTCCTCTCTTGATGCTGGCAATCATTGTCGCCCTATACTCCTTGATCCTGTTCACCACCGCGTCGCTCACGATGAGCTGTGCGAAGCGCTCCGGGGTCATTATTTCAGTTTGGCTAAAGAAGTTTGGTTGATAGCAAAACATTGTGATGTCTCGTACATTAGTTTCATGAGCCGATCGTTGTAGTTAGGAGTCTCGTTGAGGTCGATCGACATGACCACTTCGAGCTTTCTCTCTTTCTGGTTGAGTGTCACGCGCAGGCTGTTGCTCATAGTGAGCACCTTTCCCCGCAGCTTGGGTTTGGCTGCGGTGGGCATGTCGCTTGTGAGCCGTTCCACCAGCTCCGTCAGTTCTGCCCTTGGGTCGGGGCAGTCGGGGGCAATGGCGAGGTGCGCTATCATCCTCTGCTGCCGTTCTCCCACGGTCTTGTATAGTTTCGACTTTCCGCTGGTCTTCAGCACCTGTTGAGTCGATTCCCCACCTTCGTTGTAGGGTGAGAACTCGTAGCAGTCCTGTCCTTTCACCAGCAGGCTGCCCCGCACCCGGCGAGGCACCACCGTTATCTCTTCTTTCTTTTTCATACTCGTTCATTTTTTTATTGGAAAGAAATTGTTTTTTGGGGGGAAAGAAATGTATTTTTTCTGGGAAAGAAATTTCCATAATTATCATAATTTTTCATGTCCTCAACTATTCGTTTTGAATAGAACAATTACGGATATTATGGTCATTTCTTTCCACTTATATACGTCATTTCTTTCCGCTTATATACGTAATTTCTTTCACCCGTACAGGTCGATTTTTTTGTTGATTCGTTGTCTCCCTTCCCCCCTCCTTCGGAGGGGTCGGGGGAGGCTATACACGTTCAATGTTATAGAGGTTGATGGAAGTGATGGTAAACTCTCCCCCTTCGCGGCTCTGTCCCTTCCTTGCGGTCAGGCCCAGTCGCACCCACACGCCGGCTCCAGCCAGGTTCGGATCCATGTTCACGGCTCGGTCGCCCGTGGCCTCGGCATAGAATGTGTCATCACCTCTTTTCAGCATCACCTGTCGTGATGTGATGGTCTGTTGCTGACCCTGTCGGTCGTTATAGCTGCGTGAGTTCAACTGCCCCACCTCAATTACTTTTGCTAATAGTTCCATATTCTTTTTTACTTTACTTTAAATTGTTGATGTTATCTTGTCCGGACAATGCAAAAGTAGGGATAAAAAAAACACCCCGATACGTTGGTATCGAGATGGTAATGTTTTGGTAACGATTTGGTAAGGGTTCGCTATAGGTTAAGCCTTGGCAATGCAGCTTTTCCCAGTTCCGTGGCCAGTGCCAGGACTACTTGCCTGCACTCCTTGAAGAAGCCCTCATCCATTTTGCTGGTCTTCACCTTGTCCATGAATCGGGCATCCTGATCCATGAACGACAAGGTCGATTCATGCCTTATGCTGTTGTAGGCACATTCATACTCCAGTTCCCCCAGGGGCAGCTCCTTCACCCGCTCGCAAAAGTCCTTTGCGTTGGGAGGGAAGTTGCAGTACCAGCGCAGGCACCAGTACACCCCAGCCCACTTCTTTTTCGAGTTCAGTGGTTTCTTTACGCCATTGATAGCCGTGATAGCCTGTGCTATTTGCTCGTCGTTATATTTGTGTTTTTCCTGGCAGTGTTCTTCCTGGTAGTAATCGTTACCGTTCTTGTTCATGTTGCCGTTGATAACTAAGTTGTGGATGGTGGCACCTTGAAAGTAGTTGTAGATGCCACCATGATGATGGTGGGGTTGTTCTTCCGTTTCCATGAAAAAGGTTTTTGTTTGAGATAAAAAAGTTTTAGAAAAAGGAGAGTGGGCATCCTTAGAGACAGCATCGCTTCTTAACCGCCTAAAGTCATTACACGAAATGCTGAAACCGCCAATGCCCACGTCTCCAAAGGGGACGTGAGCAGGCAGACATTCTACTCGTGATATGTACTTCTGATTAGCGGTCTAAAGCATTACGAGAAAGCTGTCTAAGCTCTTATCTTTTTTAATATGTTTCTTTTAGGAATGCAAATGTACATTTTTTTATACTATCTGCAAAGACAATCCTAATAATTATTTACTATTTTTGTCGTATATTGTCAGATTGTCTATTGTTCCGTCAAAATGATCTGCGTTTGTGTTTAGCTTCATCCTATTACAGCCTTACGCACATTATTCGGATGCATGCGCATATCGGCAAAAGCTACTATCTTCCCATTCCACGCATTCGCCACGCTCATACTCTTCTATTCCTTCATCGAAGTTTTCCATCAGCTCGTCCCATGTCTGCGGAAGTCCTGAAGCCGGGTGACAGTCTGCTTTTCTGGTCTCTTCTATATAAGCGCCAGTCACAGGCTCTGCAGCCGTTATGCTACTATCTTCTTCCAGTATCGGATAGCTTTTGCTCTCTTTCATGTCTGTAATATTTTTTGCAAAAATACGTCATTAATGCGAAAGCCCCAAACTTTCCCCATATTTTTTTCTATGCCATT
>JAEEPT010000242.1 GCA_016284895.1 Prevotella sp. | reverse complement strand
TCCCGATTGGCTTTTTCTATTTTCTCCTTCAGACCACTCTTGTAATCAGACAGCCGCTGAGCTAATGCTTCATCGCCAAGAGCCAGCATCTCAACGGCCAGTATAGCCGCATTTTGCGCACCATTTACGCCCACCGTGGCCACGGGTATGCCCGGTGGCATCTGTATGATGCTGAGCATGGCATCGAGCCCATCGAGCATGCCCTTGATGGGCACTCCGATAACGGGCAATGTGGTGGACGCGGCAATCACTCCTGGCAATGCTGCCGCCATACCAGCACCAGCGATAATCACTTTCAAGCCACGCTCCTTTGCAGTGCGGGCAAATGTTTCAACAGCCTCAGGCGTACGATGAGCCGAGAGGGCATTTACTTCGAATGGCACCTGCAACTCATCGAGCAGCTTGCAGGCTTTCTCCATGACGGGCAGATCACTGGTACTGCCCATAATAATGCTAACTTTTGGAGTCATAGTAGGTATTTTTTATGATGAGATAAGTCTTATGGGACCTATTGGAATGATGGGGCTTATCGGGCTGGGGCTATGAGAGCGACTCTCAAATGAGCAAGAAGGCCGTGATGGCACAGGCAAAGCCTACGAAGAAGCCAGCCACAACTTGAGCCAGCGAATGCTGACGCAGAATCATACGAGCAGAACCCAGCAGACCGGCTACAAAGAGCACCACACAGAACCACCACACGGGATTGAACCCAAAGATTTCGGCAAATGAGAACAATGCTCCCGCTACGCCACCGATAGCTGCTGTATGAGTGGAGATTTTCCACCATGCGTTAATGGTGGCACAGACAATCTGAACCAAGAGGCTGGCAATGAGAATGCTGCTCACGAAATGAAACACGTTCAGCCACTGCAACACCCATACACACGACAAATAGCAAACAATAGAAATGGCATAAGGCACCATGCGCCGTTCACGCTGGCCCAGTTCAATCAAGCTCCATCCCTGATGACGGCGATAGAAATGAATGAGATAGGTAGGCAGCAGAACAGTGAACAGATAGACCAATACCAGTATCTGTAGTCTGTAGGCTACGGGCAGCAAAGCCAGGTAGCTGAATGTGAACAACAAGATAAGCCCCAACAATGGAAGATAGAAGGGGGTGAACAGTATGCTGACAAAACGTGCCGCATAAATGATAGTTCTCTCTCGGATTACTTTGCTCACTTCTTTTCGAATATTTACTTTCTCAATCGTGCAACGGGTATGCCTAACTGGTCACGGTACTTGGCCACTGTGCGACGGGCCACTGGATAGCCTCGCTGCCTCAAAGCATCGCTCAAAGCATCATCGCTGAGCGGGTGACGTTTGTCCTCAGCCTCGATGATATCGCGCAAAATAGATTTAATCTCACGGGTTGACAGCTCTTCACCGCTCTCTGTCACAAAGCCATCACTGAAGAAATATTTCAAGGGGAACATGCCCCAACGCGTCAGTACGTACTTAGAGTTTGATACACGCGAGATAGTGGACAGATCGAGTCCAGTCTTAGCCGCCACATCTTTCAGAATCATGGGACGCAACGAGGCCTCATCGCCATCTTCAAAAAAACGGTGCTGTAGTTGAATGATGGCCTTCATCGTCACAGTGAGGGTGCGGTGGCGGGTGCGTACTGCTTCGATAAAGCTATGAGCAGCCTCCACCTTCTGACGGGTGTAGAGCAGTGCTTCCTTCATCTGACGGGTGAGTCCTTCCTTGTTCTGCTGATAGTCTTTCAGCAGGTCAGCAAACGATTGCGATACCTGCAGCTGTGGCAGTTCACCATTATTCAGTGTAAAAGAAATGGTTCCATCGTCCTGAGTATCAACGATGAAATCGGGAATTATCTGCTGCATGGAGCGTCCTACAGCCTCACCCATTGAGGCACCTGGCTTAGGGTTCAGCCTACGAAGTTCCTTCTGCAACATCTCAGCCTGCAACTCATTGAGCGACAATGCCGACCGAATGCGATCCCAATGCTTTTTCGTAAATTCATCGAAGTAATGGCGAATCACCTCAGCCATCAGGCTCTTCAGCTGAGAATCGTCACGACGGTCTATCTGCAAAAGCAGACACTCCTGCAAGGACCTAGCACCGATGCCTGCAGGATCGAACTCCTGCAGCTTCATCAACACCGACTCAATCTCCTTTGCAGTAACATCGATATTATGATAGATAGCCAACTCATCGCAGATGCTGTCCAAGTCCTTACGCAACAGGCCATCGTCGTCGAGCGACCCAATGAGGTACTCCATGATATCACGCTCACGGGCTGACAAATCGGTCTCGTTCATTTGTTGTGTCAACTGGTCATAGAATGATAATGAATCACCATAGACCATCTCCTCGCGTTCTTCGCCTGTCGTCATACCGTCATGATAGACAGGCAGTTCCTCATCGTCGCGTCCTATGTTTTCAAGAGCCGCATCAAGTGCATCGCTACGTTCTTCACGTTCACGCTGCACGTCATAGTCGCCTTGGTCGTCGCCGTTATCAGCGGCATCGTCATAGTCGGAACCTTCAGACATCCCCGGCCATTCCTCATCCGATGAAGTCTCTAAGGCCGGATTGTCATGCATCTCGGTCTCAATGCGTTCCATGAGTTGGGTGATGGGCAGTTCCACAAGTTGGGCCTGCAACAACTGCTGGGCTGAAATAGTCTGCTGCAGTTTTTGCTCCTGTCGCTGTTCTTGTATCTGTTTTTGTGCCACAATCGTTCGTTAAAAATATGCTTTTAGCTCCTCTGCAAAAGCAGTAAGCTGTTCGGTGTCGCTGTTGCCAAACCGATGCCATACATCTTGACAAGCAGGTAGTAAAGCATCGGATGACGAAGTCTTTCTGTTGAGATATGGGTCGCAGTACTGATAAAGCTGCAACAGTCTGACAACCAAATTGACATCGACTTTGACCAAACGTGCCAATTCGATGACTTCGGGTGTCTCTGGAACCATCGTAAGGGGAGTGAGCTGAAAATACAGATTGAGCACAAGTATCAGAATCACGGGGGTCAGTTTTGGCTCTTGGCTCAACGGTCTGAAATCACGCTCGAACGATTCGCTCACGCCGACCCCTTCATAGAACGATGCTTCAGCACCAAAGCCTCTCATCTCGCGCCAAAGACGAACAGCTCTTGTCAGACGACGTGGATTATCAGAATAAGTCTTCCAGATGCGTTCAATACGCGGTGTGTTAAGAGTAGCCAGCTGCTTCATGTGCTCTGCCAATGTTGACGGTGCGATATGAAGTTCCAAACTGAGATTGACCATATCGCGACTGTAGGTGGGTTTCACCCCAACCGGTTGCCGCAAATACAATTGCATCAGCGGAAGCCAATAGTCGTCTTGCCAAATGGTATTCTTTGCCATGATTCTTATATATTTTGGTGTGCAAAGATAGCAAAATTCAGGAATATGACAATATGTTTTGAAAAGAAGTGGCTGCATAATAGTTAACAAAGTCTAAAAAAGCAACAGAAGAGCTCTGTATCACAATCGCTTCGTGAAGAATTTACTAACTTTGTCACGAATATTCGTTTTATGCGAACTTATGAATCAATGTCTTAAAAATAATTTGCTTGCAATTCTTCTGTTTTTTATTGCCTGCACCATAGGGGCACAGGCACCCACTCCTGCGGAAGAATTCAGCACGACTCCGGAATTGTCAGCCAGTAATTTTCTGGCCTACCCCAACCCCTTAGGTAGGTTGACGCCACCTCCTCCTGGCATGAGACCATTCTACTTAAGCCATTACGGACGGCATGGTTCACGCTACATGAGCAAGATAAAAGACTATGAATATGCACTTGAGGTACTCAGTCAGGGAGCAAAAGAAGGAAAGCTAACCCTGCTGGGCGAAAGTGTGCTGATGCGCGTAAAAAGAATGCAGGCAGAAGCAGCCGATCGCTGGGGCGACCTGACCCCCCTGGGTGGCCAGCAGCAACGCGACATCACTCGCAGAATGGTTGAGAACTATCCTGAAATCTTTACAAAACACACTCATATCGAGGCTCACAGCACACTCATTCCACGCTGTGTGCTTTCTATGTCACATTTCGTCAGACAACTGGCGCTGATGAGACCTGATTTGGACGTGGAGTTCGATGCCACCCACTACGACATGTACTACCTAAATCTTCAAGACAAGAGCCTGATCAAGGAAGCTGTAGCATCGAAAGCCAAACAAACCTATGATGACTTCTGCAGCAGGCACCAATGCTGGCAACGCGTGGTGGGTTCGCTGTTCAACGATACAGCATACGTGAAACAACATGTTGACGGTGAACAACTGAACCGTTATTTGTTCCGCCTGGCAGGTAGTCTGCAAAACACAAAACTTGCCAAGGAATTTACGCTTTACGACATCTTCACGACCTCAGAACTACTTGAAAACTGGCGCATGGAGAACGTCTTTTGGTATCTGGGCTACAGTTTCTCGTCTGTCAATGGAGGCAGGCAGCCCTACACACAACGCAACCTACTTCGCAAGATCATCGAACAGGCCGACTCATGTATCCGCCAACCCCACACTAACGTACATTTGCGCTTTGGTCATGAGACGATGGTCTTACCACTGGTATGCCTGATGGGTCTCAACGGCTATGATGCTGACATCGATAATCTTGACGAACTGGATCAGCGCGGATGGGTAAACTATCGTGTTTTCTGTATGGGCTGTAATGTGCAACTGGTGTTTTACCGCCGTCATGCCGGTGATCAAGACGTGATGTTAAAAGTATTACTCAACGAGAACGAGGCCAGACTGCCTATCCAGAGCAAGACAGCCCCCTATTATCGATGGAACGAAGTACGTGACTTCTACCTCAATCGCCTTAACAGCTATCAAGACTCTAAGGTTGAGGAAGACACCACAACGGTCCATTCCAACAAATAACATTAGCCATAGCATAAAAAGAGATTAACATGAAGAGATTTTTACT
>JAEEPT010000241.1 GCA_016284895.1 Prevotella sp. | reverse complement strand
TCGCGCTCCAGGCCCTCCTTCGGGTCGCCCTCGAAGACGGTGACATAGAGGTCTTTCGGGTCGAGCTTCAGTACGTCAACCAGATATTCCCAGGCCATGTCGATGGCACCCTCCTTGAAGTAGTCGCCAAACGACCAGTTGCCCAGCATCTCGAACATGGTGTGGTGGTAGGTGTCGTGGCCCACCTCTTCCAGGTCGTTGTGCTTGCCGCTCACGCGCAGACACTTCTGTGTGTCGGCACGACGGCGAGGCTCAGGGTCGCGCGTACCTAAAATAATATCTTTCCACTGGTTCATACCGGCGTTGGTGAACATCAGCGTCGGGTCGTCCTTGATTACCATTGGTGCAGAAGGCACAATAGCATGTTCCTTCGACTCAAAAAACTTCTTGAAAGAGTCACGGATTTCTTTTGCGGTCATCATTGTTTTATTATCTGATTTTGAATATTGACAATTGGGGTTACAGCATCAGCTATTCGCAATATTGCTGTTCGCTTTTCGCAATTTTGGCGCAAAGTTACGATTTTTTGATGAAAAAGCACCTTTTTATAATCGATTATTGTTATCTTTGCACAAAAATAACAGACTATGGCACTGAATCTGAACAAGAACTTGAAGCTCTACTACTCCATCAAGGAGGTGGCAGAGATGTTTGGGCTCAATGAGAGCACCCTTCGCTATTGGGAGACGGAGTTCCCGTATTTGAAGCCGAAAACGATTACTACCAACAAGGTGCGGCAGTATTCTGAGAAAGATATTGAGCAGATAAGACTCATTCACAACTTAGTAAAAGTCAGGGGCTTCAAGTTGGCAGCTGCCAAGAAAATGATCAATGCCAATCGCGACGGTGCCGACCGCAGGGCTGAGGTGCTGGAACGGCTGATGGGTGTGCGTGATGACTTGCAGGCCTTGAAGCATCAGCTCGACGGACTGCAATGAGCGGACTGCGGCTTGCGGCCCAAGGGCCTAAATGATAAATGAGAAATGAGAAATGAAAAATGAGGATGGGCATGAGATTTCTCGTGATAGTGGCTTGTTGCTTGCTTTGTGATTTTTCTGTCAAGGCACAGCAACGCAACAAGTTTGAGTTTCGCCGCAACCTCCCCGTCTATGCCGATTCCCTACTGAAAGACCTTACCTATCCACTGGCGTGGGGCAATTCTCCTATTACAGATTTTGATGAATGGCGCAAAACTGCACGACAGAAGGTGTTCGACTGCATGCTGACGCCACCGCCTCCTCCTCCTCTTAGTGTAGAGTTTAAAGTGGATAGTGTAGAGTTTGCTACCGCACGGTGCAAGTCACCTAATGCAGAGTTTAAAGTGGATAGTGTAGAGTTTGCTACCGCACGATGCGAATCACCTAATGCAGCGGTAGCAAACTCTCCACTCTCCACTTTCCACTATGAACTTATATGCGAGGAGCAGCGTGAAGGCTACAAGGCACGTAAGATAGAAATCCGCCTGTCGCGCTACTACACCGTCCCTGCTTATCTCCTTATTCCCGATGGCAAAGGACCTTTCCCTGCCGTCAATGCACTCCATGACCACGGTGCCCACCTCTTCATAGGAAAGGAGAAGATGATTCGCCCCTTGGCCTGTGAGGACTCAACTGTCATTCGTGATGCCGACGAGTGGGCAAGCACCCTCTACGACGGACAGTTCGTGGGCGACTATCTGGCTCGTCACGGTTATGTGGTGTTCTCAGCCGATGCTCCCATGTGGGGTGAGCGTGGGCAGCAAGAAGGCCCACGGCGCGACCGCTACGACATGATAGCCGGCAACATGATGATGTATGGCATAGACCTCAGTGCCTATATGACCTACGACGACATCTCCGGCACCGAGTTCCTCGCCTCCCTGCCTGAGGTCGATGCGCAGCGCATCGGGTGCATGGGCTGTTCGATGGGGGCCTACCGTGCGTGGATGCTCTCCGCGCTGAGCGACCGTATCAAGGTGGGGGCAGCCATCTGTTGGATGGTGACCACCGACGAGCAGATGTCGCTGAAGTACAAGCGCACGGAGAATGGCGGCTTTGCCAACTGCTTCCCCGGCCTGCGCCGCTGGCTGGACTATCCCCACGTGGCATCCATAGCTTGTCCGAAGCCCATGCTCTTCATCAATGGTTCACAAGACAAGCTCTTTCCCGTTCCGGGCGTGCAGAAGGCTTTTGCCATCATGCACGACACGTGGCGCAGTCAAGGAGCCGAACAGAACTTAGAGACCGAGCTGTGGGACATCCCTCATAGTTGTCCGCTGAAGGCTCAGGAGCGGGTCCTCCAGTTCTTCCAGAAGCATCTCTGAATCTCCACTTTTCCCCCTCATTTTTTAGGCTGAACCCCTGTCAAAACTCGCAAAAAAATCAGCGACTCCTCTCTCGCTCTGAAATTTGCGAGTTTTGACCGTTTTGGAACAGCCTGATTCTCAGGCGTTTGTAAAAAGATTCTTCTGAAATCCCTTTTATAGCAGTGGTTTTCAGCGATTTAGGCCGTTTCACGATGCCTTGGCGAAGAGATCACGATGCGATTTAGGCTATATCACGATGCGATATAACCTAAATCGCGTCGTGATATTTCCAAGATTGCTTCATCATTTAGCCTAAAACTCGTCGGTATAGGGTCGGAAAACTGGCTGTGAGATAGCTGCAAAAGTGGGCAAACCGTGCCAAACAGTTGCAAACAAATGTGAAAAACAGGCCTTTTCAGACATGTGATTTCCGAAAATAACCATCGTTTATGCTCGTCGCGCCCTCAAAAACGCCTCTTTTTCCCTTATTTTGTCATTTCCATTTGTCTTGAAAATCGAAAAAAATCTACCTGTTGCGGTTGAAAGAAATACGTATATATTAATTGAAAGAAATTGGAATAATAAGAATAATTTCAGCTACATGAAAAAGCGGAAAGAAATATGTATAGAAGCGGAAAGAAATTACCATAATATCCATAATTTATTTTATTCAAAAAGAATTGCTGTTAAACCTAAAAATTATGATTATTATGAAAATATCTTTCAAATGTAAAATTTTTTGTTTACTTTTGCCCTGTCATTGATGATATCACTGAAAAACAAATTGGAAAAGAATATGAAAAAACAAGCGAAAATGATTTCATTTTTCGTGTGCCTGATGACCTTGATAGGCATCGGCAACGCCTCGGCGCAGACCCTCGTGCTGCACCATGCCGATGGCACCACTACCGATGTGGAGCTCTACCTGATGCCTCGCATCCAGTTCCAGAACGACCATGTGCTGATCACCTCCTCGGTGCTCGACATGGACTATCCCAAAGAGAACGTCCTGCGGTTCTCTTATAAGGGAGTGACCAATGATGTGAAGGCTGTGAAGCGCGATGCCGACTACTCGCGTGAGAACGGCCGGCTGGTGTTCCACGGCATAGGCCAGACCGACAAGGTGGCTGTCTATAACACCAACGGCATCCGAGTCCCCGTCCGCTTGAGCCGTTCGGGCAACGATGTAATCCTTCCCCTCGCTTCCATTCCCTCTGGTGTGTATGTGCTCTCTGTTAATGGTCGGACCTCTAAATTCTCGAAGCCATGAAAAAGTTCTTCCTTACCATGATGTTTGCCGTAGCAGCTATGGCAGGCATGGCGCAGACCATCGGCGAGGCTTTCTATATCTATCGCAACGACGGACGATGTTATACTTTCCTCAGAAATCAAGTTGATTCTATTGTCTATTCTCATATCAGCACTGATGGTGTGTTTCATGATGAAGTTGTTACCCAACTGATTTACACTAAAGACAGTATCAGTAAAATGCCATTATTGGAGGTTGATAGTATTGGATTTGTTAAGAAGGAAGAATTGTATACCTCCTGCCCCGACTCCAACCATCCGCATTGGATAGATCTTGGGCTGCCCAGTGGTACGCAGTGGCGTTGCTGTAATGAGGGGGCCTCCACGCCGGAGGCTTATGGCGGCTACTATACTTTCGGTCAGGTGTCATCGGCTCCGACTTGGGACCAGATAAAAGAACTTGTCAACTGTTGCAAGTATGAATGGACGACACAGAATGGTGTATATGGTGGAAAGTTTACAGGGCCTAATGGTGGTACTATTTTTCTTCCCACTGCTGACTACGGTTCGGTTGGTGGGCTCGACTACGTTGGTTCTTACGGCCTCTATTGGTCGTCAACGCCTTACGGCGAGTACCTCGCGCACTGCCTGAACTTTTACTCTGGGAATGCGCTCTGGGGCTACAGCGTCATCGACGTCGGTCAGTCCGTGCGCCCTGTGCGCTAGAACTGCAAGTGCACCGTGCGTCCCGTGCGTTAGAACTGGACGTGCATCCTTTCCCAACCCCCGTTCGGGCGGATTTGCAATCCGTCCGCTTTGAATATAAGCATTTTTAATGCGCAAATTCCAGTGGGCCGTATGGTTGGAGAGGATTACAAATCCTAATACTCATAGCAGGCGGATTGCAAATCCGCCTGAACGTCAAATCCGCCTGAATGGTGGCTGAACGTCTGAAGGAGCGATAATGCATACTAACGAATACATAAATAATCCATCATGGCAATATTAAAGCTGTCTCATGAACTGTATTTCACTACGACAACAGTCATCGACTGGATGGATGTGTTCACACGTCCTCTGTATAAACATATCATAACCGACTCGCTGAGCTATTGCCAGAAAAACAAAGGCATGGAACTCTATGCTTGGGTGTTGATGACTAATCACCTTCACATGATTGTGGGCGTAGAAGAAGGACAAACGATTGGTGACGTGATGCGTGACTTTAAAAAATTGACCAATAGCTCATTTTGCAGGCTAAAACCTCTCTCAAAGTATGATAAATACTGGTGTTTCAAGAATTCAAGCTACCTTCAGACATAAATTGACGGTTGAAAATGCTCAATAGCTCATTTTGCAGGCTTGAATAGGCTCTGCACCTCGACAAACACTAACTTTGTTGGCATTTAAGCTAT
>JAEEPT010000240.1 GCA_016284895.1 Prevotella sp. | reverse complement strand
ATAATTGCGAAATTTCTTGCCGTTCTTCGCGATATTGAAGAACTGTTTCAATCGTCTGCGAAACCAAGATTGATGTCCTGACGACTCTGAATATTTATTAAACATTTCATCAAAAATATCTCTATATGAAGATGGTAGTGATTCATATGCCAGCTTGCCTTCTACGACATCTGCCAAAGCATTAATCAAAGCAACAAACCTATCGAATTTATACTTCTTGCAACGCAAGTTAAAAGTTTCCCATTTAACATCTTGCTTACGAAGAATTACCCAATCAACGATATGCTTCATCAACAAATTTCCTTGTAGGAAATCACCCAAGGCATGCTCAATATAAAGCATTAGAGTGAACATCAATGGAGGACATGCAAGCGTAGTTCCTTCAAAATAGACCTTTGGCTCGCTATGCAACAAAGAACGCAAGTAGCGCTCCACTTCCTGTAAATTTTTATTGCCCCGAATAGGAGTGATATATCGGTGACATTCCACATAGACATCATTCAATGTAAACTCCACCTCCTTATATACCTCATGTTCCAGTTGAATACCTTTTTCTTCTAATAGTTTGCAGGCATTCTCCCAGTCTTTTTCAATGAAAACATCTAAGTCACAACTATAACGATGGCTTGGAACTGGATAATATTGTGCAATAGCTCGTCCTTTCAGTACGGCCGCATGAATACCTGCAGCAGTCCATAATTTATCTAATTTACGAGCCACAACCCATATCTGTTCATACTGCAATTTTTGCTGTTCTGTCTGTCCATACCATTGCATCAACAATTCAAGAGGGGGACGTTGATTTGCAGGTAACTGCTCAATGGCTTCGAAACATATAGCTAGCACACCTTGTCTTGTTGCAAAAATCAATGCATCCTCCCAAATCTCATTCGACACATCGGACAGAAATGGAGATTCAATGTTACTATTTAATGCCTTACAAATTAGGTTAAGAACAAGGCTCTCTTTGGTCATTACAATCCTTTGATGATATCAACGTAGTTCGTGATTACATATTCCACATCCTCATCGGTCAGACAAGTGTGCAAAGGAAGTGTTATCTCGTTAACAAAGAGGTTATATGCATTAAGGTAGTCTTTAATGTCAAAGCCAAGTGCCTTATATGCGGTCATCATAGGCAATGGTTTGTAGTGAACATTACAAGCGATGCCCCGCTCTGCCATCTTCACTATCACTTCGCGACGTTCCTGGTCTGTTCGTCCAAGCAAACGGGTAATATACAAATGTCCGCTGCCTGCGAAGTCATCACCATAGTGATTCAAGACAGCCACAGGCAAATCTTTCAGAGCATTGTCATACACACCTATAATATGACGACGTCGCTCCAACATACCTTGATAACGGCTCAATTGAGCTAATCCTATTCCTGCCATGATGTCCGTCATGTTGCACTTGTACCACGGTCCTATTACATCGTATTCCCATGCGCCCAACTGAGTCTTGGCTAAAGCATCTTTATTTTGCCCATGCAAAGACAGGAGTTGAGAAATCCTGTATAGCATTTCATTCCAAGTCTCCCCCTCTTTCCTTGGTACAGTTGGGAAGTAATTGTCACTTTCGCTAAAATTTACACATTCCTCTCCAAATGGCAAATTCCAAGTCAATGCGCCACCCTCAGCTGTGGTCAGGTTCTTCACTGCATGAAAGCTGAATGATGAGAAATCTGCAATAGCTCCTGCCATCTTCTTGACCTTTTGGCTCTCAGAAGATTCGTTCTGCGTTGTCTGTGATTTCTGTGAGACCTTCATCCATGCGCCGAAAGCATGAGCATCATCAGCAGCCACGATGATACGACCTATTTTCTTCTGTATCTCATTTGCAGGACGGAACAACTGCTTTTTACTCTCAATCACAGCAAAAATCTTATCAAAGTCGCACATCACGCCGCCCAAGTCCACAGGACAAATTACTTTGGTCTTCTCCGTAATGGCTTCGGCCAGCTTGTCATAGTCCATCTCCACGTTGTCCTTCTGACTGTCCACCATCACAACTTTACAACCAACATGTTGTGTAACAGAAGCTGTAGCTGTATAGGTATAAGCCGGCACAATGACCTCTTCATCAGGACCTACGCCAATCAAGCGTAGTGCCATCTCCATAGCAGCAGTAGCACTATTCAAGCACACAGCCTTCTTTGTTCCCACATATTCAGCAATCTGTCGTTCAAATTCCTTGGTCTTAGGACCCGTCGTAATCCACCCGCTCAAAATTGCTTCCGATGCCAACTTCGCCTCAGCCTCCGACATATCTGGGGGTGAAAAAGGAATATTTCTAAGTTTCATTTTCATAACTTATATACTCTATACTTTTAAACTGCCTCTAAACTCTAAACATTAACTATTAACTCATGTTCGCAACGCCGCGAATTATATCCACATACTTGCGTGTTCCCACCTCTTTCGTGAGGTTATCAAGAATAAACTGCCTTGCATTCTTTCCCATCTCAATGCGACGTGAGGGTTCGGCTGCAAGGTTCTTAATGCCTGCCACAAACTCTTGCACATTGCCTGCATGAGTAAACACACCGCAGTTGTTCTTTTCAAGAATCTCTTTCAACTCACCTTCATCAAAGCTCGCAATTACAGGTCGTCCACAAGACATAATCGTCCAAGTCTTGCTGGGCATGGCACTTCCACCTAATCCTTTTTTGCAGGAAACGATACAAGCATCGCCCAAGGAATAAACCTGACTAACACGTTCGTAAGGCTGCAAGGGATTAAGGTGAACGTTTGAAAGTCTCTCTTCCATGATTCTCCTACGCACATCATTCTCCAAACCACCAGTACCAAAAACCACGAACTGTACCTCTGGTAATTCCTTCGCTCCATCCAATATAATGCTGATATTTTGTGCATTGCCAAGATTACCAGCATAAACGATTGTAAACTTCTCGCGCGATAGGCCAAATTCTTCGAACAAAGGATTATCTTCTTTTGCTATAGGCTGAACGGACTTTTCATCCACCCAGTTATAGACCACCTCAATCTTTTCTGCAGGGACACCACGAGCCACCATGCTACGCTTGATATCCTGCGAAATAGCAATAATCTTGTCCGAGTTCTTGAAGGTCACATTCGAAACCCACATTCCAATTTTCCACAATAGTCCTCCACTCTTTGCAAGTCCAGTTCCGCTCAGTGTTTCTGGGAATAAATCCTGTGCATTATATACCACTGGCTTCTTTCTAAACAGGCGGACAATGGGCAGCTTCAATCCCTGAATGGGCGGTGTGCTGTCAATAAACGCCACATCATACTGTTTCCACAGCATGTAGTGCAACTGTACTATTTCGCAAAATAGATACCTTAAAGCGCGAAGAACTGGATTCTTTCCTTCTCCATACATACGAAAGCGGTGAACCTGTACCATCCCATCACATAGCGTCTCGTTTCTGCTCCATTTAGTCCCTGACTCCACATTTCGTGTGGGAGTTGGCACTGTTATCAAGCTTTCTATACCCTGGTGTGCTGCTTCCTCTGTCATATCATCTATGACAAAAAGGCCGGCACATTGTTCGGGATGATAATATGAGAATGGAATTAATATCTTCATTCCGTAATAATTTCGACAGAAGAAATCAAATTTTCTGCCTCCACGATAGCCTCTTTAGCACTCTTTGCTGTTACTATGACATGCCCGGACCTGTCAAGGCTGGATTTCACTTCTTTCACCTCATCACCGGACTTCACATATATCTCTGCATCATACACATCAGGACGTTTTAGCAAATCCTCGCCCACAATGTCTTTGACAACACCGGGTACCGGGGTAAAGTATCGTATTGCCACACCTTGTGGTTCTGCAACAGGCTTCAAATATGGCTCAATGCCCAAAGCAACATTGATAGCAGCAGCAACCATATCTATGCCAGTACTTAGGTGAGTTAATTCTGTGGAGATAAAGTCGCCCCCCAACCGAGCACCTATCTCCATGATATAAGGTTTCCCATCTTGGTACTTCACTTCCGCATGGGCTGCACAATCATTCAACTGCAAGGCTTTTACGCCTTTTACAGCTGCATCCTTTACGGCATTAACCACCTCTGCAGGAAATAACGACGGCTGACTATGTCCCAACTCTACAAAGTATGGAGCTTCCGTCGTTTTCTTGTCCGTCACTTGGAGCACGTTCACCTTACCATCCCAAACAATAATTTCTACACTGAATTCCGGTCCTTCGATAAACTGCTCAATCATCACCGAAGCATCACGGCTCTCTTTCTTCGAGCGTTCAAACAGCGGAGCAAATACCTCAAACGAAAGTCCTGGTTCTATCTCAGCTATTCCACGGCTCCCGCTATTGCGCGATGGCTTCAGGATGGCCTTACCATTAATAGAGAGGAACATTCTGTATCCCTCCTCCACATTGTCTGTGCAGAAAGATTTTGGACTTGGTGCCCCGTATGTCTCAAATGCTTCACGCATCAAATGTTTATTCGTGGCACGTACTGCTGTTTCGCGAGAGATACCGTGCAGATGCAACTCATCATTGATGTGCCCCATCACGTTCATTGCCACTTCAGAGCAAGGATGTATCACACCATCTATTTGCTCTTCTTTGGCAATTGTCAGCAGTTTGTTCTCGTTGATTAATCCACCCGGCACAATGGCTTTGTCTGCCAATGTCATTCCTGGAGCATTCGGGTCATCATCTACTGCAATGACATACACACCCATCTCACGGGCCTTCTTTATCACTGGGATTTGAAGCAGACCCGCGGCAAGTACCATAAGTTTTTTCATTTCAGGACTGAAAGTATGATAGAGGCAATATCCTCTATATCGTCATAGTTATATCGTTGGTCAATAGGAATTGACAACATCTTATCTGCCATTCTTGCAGAAACAGGACGAATAGCTATTGCTTCATCAGCAATACGCCACACAACAGGAGAACACACCCCCTTTTCTGCCACCGTCTTCTGCCCCTC
>JAEEPT010000239.1 GCA_016284895.1 Prevotella sp. | reverse complement strand
TATTTGGCGATATGCTCCATAAGTACACCATTGCCAATGGTATTCCAGACGGTAATGTTCTTGGCTTTGACCCTTATCGCATCAATACATATAGTGATGAGGAACTTCGCGAGAAGGCTGCTCTCTGTCAACTTGACGCTAAGAGTGTAGAGGAAATCCAAAATGACCCGGAAGCCATGAAGGTATATAATCGCTTCATGCACGAGTTGGAGATGCCAGATACTTATACGGAGAATGGCGAAACTCGTCATGGAGTTGAGCATTATCTTCCCAAAGATCTTTATCAGCAAGACATACATCATCAGGCGGTAGCGGCTGACATCATGGGAAAATTCGACCGTGTGAGCAAAAACCGTAAGTTCCATGCTATTCTTGCCACACAGAATATACCTGAAGCTATTGCTTACTACAAATTATTCAAGACGCAATACTCATCAATGAATGTTGTTGCTGTATTTGATAACAATATAGACAACAGTGATGAAGGTATTGCTCGTGAAGATGCCCTCTTGGAAATGCTGACTGATTATAATGCAAAATACCAGACCAGCTTCCAACTCTCGACTTACGGTAAATACAAAAAGGATGTAGCGAAGCGACTTGCGCACAAAAAGCCATATGTCGGCATCGAACACGACCATTCACAACAGATAGACCTTCTGATTGTGGTCACTCAGATGCTGACTGGTTATGACTCAAAGTGGGTCAATACCCTTTATGTGGATAAGGTGATGAAGTATGTCGACATCATTCAGGCATTCTCTCGTACAAACAGACTCTTTGGCCCCGACAAACCATTCGGAACTATCTACTATTATACGTTCCCATATACAATGGAGCGTAACATCGAAGATGCTCTGGAGGTATATGTTGACCGTCCTCTTGGCGTGTTCGTCGATAAGTTGGAAGACAACCTCATGAACATCAACAGAAAGTTCCTGCATATACGCGACATTTTCCACTCACATGAGATTTTCAACTTCGAGCGTCTGCCAGACACCCGTGAAGACCGCCGGATGTTTGCACAGGACTTCAGCAGCATGACTAGACTTCTGGAGGCCGCAAAGCTCCAGGGATTTGTATGGGAAAAGAGTGAATATGAGTTTAAGCATGGGGACACCTATACACGCATTTCTATGGAGTTGGATGAACAAACTTATCTGATTCTTCTACAACGCTATCGTGAACTGTTTGAAGGTGGAACTGGCGGTGGCGAAGGCCATGAGTTTGACTATCCCGTTGACACCTACATCACAGAAACAGGAACAGGAGCTATTGACGCTGAATACATCAACTCCAAGTTCGTTCGCTTCATCAAACGACTCTATACTGATGGCCCTGGTAGCGAACCGACAAAAGAAGCATTACAGGAATTGCACAAGACCTTTGCTTCTCTTCCCCAGAAGGATCAGCGAACAGCTATTCTTATACTGCATGACATTCAGCGTGGAGATTTGCGCCCAGAAGCCGGAAAAACCATTCAGGACTATATCAATGAATATCAGTTGAAGGAACTATACAAGCAAATCCTCATACTGTCTGAAGCAACAGGAGTAAACATCAGTATGCTTCAGCAAATCATCGTCTCTAATCCTACTGAGGAAAATCTGGATGACTTTAACCGCTTTGCAGAATTGCGCTTGACACTTGACCCTATCAAGACTCGCGCATTTATCACCAAGGTTGAAGGTACAGAACCAAAGGCTCGTATGGTGAGTGCAAAAGGGGCAAAGTTGTTGAAAGACTTCATCCTTGACCCAGAGCAGCGTGAAAAGATTTTGGCTGCATACTTGAATGACGATGTTACAATACAGGATGTCGTTATCGAACAGCCTTCTGTTGATGAGGGATTTGCTGTGTTGGAGAATCCTGCTTCAGCTGGTGAACAAGATCCAGAGTCTGGAATGACCATTCAGTTCATGCCTCATATCAACAAGTCTAAGGCAGAAATAGAAAAGATAATCAGTTTCACCCTTGCTGGTGTAAAGAAGAGTATGCGTTCCACCAAAGAAATTGTCGAAGCATTGTTCTACGTAATGGACAAAGACTCGATCGAGTCTCTTGACGGTGTTGGCCTATTCCTCCATCGTGCTTTCATCAACCTATATAAAGACGGCAGCACTATCGTTGACAAGTTCGTTTCCTTCAATCTGCTGGTTACAAAGTTCGAAGCCTATCTGAAGAAACTCTACTACTTGATGAAGAATGAAGAGGTGAAACCACAAAACGAGGGAGAATCCGTAACGTGGGCCAATGTAATACATGATGTAAAACCACTTTGGCAGTTAAAGTATAGCACCGATGAAGCTAAACAACAGCTTTACCAGTGGTTACTTATGGTTAAAGAGTGGCGCAATAGCGAGTCCCATATATCACCAACGGCTTCAGAACAGGAACTTAATGCAGCAATAAGCATTATTGTTACCATGTACTGTTACGCAACAGGCTCCTGTATCACTGAATTAGAAATGAACGGCCACTATATTGAGGAAGACACAAATACTTCTTATAGTATGGCTGCAGAACCTCCTGTAGATTACAATTAATGTATGCGGCTATGACACAAGATGAGAAATGGCAAATGCAGTATGAGCAGATGATGGACTTCATGGAAACCCATCACAGGCGACCATCTAAGCATAGGATTGAAGAACATGATTTGCTCAACTGGTTCAAGCACACAAAAAAGCAAATAGCCAAAGGAGGCTATTCGCCTGAGCGACTTGAAAAGTTTGCCAAACTCATTGAAGTAGCCAATAAGTATCGTAGGAAAAACCAATATGAATAGAAGTAAGAAACAAAATTTATACAAATATTAGAAGGCATCAGCTATATTTAGAGAATGGGTGGATATATGTGTGCCGCAGTGGTTTTGTGTCGGCTCGTTTCCAGCTACAGAAGTTACCCGATAAAACTTACCGCATTTGGCATACGCAAAGAGCTGCGGATGATACACACAATGCTGAGATCGCTATGCGTGAAGCTATAACAAGTTTATGGAACGATATTGATGAAAAGAAAAAACTCAAGCTATGGACATGACCACCAATAATAGAAAAGCAATAGAAGCCTGTTATTTCATGCGGCCAGATATTTTGACTGGCATGATTGAGGAAGGTTCTTTCGATAACTCTTTACTCGAAGACATAGGAGGTATAAGGTGCCCAATACCTATCTATTACATCACGAAACTTTGGGACTTAGCACTGACAGAGAAATCATGGTCAGATAAGATAAAGCCTCAAATAGCAGATGCTTATAAAAAAAACCGCCATATCGCATATATTTGGCTAAACACCTTCGGATTTGATATTGACTCTTTTGAGATTGAATATGGAAACTACGCTTGTAGTTTTAATGACGGCGGAAATATTCTGATTGCAAAGGATTCAGTTTTAGATCTACAGGAAGCGGGGATTCCGCAGATAGATATAGACCTTTACCGAGCCACTGTGTTCTTCAATTATTCGGAAGTAGAAAGACTTTTGAAAGCAGGTGCTGACGGGCAAGGCTTATACAATATGGATGAAGACAAGTTTGACATGACAGACATGGGAATGTGTACAAGATACTTCGATTTGTGGAATTTGGACATTGTGCTCCCATTAACGAAAAACAGCAAAATGGATATACCAATGGATATCCTCAACCTTATGGAAGCATGTGGCTTAAAAAAACTCATAAATCTGTTTGAAAGGTACGGAGCAAATCAAATAGAATATGACTATGATGAAGAATAAATCGTTTAACATGAAGGACGAATTGACCGAAAAGATGCTTTCAGAGTTTACCGTCAGCGAGGAAACTGACCAAAAGCACCGTGCTGGTTGCGTTTGGGGTGTTGCTGGCTTTGATGCCCCTAAGGAGAAAGTGGAACAATGGGCAAAAGAATATGGTGTTCAATACGGGACGTGCATCCGCTGGAAGTCGTACTGGAAATCACTTCATAACAAAAAATAAACAGAATGGGAAACAGTTGCATTAGTATTGAGAGTAAGGATGAAAAAGAGGCTGTTATTGCCGTATTGACTGGCGACACTAACAAAATACGGTCGCTGATAGAGGCTGCCAGAAACTCTCCCATAAAACTGGCTCGCTGGTCAGGAGATCGAAGAGGTGTATCTGACGAAGGAGATATTGACAGCTTCCAGCTTTCTTATGCCATGTACGATGCGCTGAAAAACAATGACTATTGTAAGACGTTACATGTTCTGGAGATGTGGAATCTTCATAAAGCATTGTTTCCCGACATGAAGCGTACCCCCTATGACCAATTGGGATTCATCATATGGAATTGGTGGGAAGAGCCTGGGGATAATCCCTATATTGATGATGAAGATTATGAATTTCTTCTGAATGACGGTGTGTCTGAAGACAACATTCGATTAACCAACTACGGCATACAGCATATGGAGGACGAAGTGGTCAGACTATTACAAGAAGGGGCAACACCATATTTTTTATGCCATGCACCCTATATAACAGAGATTCATGAAGATAAAGATGGCAATATACGACACACATACTTTGATGTCGCACCGATGTTAGAGGTAACGAAGGTACATTCTGTAGATTATTGGTGGGAGTTCATTGGGGACGATTTGGACGGAGATTTATCTATACAAACTACTGAAAATCTTGAACGGATTGTTGAAGGGATTTTTAATGTAGGAGCCTGCGAACGAATTCTTCACCTGACAGATAAATACATCAGCGACAAAGCAAGAAAAGAAGGTGATGATTTGATGATGAGATATTTAGGTAAAATTCTTTCAATAATCAAATAATACAACAAAAGACATTATGGCATACACTTATAAGTATCCACGTCCAGCTGTGACTGCCGATTGTATTGTCATTACCACAGAAGCAGAAGCTAAAGTGCTATTTATTCAGCGTGGCGATGAACCATACAAAGGATGCTGGGCTTTCCCCGGAGGTTTCATGAATATGGAT